>JAHIVT010000066.1 GCA_018816555.1 Pseudomonadota bacterium
CTCCTATCGGTCTGGATTTTTTGGGGTTGGCATGTGGCTCATTTTACCTCCTAAGAATTGATGAAAAACATACAACTCTTATAACATAAAATGACAATTATTTCAAGATGTTAAATGGAATTCTAATGTGACAAAGTAGAAATAATCACTCTGCATAAGAAAATATCCACCTGGAATGGCCAATCCGGAAAACATCATAACAAACTGTTACTTTTTTGGAAATATATGTCAACCAAAACAAATTCACTGCATTGACGTGTAGATACCTGTGACGGTGCCTGTCCAAAATGCAATGAACTGTCAGTAAATGTATTGATAACCCGGACAGCAGTCGGGCAAGCCGTTACCTTCCCGGAGCGGAGCAAGTTGCAGGCTTTGAAAGGGGGTCTTTCGATGCCCTGATTGCGGTTCGAGAAGAGTGCCTAAACTACTTGAAGTTGCGGTACTTATCTGATCAGATAACTCCTCTGAGGAATACGAAAAGGGAACCTTCATCAAGCATGGATAATTCTCTGGGGCGTGTTAAGTTGGGACTGAAACGGCCTTTGCCGGAGAGTAGGGGCGGGTTTTATGCCCGCCCTTTGGCAAAACTTTAATATACGGGGCCGCTCAATTCCTGCAGTAAGTGCCCAGCAGGGCGGCGGTGAACCGGTAGATTTTTTCAAGGGAAGGGAGATGGAGCTTTTCATCGGGTGAATGTGGGTTCTTGATGGTCGGGCCGATGGAAATCATGTCCATGCCCTGGTATTTCGCGCCGATGATGCCGCATTCCAGACCGGCATGTATGATCTCGATCATCGGCTCTGTGGTGAAAAGTTCCCGGTAAATCCTTTTGGACCTGGCCAGCAGGTCTGAGTCCAGGTCCGGCTGCCAGCCCGGGTAGCCGTTGCCAATCAGCACCCCGGCGCCTGCAAGACGGGCCAGGGACGAGATCCTGTCGCTCAGAGCGTCAATACCGTAGGCCTTATCGCTGCGCTGGCTGAAGAGCAGGTGAAGCTCCGCGCCTTTTTCCCGAATGGTGGCAAAATTGACCGAGGTTTCCACCAGGCCGGGCGCCTCCCGTGACATGGCCATCACCCCATCCGGGGCCGCTTGCAGCAGATCAATCAGGCGGTCCGTGATTTCCCGGGAAAAGACCCGGTCCATGGTTTCCGGCACCGTTTGCAGTGACAGTCTCAATTTTGGTTCGTTCGGGTATTCCTGCGAGAGCCTCTCCTGCAGCCGGCGGATCAGATCGGTCAGCCGGGGCTCGTCGGCCGGGACTGCGGCAAAGCGGGCCGAGGCCTCCCGGGCAATGGCGTTATGGGCGCTGCCGCCGGAAATGGCGGCCAGCCGGATTTCCGCTTGGGCATGGACCTGGGCCAGCAGGCGGGCCAGCAGCACATTGGCATTGCCCCGTCTCTCACCGATATTAACCCCGGAGTGGCCCCCCTGCAGGCCGTTTACCTTCAGTTCAAAAAGCAGGCCGGTCTCGGGGAAGGGCTCAAACCGCAGGGGAAAGACCATGGTGCTCTCCCGGCCCCCCGCGCAGCCGATGGTAAAGACCCCCTCGTCCTCGGAATCGACATTGATCAGCACCTTGCCGGTAAAAAAGCCCGGCGCAAGAGAAGAAGCGCCGGTGAGCCCGCTCTCCTCGTCCACCGTGAAGAGCAGCTCAAGGGAGGGATGAACGAGATCCTGATCCTCGGCCAGGGCCATGGCCATGGCCAGGCCCGCACCGTTGTCCGCGCCCAAAGTGGTCTCCGCGGCCTGCAGCCATTCCCCCTCGAAACGCAGCCGCAGAGGGTCAATGGAAAAATCATGGCTGCTGTCCCGGTTTTTCTCGCAGACCATATCCATGTGCCCTTGCAGGACAATGACCGGGGCCTGCTCCTGTGCCGGGCTGGCAGGCACGCTGACCAGCAGGTTGCCCGCCGCATCGGTCCTGGAGGAAAAACCGTTTTTTCTTCCCCAGTCCTGGAGAAACTCCCGCACCTTTTCCTCGTGTCCGGAACAGCGGGGTATCCTGCTCAACTCTCTGAAGTGATCCACTACTGCCTGCATGGAAAGTCTCCTGAAATTGATTGTGTTTTGGGGATGAAAATTTACCACAGAGCGACAGAGCTGACTAACTATAGAGGCTCATAAAAAATCTTTCTCTGTGATCTCTGTGTGCTCTGTGGTGAAAATACTTACGAGCCATCAATTTTTCTCAGCGTCTTTTTTGAGGTATTTGGCCTCGATATTGGCCTGGATGAGCCATTCACCCTGTGCTTTGGCGGGCAGGATTTTTTTCATTTCTGCAGCAATCTCAGCGGGATCGGTCTTGCCTGAGGTAAACGCTTTGGCCATTTTGTCAAAGAGGCTGATGTAGCTTTTTATATCGGCCACATCTTTTTTGCTGGACAGCGGGCCGTGGCCGGGAATGATTTTGTCGGCATCGAGCGTGGCGAGAAAGTCAAGGGTCTGCTGCCAGCCCGGGATGTCGCCGTCGCCCATGTAGGGATGATAATCGGTGAACAGGGTATCCCCGGCAAAAACTACTTTCTCGCCGGGCAGATAAACCAGGATGCTGCCCTTTGAGTGGGAAGGAGCCACATTGATGAGTTCCACCTCCAGGTCGCCCAGGTGCAGCTGCAGTCGGTCGGTAAAGGTGATGTCCGGAAAGGCGATTTCCGTGCCTGACATGTCTTCGTCGGTGAGGCCGTAATTTTTGGTATTGGCCAGTACGTCCGCAGCCTTATGCTCCATTTCGTCCCGACATGCGGCATGGGCGATAATCACGGCGCCCTGTTTGGCAAACTCCGCATTGCCGAAGGCATGATCAAGATGATAGTGGGTATTGATCACAGAGCTGATCGGTTTGTCGGAAATTTCCCGGATATCCCGGAGAAAGCGCTGCGCCTCCCTGGCCGAGACCAGGGTGTCAATGACCACAATGGAGTCCGGGCCGATGATGATGCCGGCATTGGCCCCGAAACTGTTGGCCGGGGAGGCCTCTTTGACGTCAACATAGGCGTAGACATGGTCCGAGATGCGCGTCAGGCCGCTGCCGGCGTGGGCCGAATGGACCAGGAATAAGCAACAGAAAACCGCAATCCAGCCGCATAATGATCTCTTCATTTTCAATACAATGCCTCCTTGGCTTTATGGATAAAACAGGTCGGGAAAACATTGACGGTCACGCATTTATGCCCCAAGGGAGAAAAGTTGCCCGACCGCCCTGCAGAGTATAGAACTACATGATTTATCGTCACGTAAATTCGGTGCCGGGACTTTTTTCGAAGCCATCAACATTCATTATCTCAAAAGAATGGCCATGGGGTAGTGAAACAGGTTCCGTCCCGCGAAACAAGGCCATTGTAACACTAATATTTTGTCATAACAAACAGGGACGCAACAATCCAGTCATCTCACCAATCTCCCCGGCATCAGGCTCCGGTGTTTCCCGACCAAAAACATATTCGGACTTTGGGGCCGATTTTGATAGTAAAAGGAGACTGGGTTGCCAGCTTGAAATTGCCTGGCAACCAGCATTGCGAGTTTTTCTTTTATTTAGTATGCATACGGTCTATTGTTGACCTATGGCCAAATCAGTTACAGACCTGGAAAAAAGAGTGGTTGATAAATAGGACCATGTGCCGAAGTACATATAAAAATTTCAGCTGATCAGTGGGGAAGAGGCGAGAATGGAGATAATCCGGTTATTCACAATTTTCTGAAATTGAAGGACCCCGCATATGGACACCACACTGATATTCACCGGTTTGATCTTCGGTTCCCTCGGCATGGGGTATATCGTCTATGGTCGGAAGCAAGCCAACATGATGGCGTTGCTTGCCGGTGTTGGTCTTTGTGTCTTTCCATATTTCACCAACAGTGTCTGGATGTCCATTGCTATTGGCCTGGGACTTGTGATCCTGCCATTTGTGATCAGGTTTTGATCCGTACACGAAATGATATCATCACCAATGGATAGATTTGTGGAACAAGAAAATAAAATCGTCAAGACCGGCTTGAACGGTACCCTTATTGGTGAACATGGCGAGAGGCTGTCTCCCCCGGACGGGTGGGTATTCCTTCCTGCCGGCGATGCAGGCATCACCAGAAAGGTAACAGCCAGGGGCATTTTCTGGCGAGTTCAGACGAAAATGGGTCGGCGCATTATTTCCAAAGGAATCTGGGCGCCGGGAGAAACGATAGCATTGGCCAGGCAGGAGGTCGAGGCGGTTCGTTCAACCGAGGCATACCAGAAGAAATTAAACAGTGACCGCCAGCGCAGGGACAAGAAACAGGCTGAGTACGAGAAGCAATTC
>JAHIVT010000067.1 GCA_018816555.1 Pseudomonadota bacterium
CTAAGCCATTCAGTATTGCCGAAAAATTCGGAGCGTAGTACCGTCATTGCTGATCAATACGGTGATGGTGCGTGTCTCTGATCCCAATTATTAAAGAACCGAAGAGATTGAAACGGGACATTATGAAAAGAATTGAAGCATGTCTGGCACAGTACGGCAGTGATCCCTTGGCGAAAATTTTACTGACCGCAACCCAGGCGGCGCTCAAGGCAGGTCATATCCTGGCCGAATTGTATCATCAGCCCCACCAGGTGCGGTACAAAGGTGAGATTGATTTGGTGACGGAAGCCGATGTGGCGGCCGAGAAATGCATTCTTGATATCCTGGCCGTGCAATGTCCCTCCATCAAGATTCTGTCCGAGGAGTCCCATGCCGTTTACGGTGAAGTGCCCCGGGAGCCGGTGTGGATCATTGATCCCCTGGACGGTACCACCAATTTTGCCCATGGCTTTCCCTGGTTTGCCGTATCCATCGCCTATGCGGAAAAGGGTGAGAGTCTGATCGGAGTCATCTATGCGCCCATGCGGGATGAGCTCTTTTTTTCCTGCAAGGGAGGCGGGGCATGGCTGAACGGAGAGAAAATTAAGGTGTCTTCCACTGAGGAACTGCTGAAGTCACTGTTGGCCACCGGATTCCCCTATGATGTCAGAGAACAACCTGATGCGGTGCTGGCGGCTCTCCGCAAGTTTCTCACCCGCTGCCAGGGGGTGAGAAGGGCCGGGGCCGCGGCCCTGGATCTCGCTTATGTGGCCTGTGGTAGGCTGGATGGCTTTTGGGAGATTAAACTCAAACCCTGGGACACGGCAGCCGGGCTACTGTTGGTGGAAGAGGCCGGCGGCATGGTCACTGATTTCATAGGCGGAACTTATTCACCCTTTGTGCCGGAGCTTGCCTCGTCAAACGGCTTGATCCACGGTGAGCTGACGGCTCTTCTGCAGGAATTTTCCATGAATCTTTAGCCGATTTCCATGGACACTCCCGGCTTTGTAACCGATCAGCAGGGTGAAGAAAAAAACCATGCTCAAGCTTATCCTTAAAATGCTCTTTTTCATGTTGGTGCTGGCTGCTCTTTTTCTCCTTGAGTTTCAGCTCTTTGGCCAGGATTTCGAGATGCTGTTCAGTCAGCAGCGCTGCGTCGAGTGGTTCAGTCGGATCAAGCCTTACGGGTGGGCCATCGGTATCGGTCTGCTGATGGGTGATCTCATTTTGCCTGTTCCGGCAACGGGCATCATGGCGGCATTGGGCAATGTCTACGGCGTCATTGCCGGTACCTTGTTCAGTGTAATCGGTTCGGCCGGCGGCGGTTTTATCGGTTATGGGGTGGCGCGCATCCTGGGCAGAAAGGGCAGCCGTTATCTTGCCTCAGAGGAAGAACTTGATCGTTTTCAGCGTCTGTTTGACAAATGGGGCGCTATGGCCATCATCATCAGCCGTATCATGCCGGTTCTGCCGGAGGTATTGACGATCCTGGCCGGCATCGCCCGCATGCATCCGGCCAGGTTCATTGTCTCGCTGCTGCTGGGCACCTTTTTCACCTCCCTGTTTTTTTCCTGGATCGGCTATTCCTCCCGCTCTTTGCCCGGCTATGGCATCCTGGCCGCCGTGCTGATTCCCCTGCTCATTTGGCCTGTCTTCCTCAAGATTGTTCATCACAAAAAAGATGAGTAGATTTTTTTGACCCTGGTAAACTCCGCCTTGCCTGTTAATTATTTCCACCTTCCCTGACAGTGTTTACGCTTTCGGCATTTATCGCTTTCCTGAAGATATTTCCTTTTTTTCAATAACTCTCCACTCAATACTCAATAAAGCTTGCCAAAAAAATTGACTTTTCTGTACCCCTTGGCCTAACATTTTTAATAGCATTGATCGCCTTTGGTAACGATTGGCACTAACAGCTTTTAATAATGATATTGGAGGGAAAAAGATGAGAAGGACTCTGGTTTTGGTGATTTCCGGCCTGTTTTTTCTAGGATGTTTAATTTCCGCCAACGCCGGAGAAAAGGCCCCGCAACAGGTTGTTGATCTGGCCAATTCAACCCTTGCGCCCTTGGGCACGGACCCGGTTATCGTGCAAGCGGTCAAGGATGAAAACGCCAAAGGGAAAACCCTGGCTCAGATCCAGGAAAAAGACAAGCAATGGCAGGCACACGCAGGCCTTGCCGACTACATGAAGGCCATCATGGATTCTGACTGCGGCAAACGTATCCGCGAAATTCAGGCGAGCGCCCCGTATTATGCGGAAATTTTTGTCATGGACAACCAGGGTGCCAATGTGGCCATGACCGATAAGACTTCGGACTACTGGCAGGGTGATGAGGACAAATTCCAGAAATCCTTTGCCAACGGCGCCGGCGCCGTCTTTGTTGATGAAGTCAAGTTTGACGACAGCGCCCAGACATACCAGGTGCAGGTAACCGTACCGGTGATGGATGGCGGCAAGGCCATCGGCGCCATCACCTTTGGCATCGATGTGGATAAAATCTGAAACAGCTTCGTGGTTGCCGCTTTATTGCGCCGGGAGGGGGGTGGCAATCATCAACGCACAATTTTGACTGTCTCGTAACAACCCACTCGACAGCTGTACAGTGATTGATAAACACCTGATTTATCATCACGGAAATTCGGTGCCGGGAGTTGTTCCGAAGCCATCCGTTTTCAGGAGGTTGCAGGCATGAAATGGTTCAAAAATCTTAAAGTAGGGGCAAAGCTTATTCTCAGCTTTTCTGTCCTGATTATCTTCATGGCAGTGATCGGCATGGTCGGTTACCGGAGCATTAATGTCATCTACAGCCATCTCAATGGGATTTTTGCCGTCAATCTGCCCAGCATGGATTATCTGATCGAGGCGGACCGGGATCTGCAGCAGCTGCTGGTGGCGGAACGCTCCATGATCTTTGCCAATACCCAGTCCGCAGAATTCAAGGTTCTGGTGGATGAGTATGAGACAAACCTCAAACAGGCTGATGAGCGGTGGGAAAAGTATAAAGCCATTGCCGCATCCCCTGAGGAAAAGGCGCTGATTCCAAAATTTGAAAAGGCGCGGGATGAGTGGAAGGTTGTATCACGCAAGGTAGTTGACGGCCGACTTGCCGATACCAGGGAAGGGCGACGGGAAGCACTTGATCTCTCGTTGGGAGTGGCCAAGAAGAAGTTTGAGGAGATGCGGGATTATATTGATCAGCTTACCGGCATTAACCTGAAAATGGCTGAAAATGCCCATGAAAAATCAGGGATGACCTATCACTCTACGGTGATTCTTTTGCTGGCAACAAGCGGTGCCGCCCTTTTTGCTGCCATCCTGCTGGTGTGGGCCTTGAGCCGCGGCGTAACCCGACCGCTCAAGCAGATGGTCGAAGGGCTCTCCTCGGCAGCCGACCAGGTCAGTGCCGGGTCGGCGCAGTTAGCCGCCGGAAGCCAGTCATTGGCCGAGGGGGCTTCCGAGCAGGCCGCGTCCATTGAAGAGACATCCGCATCCATTGAAGAGCTTTCTTCCATGACCAGAGCCAATGCCGATAATGCCGACCAGGCAAAGAATATGATGGTGTCAGCCTCGGAGATCGTGGGCAAGGTGAACAGGCACATGGATGAAATGGCTGCCGCCATCGCTGAGATCAATAAGTCAAGCGAGGAGACGGGCAAGATTGTCAAGACCATTGATGAGATAGCCTTTCAGACCAATCTGCTGGCGCTCAATGCCGCGGTTGAGGCGGCCAGGGCAGGGGAAGCCGGCGCAGGCTTTGCCGTGGTGGCTGATGAGGTCCGCAACCTGGCTATGCGAGCGGCCGAGGCGGCAAAAAATACGTCCCGCTTGATTGAAGATACCATCAAGGCCGTGCAGAATGGCAATAAGCTTACCCTGTTGACCCAGGAGGCTTTTGCCGAGAACGTTGATATCTCCAAAAAGGTGGGTGATTTGATTGAAGAGATTGCCGGCGCTTCCAGGGAGCAGGCCCAGGGTATCGGCCAGTTGAACACGGCGATTTCGGAAATGGATAGCGTGGTGCAGCGGGTAACCGCCAATGCCGAGGAAACCGCCTCGACATCGGAAGAGATGAATGCCCAGGCTGAACAGCTGAAAATGATGGTTGGTGATTTGACCGCTCTGGTGGGACATGCGGCAGAGGGCAAGGGGAGCCATCGAATTGCCAAAGACAGGGATCAGCATATGAAAAAAGAACCTGCGCCGGTGCAGAGCAGACCAGTCCTTGCCGCACCTGCCAGTAAGAAAGCAAAAAAAGAGAGTAAGGCCGAGCAGGCACAAGAGATGAAACCGGAGCAGATCATCCCGCTGGATGATGAGGATTTTACGGATTTTTGATTTCTTGCCGGCTGGAGAAAGGACATAAAAAAAAGGGGTTGTAAAGGCCCCCTTTTTTTTATGTCTGTTGCAGAGATGTAAGTCTTGCTGTTAGGCTTTGTATTTCTTTCTGGCAAATCCAGCCAGTCCTGTCAGGCCGGTGCCGAACAGCAGCATGGTGGCTGGTTCGGGTACTGGTTGTGAAGTGTCGCCGGTGCTGACATCATGGGAAAAGGGGGCGAATTTCATGCTCTTTATGACCGGATTTCCTGCGGCGTCAAGGGTATAGCCATAAAGATCATGACTCGGCAGGTCCTTATTGTCGGGAGTAATGGCAACAGGCGGTGTGCCCCATATCATATCAGAGGTGACATTGGCTGTTGCCCCGTTGAAAGTAAAAGACCCATAATTGCCGCCCTGATCAACTTCCGCTGACGGGGTCAAGGCCGCAGAGATAAAAAAATGGTAATCACTAAAATTGTATTTTTTATCAATCTTAGTTGGATCAAGCAAGGCATAGAGAGTAAATTGATCGCTTGTCGTTACCGTTGACTCCTCCGTCCCACCGATGTAAACGCCCGGGTCAGCATCAAGTTGCAGCAAAGGAAGGGCATGTGCATGGGAAGCAGCACTGAAAAGCAGAACAGCACTGAACGCGATAATCTTATTCATTTTTTTGATTTTCATTAAATTTTTTAGTTTGGATTGCACGAACGCCTTACGTGGTCCATATAGGTATACTTGTTAATTAGTACTAAGTGTGCCAAATTGTCGCACCTACGCTATTATGTTGTTTTTACAGTATTTTTTTGGATAGACTTATGTCTACGGGGTAAATAGGATGGCGAATTTCCGGATTTTAGGACCGGTTTCCTGGAAATGATTACTGTTTTTATGGGGCGGGAGGTTTTTCAAGGAATTTAGAATATCAGATTCCTATACAATGCCACTCAGCTTTTACTAATTTTTGCATGTTTCGTTCTAACCGGGTAACAATTTTCATGCCAAATACATATCCCATCGCCCTCATCTTCCTGGCCGCCGGTTTTACCCAGGGGATTTCCGGCTTCGGCTCGGCCCTGGTTGCCATGCCTCTGCTGCTTCTCTTCCTGGATGCCAAAACCGCTGTGCCGCTCTGCATGCTGAACGGGCTTATCATCACCGCCTTTCTCTCACTGCAGCTGCGCAGGCATGTGGATTGGCGGAAGATAAGCCCCCTGCTCATAGGTTGTCTGCCTGGCATCTATGCGGGAGCACGTTTTTTGAAGGAGGCGGATAGCGATCTGATCAAGATGCTGCTGGGGGTGATGCTGATCAGTTATGCCCTGTACAACATGTTTTTTAAGCCAAGGGCAAGAACAATAGCGCCTTTCTGGCCCTATATCGCCGGGTTTTTCACCGGGGTGATCGGCAGCGCCTTCAGTGCCGGTGGGCCGCCCACCATCATTTACACCACCCTGACCGGTTGGGACAAGGATGACATCAAGGCCACGCTTTCGGTATTTTTCTTTACCACCGGCATCTTCATGGCCGGCGCCCACGCCTTGACCGGCCTGACCACACGGGCAGTATTGCACTATTTCTCCGTGTCTGCCGCCTTTGTTCTACTTGGGGTCGTGGCTGGATCGTTCTGTTACGGCAAGGTGAAAAGGGAAACCTATCTGAAGATTATTCTTAATCTGCTGGTGGTAATGGGGGGGATGATGATTTTCTCGGCCCTGTGATACGCTGCTCAGCGCTGCACCACGAGATAGCCTCGGCGGCGCAGGAGATCCACCACACTGTCCGGGCCCACCAGATGGCCTGCTCCCACTACTACAAGGGTTACCGGTTCGCGTTTTAAGATCTTTTCCAGCACCGGCAGCCAGTTTTTATTGCGTTGCAACACCAGACGCTTAAACTGTTTCGGGTAATCGGCAAAGCTCTTGGCGATAAGGCTGTACAGCTTCTCCCCGTCGCCGCTTTTCCAGGCGGTTTCCATTTCCCCGGACAACGCGTCGGTCATCTGCAGGTCGTTTAAGGTCTGCAGGAGAAATTCCTCCTGCTCCTGGCGGGACTGGCTGTAAAAAAGACTGAGCTGAAAATTCACCGACTCCAGGGGGATTATCTTCTTTTTGTCTTTTTTGGCCATGGCATAAAAATGTTCATCAAGGCCGTACTGGGCCAGAAAACCAAGTCTCTCAAGATCCGTCACCGTAAGCGTCAGGGCGCAGAGCCAGGGTTTCATCTGCTGGACCTTTTCCACCGGGATTTTCAGCATAGCCATCTTTTGCTGCAGCAGTTGCCAGGTGCGGGGGCTGAGCTGCTGCTGCAGGGTCTGGCCGGTCGGCACTCTGCCGTAGGTTATAATTTTCTTCTGTATGGCCGGGGTATCCATTTCATCCATATCCGTTTCGAAAACAACGGCGTCGCTGGCAACGTATATCTCTTCCATCAGAGGCGGCAGGGGATAGTCTCCCTTTTTCAGCACATGGAGGGAGCCCAGCAGATAGAGTGTATGCTCGCCTGAGCGCACCTGCCAGAGGGTGTTTTTGGCCTGGACCGGGGTGGTGAAAAGCAGGATGAGCAGCAGCCACAGGTTGATGGCGGATAGAAGGCGGCGAGGGGAAATTTTCATGGGGTTTCTCCTTGTTGATCCGGTTGCCAGGTGCCGTGCGCAAAGATTTCCCCGGTGAATTCCTGATAGGGTTCGAGTTTTTTCATTTTCTGGATTTTTTTCAGGATTTTTGACCCATCGGCAAAAGAGGCGGCCAGATAAAACCAGAGCCCTTTCATGCGGCCCAGAACAGGAGAGGGACCGGAGAGCATTTTCTGGTAGCACGCCAGGAGTTCCCCATGGAACGCGGCCAGAGTCTGCAGCGGTTCTGCCGGCAGAGCCATGTGCTTGATGCGAGCGGCCAGAAAGGGATCAGCCAATGCGCCCCTGCCGATCATCCAGTTCTTCACCAAGGGAAAGCGTTCCGTCAGCCTCTGATAGGCAGCATAGCTGGTGATATCGCCGTTATACACCAAAGGATGGCGGCAGAGTTCCACGCAGCGGGCAAAGGTGTCCAGATCAACCGTGCCTTCATACATCTGGATGCCGGTGCGCGGATGGATAATCACCTCACTCAAGGGAAACCTGTTGAAAACCGGCAGCAGGGCAAAGATCTCCTCGGCATCCCGACGTCCCAGGCGGGTTTTAACGGAGATGGCCAGGGGCTGTTCCTGGTGGACTTTGTCGAGAAAGGCCTCGATCTTGTCGGGAAAAGGCAGCAGGCCTGAGCCTCGCATTTTATTGGCCACCATGGGGTAAGGACAGCCAAGGTTCCAGTTGACCTCTGTGTAGCCCAGCTCAGCCAGCATCCGGGCTGTTGCAATGAAGTGATCGGCATTTTTGGAAAGGATCTGCGGCACCACGGGGAGCCGCCTGTTGTTTTCCGGCAGCAGTTCTTTGAATTTGGCAGGCTTTATCCTGCTGCCCTGGAAGGTGGAGATAAAGGGGGCCACGGCCCGGTCAAAACCAGGGAAGAAGCGGACGAAGATATCCCGGAAGGACGCCTCGGTGATGCCCCGCAGGGGAGCCAGGATGAGGGTGGAGGTCATGGCGCCGGCTGCTGCAGTGAAGCCTGCCTGTCATATTCCCTGATGATGTCATCGGTAATATCAAAGCTTGAGTCATTGTAGAAAATGCTGCCGGAATTCATGTTGAGGACATGGGTGAATCCCTTTTCCACCGCATATTTTTCCACAATGGTCTGGATTTCGGCTATTAAGTGGCTGATCATTTCTTTCTCAACCCGGTTAATCTGCTCGGTCTGACCTGCCCGGCGCATCTCCTCAAATCTTTCCCTTGACTCACGGCCGCGCAGTGATTGATTGACCACCTGCTGGATATCAATCACGCCAATGACCTGCATGGGTCGGTCGGCTTGTTTCTCTTTTGGGATATTTTTCTTGGGAATTTTCTGCGGCCCTGGCTCGATGATCTTTTTTTCATTGGTCTGCGCCACTTGCAGGCCCTGATTTTCCTTGATCAGAGATTTGTGCACCCAGCCGGTCTTGGCTAGATCCGGCACCTCCACCTTGACCCATTCCTTTTGGCGGTCCTTGGCCAGCACTTTAGTTTCTTTGCGTAGCGGGGTGATGATCTTGGACGTGTCGGTCGGACTGATGCGCAGATTGGCGTCTTCGACGATGATCGCGCCGGCGGCTGGGCTGTCGTCTGCGGCCGTGCCAGTCCCCGGGACGGCAGTAGACAGGAGCAGCAGAATGAGAGAGAAGAAGAAACGTGTCACAGGAGCCATTGTCATCTCATGAAAAATATGTGAAAAAATCATTACACCGCGGTTGATCCCGGGGTGCGGGGAAAGGCGATCACGTCGCGGATATTGCCCATGCCGGTGACAAACTGGATGATCCGCTCGAACCCGAGGCCGAAACCGGCATGGGGCACGGTGCCAAAACGGCGCAGGTCAAGATACCACTGGTAATTCTCCAGGGCGATACCAGTCTCCTCCATTCTGGCCGTAAGCTGCTCAAGGCGCTCCTCGCGCTGGCTGCCGCCGATGATTTCGCCAATGCCGGGAAAGAGGATATCCATGGCCGCAACTGTCTTGCCGTCGTCGTTGACCCGCATGTAAAAGGGTTTGATGGTTTTCGGGTAATCGGTGACAATCACCGGCCGCTGAAAGAGTGTTTCGGCCAGATATCGCTCGTGCTCGGATTGCAGGTCAATACCCCAGCTAACCGGGAAAGCAAAGCTCCGGCCTGATTTTTCCAGCTCTTTCACCGCGTCGCTGTAAGAAATGCGGACAAATTCATGCTTGAGGACATTGTCCAGTCTGGACATGAGGCTTTTGTCGATAAAACGGGCGAAAAGGTCCATGTCCTCGGCGCAGTTTTCCAGGCAGTCACTGATAAGAAATTTCAGCAGCTCCTCGGCCAGGTCCATGTCACCCTCAAGATCGCAGAAGGCCATTTCCGGTTCAAGCATCCAGAATTCGGCCAGGTGGCGGCTGGTGTTGGAATTTTCCGCCCGGAAGGTGGGGCCGAAGGTGTAGACGTTGCCCAGGGCCAGGGCATAGGCCTCCGCCTCCAGCTGGCCGCTGACCGTCAGGCTGGCCGGACGGCCGAAAAAATCCTGGCTGAAGTCCACCGCCCCAGCGGTACGAGGCAGTTTCTGCAGGTCAAAGGAGGTGACGGTGAACATTTCCCCTGCCCCTTCACAGTCGCTGGTGGTGATCACCGGGGTGTGCACCTGGAAAAAGCCGCGCTGCTGGAAAAATTGATGGATAGCCCAGGAAAGCCTGCTGCGGATTCTGGCCACTGCCCCCAGGCTGTTGGTGCGGCCCCGCAGATGGGCCACGGAACGGAGAAATTCAAAGGAATGGCGTTTTTTCTGCAGGGGGTAGGTTTCCGGCGGAGCCCAGCCGTAGACCGTGATTTCCCGGGCATGCAGTTCCACCTCCTGGCCCTTGGCCGGTGAGGCGACCAGCTGGCCGCGGGCAACAATGGAGCAGCCCGTGGAGAGCCGGGCAATTTCCGTATGATAATTGGCCAGGGATTCATCGGCAATAACCTGCAGGCCGGTTAGGCTCGAGCCGTCGGTCACGTCAAGAAACGACAGGCCCTTGGAGTCCCGTTTTGATTTCAGCCAGCCCTGGACGCAGATGTCCTGGTTGATTGGTTTTTCCGTGAGGATTGATTTGATGCGCAGTGTTTTTTCCATGTCGGCAAAAGATAAAATTTCTTTGATCTGTGTGGGGTTAGCGAGTAGTTTGTTTACTCAGAGACCCATATTAATCATTTTTATCAGTTTTATACAGGAGAATAGAAAATGGCAATAACGAAAAGACTTGTTCCGGCGCGTACCGGTCTGCTCGTCGTAGATATTCAGGAGAGAATGATGCGGGTGATACCTGAAAAAGATGAGGTGGTGAAAAACACTGTGTTGCTGCTCAAGGCGGCGCAGATTCTCAAACTCCCCATTGTCGCCACCACCCAGTATGCTGCCAGAATCGGCGAGCTGCTGCGGGAAATCACTGCGGAAATGGGTGATATCCTGCCGCTGGACAAACTTGAGTTCGGCTGTTTTGATAATAAGGAGGCGCTGGCAAAAATTGGCTCTTACCCCGAGGTTGACAGCTGGATTGTCTGCGGGGTGGAAACCCATATCTGCATCTATCAGACCGTGCTGGGTGGACTGCGTGAGGGGTATACCATGTGGGTTCCGGCGGACGCCGTCAATTCCAGGGCGGAAAAAAATTACCAGACCGGGCTTAAGAGAATCCGTCAAATCGGCGGGGCGGTGGGCAATACGGAAATGATCATTTATGAACTGCTGCACCGGGCCGGCACCGCGGAGTTCAAGGCCATGCTGCCGTTTATCAAGTAGGGGCGTCGCCAGCCAATGTCTTTTCCGACTTATCAACAGTTCATCAAGTACTCCCTGAATCAATTTTTTTTGCGGCAGGCAAGATTTTATTTGAGAAAAAATAAATGATTTCCGATAGGTATGATTGACCCTTTTTTTATATTTTTGCCGAAATCTGAAGGAGACAGATGACAGAGCAGCCGGAGCAGCCGGGGCAGCCAGATACGCCGCCAGAAAATAACACCAGCCGTCGGGAAGAGACAGCTCCTGAAGGCCCTGATCAGAGCCAGGCCCAGGGAAGCGTTCAACCGCTCAGGGTTGTGCGGCACAAGAAGGCCGGGGGACGGAGGATCGCCGCCTTCCAGCAAGAAATGCAATGGGAGAGCGGCATGAGGGTTTATGATGAAACCTCATTTGCACGAATGCGTATGCCCCGTTCCCCACATTGGTCGGTGGTCTGGTCTGATCTGATGATGACCATGTTCATCCTCTTTGCCGTTCTCTATATCTACCAGTTAGCCAACCGGGAGGTGCTTTTTGAAAAAATTCCCTCTCCTGATATCGCCAGCGAGGCGAGGATGACCGACAGGGGGCCTGTTGAACCCTTCAGCGAGTCTGCTGACAACCGTCTGGCAAGGATCTATGATCAGGGCCGCCAGGTTGTCGATTCGGACAGCATGCGCGACATTGCCAGGGTGGATCTCGCGCCGGATAAAACGGTAAGGATCATCCTCACAGGCGATCTGCTCTTTGGCAGCGGCAGTGCCGTGATAATGGACAGCGCCATGCAGGCCATGAAGAAGATCATTCCCCTGGTTGTCCAGACGCCATATATGATCAACGTGGTGGGACATACGGATGATCTGCCGATCCAGACCACTGAGTTTCCCTCCAACTGGGAGTTGTCCCTGGTCCGGGCAAGCAGGGTGGCCCGCTTCCTGATGCAGGAGACCCATCTTGACGAGAACAGGTTTTATGTAACCGGGCACGCCTCCACCCAGCCGGTGGCAGCCAACGATACGCCGGAGCACAGGGCGGCAAACCGCAGAGTGGAGATCATCCTGACCAAAGAACAACCCTCTGCCGTGACAGCTGAAGGAAAGCCATGAAAAACCAGAACATTATCGGTCTCATCTGTTGCTCAATCCTCTTTCTGGCAGGATTTCTTTTCCACGGCAATATGGCTCTGTATTTTAATCTGTCAGGGGCGCTGGTGGTGTTCGGCGGCACCTTGGGCGCCATTCTGATCACCTACCGCCTGGAACGGTTGAAGATTGTCTATAAGGTACTTCTTTCCTCATACCGGACGAAAACCAAGACTCCGGAGGATATTGTCGAAATCCTGGTGGATCTGTCCGTGAAATCAAAATTCAAGGGAATTCTCTCCCTGCAGGAGGATGAGGAGGAAACCAGCCTTCTCTTTCTGCGCCGGGCGCTGGGGCTGCTGGTTGACGGCTATCGGGGCAAGGTTATCCGTGATATCCTCAATACCGAGATGTATTTTTTCAAACTGCGGCGGGAGGACTGCGAGCGGGTGATCCGCACCATGGGCGAGCTGTTCCCCGCCTTCGGACTGGTGGGCAGCGTGGTGGGGTTGATCGGCATGCTGTCCGGCGTGGGAGACAGCAAGGTTATTCTCGCCACCGTGCCTATCGCGCTGACCTCCACTCTCTACGGAGTGGTTCTGGCCAATTTCTTCTGTGTGCCCTTTGCCGGCAATATCCGGGAGAGAACCGACCAGGAATTGCTGCTGCAGAAAATCATCATGGAAGGCGTTATTGCCATTGAAAGCGAAATGGACCCCCGCAGTCTTGAACGGAAACTGCATTCCTTTGTTACCCCGTCCTCCCGCAATGTGCAGCTGGTTTCTCTAAAGAGAATTCAGGAACGCTTCCATATCTCAAGCGACAGGTCAAGCGACAGAGAAGAGAAAAGTAATATTTTGTGATGCCTTCTCCCAACCTTTCCTGTTTTTCTGCGTATTAAATAATGTTGTCAAAACAAAGAGTTAGGCGTCAGAGGACCTTGCCTTGGCGCCGCGAAAAGCTGGCCGTGCGATAATTTTCGCCAGCAATTCACAGGTAATTGCTTGATTTTTTAAATGAAATTTTCGTAACATTATTCTGATTGCTTGCCTCATGGTAACTGAAACAGTGGAGGAACACAGTGAAAGAGGAAGGGATAATCACGGAACGGCGCAGATATGACAGGCTGGAAAAGGAGTTTGCTTTCCGTTATACGGTCATTGATGATCTGACCGATGCCACCCTTGATGAAATGGGGCTGATCCTTGATATCGGCGGTGGCGGTCTTCGTTTTCTCTCCTCAAGGCGGTGGCGGAAGAATGAACAGTTGTTGATGAAACTCGATTTCGATGGATGGCAGATCGATGATTCCGGCAATGTTACCATCCAGTACAGCGGTGCCTGCACCAGTATGCTGGTCATCGGCGCCGTGATGTGGTCAGCGGAAACAGCCCAGGAGGATCAGTTTGAGATAGGGATCAGGTTTACGGCACGGATGCATAGAGACCAATAAGGATATTGAACAACAGGGATATGGCTATGAGCAATAAACCGGAGATTTACCTTGAAATAGGCGCCAGTTTTTTCAGAATTCCAACCCCCGAGGCAAATTATAACATCACCGTACTCGGCAGCCAGGAGAGCTCTGTCACCAGGGTGGTGGAAAAGATTGTGGAAAAGGAGAAGGAAGCGGTTCCCGCCTTTGAGGAAAGCGCTATGGCGGCAGTTTCCGCAGGCCTTTCCGCCCCTGGTTCGGATGACTTCTACCGAGATGTTTCCAGTGAAATCTACCGGGATATCGGCCAGCTTGCTAAAAGTCTCAGTGTCACCATCATGGATATCCCGGCTGAGGATCGCCTGCAGAAACGGGTGGAGCTCGATGAGGCCGGCGATAAGATTGAAGATGCCAAGAACCAGCTGAAAGATATTGTCGAGATGACCGAGCGGGCGGCCATGAAGATCATGGACAAGGTGGAGGATGTTCAGGGGGGGACCGATAATGTCAAGAATCTGCTTTCTTCCCTGAAAAATCATCCCGCCTTCTCCATAACCGAACCTGTCGCCGCGATTGATGATGCTGAGACAGGATGCCCGATTACCCAGGAAACAGAGGCTCTGCAGCAGCGGATCAACCAGGCCATTGATCTGCTTACCGCCATGCAGGAGGAAGGCGGAGCGGTTGCTGCGCCTCCGGAGGTGAAAAAGGAGAAGAAAACACGCTATCTTTTTAATTTGGACGTGGTTTTCCAAACACTTTATGAGCTCTGCACCAATGAAGCGGTAAAAGAGCATATTACCAAAGCCCGGGGAAAGGCCGCCGACTTATTCGAGCTGGATACTTTCCATGATACCATTTCCACCAAGGCGGCCAAATATGAGGCTGACAGCGATAATTTTTATACGGTCCCCATGTCGGACGTTTTTGCCTCACTTTTCAAGGCCTGCAAGGATAAGGGGATCGCGAATCTGTTGAAAAAGATGGACGCCGGCCAGAGTTCGATTTTCCTAGACCAGACCATTCCCCTGGAGGTCCCGCCGATTGAAGAGATCGAGGTGGAAAGCGCCCCGTCCGCCGAATCGGCCGCGGCAGTTGCCGCCCCGCCCGATCCCCGTATAGACGAGGTGAAGGAAGTGCTGGCCCAGGCAATCGAGGTACTTGCCACATTGCCGGAGAAAACCCATGGCATGCGCCTGCCGCCCGGTTGTAGCACCATGACCCTGGAGGATCAGCGGGAGATTTTCAAACGCATTGAAGATGCCTTCGGCATTGCCGCCAACATCAGCAGCGATGTCTCAAAGATTACCGAGGCCCTCAGTTTTCAGGATCTTTCCGGACAGCAGATCATGAAGATTATCAAGCTTCTCAGTGATTTCCAGATTCAGCTGATTGCCTTGGTGGTTTCGTTCGGTTCCCAGTTGAAACATAAGGAAATGAACAAGGATATCACGCTGGAAGAGAGTAAAAAACTTGCCCAGGATGACGTTGACAGTTATATTAACAAACTTTCCGGTACCAGTGAGGAAGGCGGCATGCTTGATCAGTTGACCGTCAATAAGATGTTGGAGGAGATGGGGTTCTGAAAAAAAACTTGGATGGGTTTGCAGAATCCGGCTCTTTGAGGCCGGATTTTTTTTTATGTGTTGAGTCGCATGCTCTTTGAGCAGCATAATAAAAAAAGGATAACCGTGAGGTTATCCTTAAAAAAAATGGAGGCGGCGAGCGGATTTGAACCGCTGAATAATGGTTTTGCAGACCACTGCCTTAGCCACTTGGCTACGCCGCCTTGCAAGCAGGTTGTTGAGCCGGAGATAATAAACAGAGAACGATTTTTTGACAAGGAAAATATGATGGCTACGTGAAAAGTCTCGGTGCGGCAGCAGATCATGCACTCAGGCGATGCCATTGTCCGTGTCAACAGAAGCCATTTTAACATGAATCAGCTTTTTTTATCATATGACGACATTAGAATCATTGCTTATAAGAAATAGAGATCAGCTCTCTTTGTTTGAAAACAAGCTGGGTTACCTTTTTAAGGATTTAACCCTGTTGCAGAAGGCCTTTATCCACACGTCATACGCCTTTGAGCAGGGCCAGGACATGCAGAGCGACAATGAAACCCTTGAGTTTCTTGGTGATGCTGTTCTCGACCTGACGGTGGGCTATGCCCTGATAACAAGATTTCCCGTCCTGCGCGAGGGGGAGTTGACCAGACTGCGGGCCGCCCTGGTGCAGGAAAGTCATCTGGCTGTCATGGCAAAGGATATCGGCCTGGGGGAGCATCTGCTGCTCGGCAAGGGCGAGGATGCCTCAAAGGGCAGAGAAAAATCGTCCATTCTCTCCTGCGCTTTTGAGGCGGTGATGGGTGCTGTATTTCTTGACGGGGGTTATGAGGCGGCCCGCCAGGTTGTTGACTCCCTGGTCGTGCCCTATATCGATGAAAAAAAAGAGGCCATGTACCTGGCGGATTCCAAGAGCAGGCTACAGGAGATGATTCAGGAAAATCATAATGAAGGACCGGTCTATATGCTGGAAAAAGCGGAAGGTCCGGATCATGCCAAAATATTTCATGTCTCCGTACGCTTTCAGGACAGAATCCTGGCCAGGGGTACGGCCAGAAGCAAAAAGGAAGCGGAACAGCAGGCCGCGGCAGAGGCAATCAAGTCTTTTGCCGGTTTAGGTTTATGATTCCAAGTCGCCTTCAAAACCCTTTTGGCCCACTTTTTTTGTTACATGAAGAAGAAAATATTTATAAAATCAATTAATTATTCTTTGGCGGCACCACGTATATACAGTAGTAAGACTAACCTTGGACTTGTTCTATTATGATAATCTTCGATTTGGCAATCTTAGGGGCTGAACCCAGAAATCAGCGGCGGCTGTAAGACGTCCGCTGGATTGCCTCGTGTTATGCCCCTCATGGGCGTGATTTTATGGGGGTGAAAGTCCCCTGTATCATTCTTCGTCCAGATCTGGCGGCGCCTTTCTTTTAAGCAAAGGCTGTCCCTTCTTTCTACGTTGCTCTTCTTCTGCCTCAAGGTATTGGATGGCCATGGTCGTGATTGCCCGCCTGACAATTTCGATACCGCGAAACTTGAACTCCACATCCGTGAATGGGCGACCATTTTTTGTGCCCCGCTGTAAATCCAATGACCACAACGGAGCATTAACCTTGATTTCGCGATAGATTCGCTCCCCCTTTGGGGTCCGAACCGAAAAAGACATCGGAATCAAACCAACAAGGACCATCATCTCTGGGGTACAGGCTGGATCAATCGCGAGCCCTTCCGCCTCCAGAAAATCAAAAGCTTCCGCAGTCTTCAATCCAGCAAAATGAATGTCTTCTTCCGATATTTCGAGAAACTCCCGAAAATACCTTGTGGTTTCCGGAGGGTAACACGGTTCACTAAATAAGAGCATTTCCCTAGACAATTTCGAATCTCGGCGAGCCATCACCTTGCCAATGTTTCCCGCTCTTTCGACAATTGAAACAGCATAGTCAGGGCCCCGTTGACCAATTATGTGATGCATAAGAACAGCGGCGGCAATTGTCTGCTTTGTCGCCACTATTCTCAGCGCAACATCGGGGAGGGGGCGTTTTATCGTCACGGAGACATCTTCGTCACCAAAGTCGACAACCACTGATTGTTGTTCTGACCGATCTCGGTTCGGCGTGCTTAGGCTCAAAGCCAGAAGAAACTCTGGCCTTTCAACGAACGCAGAACGCAAATTTTTGTAACCGATCACGGGGTATGAATTTTTCACGGGCGACATGAATTCCGTTATGTTATGGTGCGCTCCATAGACTGGAGGGCACTTTCATGGAACAAACATATCATATCCGTGGCCGGGATATCACTCCTGGCGATCTCGA
>JAHIVT010000068.1 GCA_018816555.1 Pseudomonadota bacterium
CACCTCCAGCAGATGGCTTTTCCATGGCCAGTCCCAGGACGACTCCCTGATCCATTCAGTGTTTACATCGAAGTTCCAGGGTGTTATAACCTAACTCCATAGAGGCTAGGTGCTCACCTCCAACCCGCGGCTCAGTCCAACAACATTTTATCAATCATCCCGCTTTGCTTCTGGCAGCCACGGAGGTAAGGGATAGATTCGAGCTTCGAAGAAGGTTTGAGGTTTTATCGTGGGCGGGACAATTGATAAAACGCTCTTTGTTATATGGCAATTAAAAATAGGACAAAATGGACTATCGTGTTTTAGCAATAGGCGTGCTGATCTTATTCTACAGTCTAATTGAATTGAGCTTAGGGAAAGTCTTCGTTCCGAGTTGGCCAATCTTCCCAGATGAAGGGCATATCACAAAAGACAAAAACAGAGAGTTGTATTGGCTATTGGTATTAACCAAAGTCCTTCTTGGAGCCTTTTTGATTATTGCTCCAATATATAAAAGCGTGACAACATAATAAATTTACAAAGCCACCTCTGAGTGGCATAACATATTGAAATATAAATAAAAATAAGCATATAACCAAGGGTTGGAGAGGACGCGAAAACCTCTGCGTGATTTTTACTGCAAGTTCGGTGGCGCGCCTCTCACCCCAGACGTTAGCAATAAAGGAAATAAAGAGAAATGAATATGAATAAAAATGAAGATTATGAATTTGTAGTTGAATTTTCTTACACTGAAAAATCTAAAATTAAAAAAGCAAAATTAACTATTCGAGCAAAGAGTGAAGCCGAAGCATTACAAAAAGCTAAGGAGAAGTTATCGCTTCACCCTGAAGGAAAAAATTATCAGGTTATCCCAGAGGCCTCAATTTCTAGAAAATAAATTGGCATATAAGGCGCATATCCTATTTAAGATATAAGAAATTTTGCTAACAACCGGCTTCACGCGGAAGCCGAAACAGCCCGGCTCCGGTAAGCCTTACGCCAGCGCAAAGCCATAAAGAGCCCCAGGAAGGGGCTATAAGAAGCCGTAGCGGCTCGCGCGGAGAAAAAAGCGGGGGAAGCTCAGGGGAAAGGTTGAAAATGCGCCAGGATCATTTCTGGCCTTCTTTTCGGGATCTCTTTCCGGAATCTCTGTTCACCCCTCCGCCCCCCAGCTCCTCCCTTTGGGGCTCGGGGCGGGGGGTGAAGGTAGATGCAAAACCGAGACAGAGTTGAACTCTATAGCAGAGCGGGGTTCCCCCGGTCCGGTATCGCTACGCTCCCCGGCTGGGGGCAGGCCTGCGGCCTGAGTTTTTCGGTCACGATGAGGAGGGGAAATTGAACGCTCGTGCGCGAAGCCAAAAACTGGTCCCGATCGGCATGAACATTGTACCACAAAAATGACAAGCCTGACATGGGTGGAGTAATGGAATATTTGACGCGAAACGCCCTATTTTACAGGGATCAGAGGAAAAACAAAATAGGACCCCCAGGTCCTATTCGAATGGTGTTACAGTACTCATTCGAAATTCGGGGGGAGAGAAAACGGCAGGATGTTTTTTCTACCAGATTTGATAGAAATTTAGAAAGGGAAAATTCGTAAACGAATAATTGGGAAATGTGCTCCCCTGGAGAGCACCACCGCCCTAAAGGTCGGGAGGTGCCCCCCAGGCTCGCAGCACTCATGACCTACGGACAAATAAGGCATATCCACGCCTAACAAGCAATCAAGCAGACGCGGGTGAAAAACCCAGTCCCGGATCAGCTTCAGCGGCGCGTCCGCTTATCGCCTCGTTAGAAATTTAACGGAGAAAACATATGCAAAGATATTTCGTCCTCGCAGCAGTTTTTATGTCCATTCTTCTACTCTGCTCATGCGCCTCCAACCCACTACCACGGGCTGCTGAATCTGGAAATAGCGCACAAATTCTATTTCTATTACAACAGGGCACACCCGTTGATCAAAGAGGGGGCTCAATGGATGAAACCGCTCTTATAATCGCTTCACGGCATGGCAATTTAGGCATTGCCAGATCTCTTTTTGAAGCTGGAGCAGATATTAATGGCAAAAGCAAATATGGAGACACGGCGCTCACTGCATCTACATATTTTTGTCACCCAAATGTATCCGAATTTCTCATTGATCATGGTGCAGACGTAAATGTGCAAAATTATGGTTACGGTTCCACCCCTCTGATGCTAGCCACCGAATGCAATGACATTGCTATTGCTAAAAAAATCATAAGCAAATGCGCAGACATCAATGCGAAAAACAAAAAGGGCCAAACAGCCTTGACCACTGCATCAATAAAAGGCAATACCGAGATCGCTAAAGCACTACTTGACGCTGGGGCAAGCGTGAATGAAACTTGGGCTGAAGGGGAGCCACCTCTTTATGAGGCAGCCCAACAAGGCCATGATGAAATCGTGAAAGCACTTATTCAAAAGGGAGCAAACATTAATTACTCATCACGTCACAATGGTTGGACCCCATTGATGATTGCTTCTGCAGAAGGTCACACTTCAACTGCAAAAATTCTTCTCGAAGCAGGTGCAGACCCAAACATCAAAAACTTTAAGGGCCGGACGGCGCTAATGTTCACTGAACAATACAAATTTTCTGAAATATCCAAGGCATTGATTGAACATGGGGCGAAACAATAATTTCTAACCAAGCGGTTCAAGAGGGACTGGCGAGCACGCGCGTTCTCCTGAACCAGTTTTATAGCTGGTTGCCCATAGCACGTTTGTTGCCGTGAGTCGGCCAGCCCCTTAACCGAGTCGTTCAAGAGCCGCGTAAACAAGT
This sequence comes from Pseudomonadota bacterium, assembly GCA_018816555.1. Taxonomy (GTDB): domain Bacteria; phylum Desulfobacterota; class Desulfobulbia; order Desulfobulbales; family SURF-16; genus SURF-16. The sequence goes on from JAHIVT010000068.1 coordinate 2,783, forward strand.
GAGCATAAAGGAGAACAGATGCCTGCACAAGATCTGGCTGAATTTGTCAGCCGAAATCGAGACAAGGTTGCAGCACTTTTTGCGCGATATAGAAACAGCGGGAAAAATCTCTTTCTCCGTTCAGACCTGTGGGATGAATACAAAATTTACTGCCAGGAATGCGAGGGTGGGGGGTTTCTCGAATCACCGCTGGCCCAGGCCATTTCCAAGTGCCAGGAGGCGGCCCTGGTATATCCCTGGTTCTGCATGGAAGTCAGGCCCCGGGTTGCCCATTGGCATTATTTTCGTTTTCATCTTGAATCGCTTGATGTTGAGGAAATCTCCATCACCGAATTTCTGAAGATGAAAGAAGGCATCGTCGGCATAAAGAACGGTGACTGGGACCTGGAAATTGATCTCGGTCCCTTTGAGCGTCATTTCCCCAAGATGACCCAGACTCGTTCCATCGGCCGCGGGGTCGAATATCTCAATCGCCGGTTGAGCGCCAGGCTCTCCAATGATCTGGCCAAAGGGGACGAATTGCTTCTCTCCTTTCTGCGCGTGCACAGCTATCGCGGCATACCCTTCATGATCAGCAACAAAACGATTACCAGTGTTGATACCCTGCAGAAGTCCCTGCGCCGGGGTATGGAACTGCTGGGAAACTATGCCGGGAATGTGGAGTGGCCGGAGGTGGCAGGGAAGTTGAGGAAATTCGGCTTTGAGGCGGGCTGGGGCAGGACGGTGGAAAGAATCGTG
>JAHIVT010000005.1 GCA_018816555.1 Pseudomonadota bacterium
TCAACCAAACGTGAAATCAAGCCCACCAGTTCTGGCGATACTCCATTCCGAACCAAAGTCGATGTCTTCATACTCAAATCCTCCTCTTTTAAAATATGAAAACATTATAAACGGTAATTTAGTATTTTCCAAGCCCCTAACACCCATCGATAAAAAAGCGGTTGCAGCTTTCATTGTAGATGAAGGAAAACAGGCCGTCATAATTCTGAACATTTTCTATGGGGGAAGAGACTATGAGGCCATAATGTCCTCGTCCCCAAAATCATCACAAAAATAAACATGGGCGTTTAAGCAAAGTCTCGCGAACAAGCATCCCCCCTCCTGCCTAATATCCATGCCTCCTGCCCAGTGGCGCATTTTCAGGGCTGTCATTTCAAACGGATTTTAATTGCGCTTCCTGCCGAATGCTCCCTTACATCTTGACCACACCATGACATCCGAATGTCCTTAAGGGCAATTCCCTTTTACTTTTCATCCCCACCTTTACCCGTCTGTTTCTGGGCATTCGCCACGATCTCGGCGAGGGAAACCATTTTCGGCTTTGGCGGTTGAAAAATCCGCTGTCGGTCCTCTTCGGAATAATTTTCCTCGATAAATTCCCTGATGGGCATTCGCCTGAACCAGCAGTCAAGAATTCTCCTGCAGGGCAGACCTTCATTCATGGTCCGGCAATAATGAAAGGGGAGAACATGCCCGAGCATGGGGCAATAAGCATCTTTTTTATCGAATTGATCAATCACGTATCATCCTTTCGCCAAGAAACCGGCCTGTTTGTATCGATTGTTCAAGGAATGGGTAGCAGGGCTTAAAATATAAGATTTTTGCAAAGTATCTGTCAATGAACCTGGACCTCGACCAACCAATTTAATGCGCTCGCGAGTTTGCTCTTCTTTAACATTTCTGTCTATATGAAGTTAACATATCTCCCTTTAAGCTTGCCAAAATCTTTTCAGGAAGTGTGCAATTCTCCTGTGCCTGCCAATGGTCGATCTTACACCGGAATCCACCCAATTATCACCACCCTCATTGCAAATTTTCGTATTTATGTGCGATTTTGTTCAAATTCCCGGAATCGGATCGTCTTTGCTCGTGTTGCCTTGCACATACCAAAAGATCATAATACCCTGTAATCTCATAATAAAACGACAAATTGAGACATGAATATACACCGGTGTGGATATTGCTTGTTTTTATGTAGAAAATGAATGGTAATTCAGTGTTGACAGCAATGTCTTTTCAAGGATTTGCTGCAGGTTGGGAATGTTGTTCAGCAAAAAATTGCAATTCCGTTTCTCCACGCTTTTCTGTATTATTTTGTAAATCTGTTGTTTGCCGTCTTGCTGATTATGTTTTTTTAAAACACCAAACGAGAGGTGTCATATGACAATACACGTATCGTCCCCAAAATCTTGCCTGTTTAATGCTGTGTTGGTACCCTCCTTTGCCTGTCTTAGTGTGCTTTTTCCAGCACCAGCAAATGCAGATATGGTTTCTGACGGCTCCGATGGTCCGTTTCATCCTCTCCAAAACACGGTCATTGATCTTGCCGGGCAAAATGTTTTCAATTTTACCACCATTACGATTCCAGATGGCGTGAAGGTAAGTTTTATCAACACCATTGGCAGTGTCCCAGTATATTTTTTGGCCACGGATGATATTGTCATTGATGGCACCCTTGATGCCAGTGGCGGGTCATCTGCCGGGCCAGGTGGCTATGTGGGAGGTTTGGGTGGCCTGGATGGTGCTCCTGGACAACCGGGATTTGGTCCTGGCGGAGGTTATGGTGGAATATATCGTCACCCTGGTGGTGGGTCAAGCTTTGCAACCACAGGTACAGAGACCAAGATAGATGGTTGCCTGAGTGAAATTTTACCGCCCGCCCCGCCTGTACCTTATGAGCAAGATCTCTTTGAAGGTGGTTCCGGTGGTGGTGGCGGTGGCGGCGGAGCCTATGGTGTTGATGGGTGCAAAGGAGGAAGCGGTGGCGGTGCGGTCTACCTTTCAACTCCTTGGACCATTAGCATTGAAGGTAATGTGTATGCCAGAGGCGCCAATGGGGTAAACTGTTATACTTCGGCTCTTTGCGGCATCCGAGGCGGTCCTGGTGGTGGCGGTAGCGGCGGCATGATCCGTCTGTCAGCTGATACAATCATCCTTGAGCCGGATGGGGTTCTCAACTGCATCGGTGGCAAAGGTGGAGTCCGCAGCCTTGATGCTACGCTGACTCCTTACGGTGGTAATGGCGGTTATGGCTATATTGCCATAAAAGCTCCCCATCTGGATTTAAGCGGCGATATTCTTGGGGCACTTATTTTGAACGATTGTGTTGTTGATTTCGACAATGATGCTGATATAGATGGAGTCGATGCCTCCCGTATGGCAGCAAATCTGGACTCTGTTTGCCTCAACTACTTTGCCGAGAGTTTCGGCAGGTTGTATTGATCCCCGGTTATAGGGACACGATACGGAATTTCGAGGCCGGTTATTTTTGCAGGCGGTGTAAAGCGCTCCTGTTAGGCCGTCTTGACAGGAATTAGTTAGTACTAGGAGTCTGTCGGACAATGACTTTTGTTTTCGTGACAAATACCGCCAGGCAAAATTTGGTTTTTACAATTTCCGGCTGGATTGAAAAATTATTTTATAAAGCAATCGATATCATAACGAATATATTCCCTTTTGGCTGGGGTATTGTTTCCGATCTTTGACATTTTAGACATTTAAGGCAAACATCCGCTTAATGTTCCAGGCTATGGACACAAGTGTCCACTCGCCGGTAACCGCCTTAAAGCCCCGCAATAGAAATTGCCGGAAGCCCATCACATGTTTAATGATGCCGAATACCGGTTCTATTGTACATTTCCGTTTTGCATATACTGACCGGCCATCAGCTGTTTTGAGTTTATGTTTCATTTTGCTGATTGGGTCTGCCTCTGCTGGTATTGGTTCTGGTTTTGCAAATCGGCTGACAAGAGGCTGATTATGCTTTTCCCGGCGAGGCGGAATAAATGGCTCCATGCCAGCTCCTTCACATGCTGACACGTTGTCATCACTGTAATAACCGGCATCGGCCAATATGGCCTCAATTTCACCTAATCCTTCCGGCAGGGAAACCAGGCCGGATATTGCCGGATTGATTTCCTGCTTGTCATTTGGTGCTTGACTGATGTGGGATTCGACAATAAGCATGGTGTCAACGTCAACCGCAGCCTGGGCATTATATGCCTGCTCAAAACCCTTGTCCGAAGAAGGCATGATGCGCGATTCCTCGTCAGTGAGATTGACCTGGTCCTTTTTTCGCGGGCCGGATTCGGGTGGTTTGGGCTCGCGGCCACGTGGCTTTTTTCCCGACTGCTTTGCCTTGGCTTCCCGCGCGGCTGCCTTTTCATCGTATTCCTGTTTCTCCCGGGCATATCGTTCAGCGGCACGCTGTTCAATTTTCTCTTTGGCTTCGGCAATTGCAGCAAGACGATCCTGGCGCCGGGTCAGCTCTTCCGGGATATTCATGCCA
>JAHIVT010000069.1 GCA_018816555.1 Pseudomonadota bacterium
GCGCTGGCGCAAGGTCTCGGGAGAGGGGACTGCTTTTATGCCAAGGGATTGCTGGAAATACTTGTCCTCTTTCATGTCGGAAACGGCTTCGAAATCGCTTTTGCCAAGGGAAAGAAGCCCGAGATAACTGCGAATGACATCGGTATTGGCAATGTCCTTGGTGTCGGGTATCGCCTTTTTCAGCCTGGCGTTCAAGCTGGTGTAGCGATTGATACATAGCCCGACCAAGGCCAGGCCAGAATGAGAGGTATAAAATTCGTCCGAGGAGCGCTCAATAATAAATCGTTTCATTTTTTCACCTGCTGAGTGATGTTTTTCGACAGACGAATATTGCAATATTTTTTGTTAAATTTCAACATGTTATTTAAAAATATAGACGTTTTTTTTACTGCAAAAATTTCACAGATTCAGGTATAATACTCAAGCCATTCATCCAGATCTGTCTGGAGTGTTTCGATATCCTTGTAAATTTTCTTGCGAAAGGTTACCTGATAAAATTCCTGCAAGACAGTTTTATGGAACCGCTCGCAAATTCCATTTGTTTGCGGCGATCGTGCTTTTGTCTTGGTATGATCGATGTCATTGACTGCCAGGTAAAGTTGGTAGTCATGGGTTTCCTGCTTCCCACAATACTCAGTTCCTCGATCCGTCAAAATACGCAGCAATGGCAGATTCTGCGCCTCAAAAAACGGCAGAACACGATCATTGAGTAGATCAGGCCGTAATCGGTGTTTTCGTCTTGTAAAGCTTGACAAAAGCCACCTTGGCGTATTTATCGACGAATGTCTGCTGATAGATCCGCCCCACACCTTTCAACGTCCCCACGTAGAATGTATCTTGAGATCCAAGATACCCAGGATGGGTTGTTTCTATTTCACCAGAGGCCTCGTCGTCATTTTGTTTACGTTCAAGGGCCTGAATCTGACTCTCGGTAAGGATCAGGTTTTCCCGTGCCATTTTCTCTTCCAGGGCCCGGAGTCGGTCCTTAAAACAGGCCAGCTTGTGGCGGAGCCAGACACTGCGAACCCCGCTCGGCGAAATGAAGACCCCTTTCTTTCTCAATTCATTGCTGGCACGAGCCTGGCCATGGGCTGGGAATTCAATCGCATATTTAATGACCGCCGTTTCGGTGTGTTCGTCTACCCGATTTTTCAGATTTGGAATGCGACGATTTTGGTCGATCAGAGCTTCAATTCCGCCCTCTTCCACGGCATCCTTATACCGGTAAAAAGTATCTCGGGACATTCCCATAATCTTGCAGGCCCGAGAGACATTTCCCAATTCCTCTGCTAAATTTAAAAGTCCAAGCTTGTGTTTAATAATTCTTTCGTTACCATGTAACATGAGGGTTACCTCCAAAGTTTTTAATGGTTTTAGGTTCGCACCTCCATCAAAACCGGTAACCCTCACTCTTTCAAGAGCACAATGTCAGATTAAGTCTGAACTATCCCAGTTAAACTACTGTTTTCAGATTTCCCTGTTTTTCTCAGGACATGTTAACTTATTAAAAACTGATGAAAACAAAATCATTTGCCAGGCAAAATGGCAAACAGACGTTTAACTATCTTTCTAACAACATTACCGGATTGCGCTGAATCAATTTTCTCTTTCAGAGAAAGATTTTCTTTTCGGAGATTTTCGACTTGCCTAGCAAGGTCTAATACCTGAGCATTTATTCCGAGCATTCCTTTGTATGAATCAGAACAGATATCAACAGCAAGTTGAAACCGATCAAATGGCCCGATCGGAATACTGAAATAATTCAGTAGATGTTTATCTTCCTTGCGGATGTAATAACGATTCTGCCCATCATAATAGGCTAAAAGATAATCAGCATCGATGAGTATCGGTTCCCATTGCTGCCATGCTGCTATATTTTCAGGATTATTGAAATCAACCTGTGCAAATGGCTTTGTCGACTCGATCAAAATAACAACGGGCCGATACCTGCTAAAATCTGCGCCCATGAGAACTTTCTCTTCCCAACCCTCCACATCAATCTTAAGAAAATCTATCCTGCCCTTGACATATTGCTGACAAACCTGAGCGAGCGTCATAATTTCAACATTGTAACTTTTAGGCTCACTTTCCCCAAATTTTCCTGCAACAAAGTCAGCTTCAGACCTGTCAAAACTTGAACATTCCATGAACTCTGTTTCATACAGAGTGGCCCTTCCAATTTCGGCACCAAGGCCAACCTGGAGATTTATGTCACGCGGGCGTTCCTTGCGGAGTCGCTCACAAACTGAGGGAATTGGCTCAATATTGATCCCGTTCCAGCCTCGTTGATAGAAATGTTTTGTAACCGAAAAAAAAGAAGGGTCGGCAGCACCGACATCGATATAAAAACCTTTTTTTTGCCTTTTGAAGACCCGTTCCAGCAATACATCCTCAAAATTCTGTGAATAGGAAATCATTATTCCCTGTTTGCCATCAGTATCAAGTAAATCGGCGTACCCTTCCTCGACCATATAATCGTTTGCCAGTTGCTCGACCTCTGCCACTTGCTGTTTTGTCAACCTCTGACGGTACCTTCCTATCGCCCCGGAAGCAATATGATTATGATGCAGTAGGGTCTCTGGATCATATTGCAACTCACCATACTTCGTAATTGAAGCAGCGTTTTTCTTTTTCTTCCCTGCGGCAATATCCTGTTGCATACGAGCAATTCGGCGCCTGGCCGAATCCAAAGATAATTCCTCACTGATGTGATGAATCTGCTCAGCGGTGATAGGAGACCCTATGAATTCAGCAATCCGGAATAGTTGTTTCTCTGGTTCCTCTAAAATCCTGTCATAACGGATATGCATGACATACGGTAACTGTTTCCACTCCCGATGCTCTTCCAGTATTTCCTCGATATTTCCATTCTTCCGCAGTTCTTCGTATTCAACACCCTGAAAATCCATTATGGACACCGCCACATCACGAATGTCCCGGTGACTGCGTATTGCCAGGGCTTTTCCCTCATTGAGAAGATTGCGGGCCTCAGCACAAGGGTGGTGAAATTTTAATACTATTGGCCCAATATCAGGGTGATGGTTGCGAAGATATGCATTTAATTTATCGTTTTCCCCAACAAAACCAACTGATTTCCCCTTGCCTGAAACAAGTATTATCCTCCGAAGCGCATCGTAGACCCATGTCGAACCGGATCGAGGCATTCCTGCTGCAAAAATCCAATGATAATCTTTCATAAAAAAACGATTCCGATGAAACGACAAAGTGGAAATCTCAGAGTCCAATCAAGGAAAAATCTACATCTGGATACAACGAAGTGAAAAAACGGCACTTATCCATCTGTTGTTTCGATAAATACTCCTGCCCTCTACCGGTTCGACCTTTATTATATAATATTTTGTCTCTGGCCTTATCTTCCAAATCGAAAACAACCTGCTGTATCCTGTCATTACCAACTTCACGATAATCGTAATACAATAAAATACAATAAAATTTTTTGAATACCAGCAATTTTATCCGCCATAACCTGTTCAAACGACAGCCAATTTATTTCAAACTCAGACTCTGCCAATTTCCATGAAACATAAAATGAAATAAACCAAGGGACAGCTACGGCAATCAAATAATCAACTTTTTTGTCAAAAGGAAGTCTAAAAAATTCTTTACTGATAGTTCCGCATTGCCTGGGCCACTGCAATTCAGGTCTCAAATAGTCAACAGAACTGACAATAACATCAAAAATATTTCTAACCAATATACTCGGACGAATATGAAACTGCTTGAACAAATCAATGTTCGGGCGAGTGGCCAGCATATGGCGTTTCTCTATGCCTGACACTTGGAAATTATCCAGGAGATAGGGGTAATACAGTTGTTGCGTTTCATGGTGCGCAACGAGCTTAATTCTCTCCTGATGCAAACATTGCATGAGAGCATGAAGCAAAAATGTAGATCCGCTCTTTGGGTAACAGGCAATAAATATTTTTTTCCCAGACACATGAGCTAACTGTTCCTTTTCGTACAAGGAGATCAGTTGCGACAATTTATAATTTTGTAAATTTTTCATGACACAGGAATCAAAATTTTCATTCGCTTTCATTTCCTGGCCTAGGCTATTGACTCTTTTTTTCTGAAATATACCCCGAATCATATATACGGACTCCGTGACACCGATTGAGAGTAAAATTAAGGTTCACTCATGTTGCCCAAAATTCCAGAATCATAGGGCTGTAAAAGTCAATGCTATGACTTCAACATTAAGGATCAATTACTTCCGATTAAACGTCGAGACTCTTTGTTACTGCAGAAGTCAGCCCCAGCCCAACCTCATGAGATTCAAAGCTCTGCACAACGGAATTCACATCACCCAGCATTTTCACCCGTCCATTATCCAACCAGAGAGCCTGATTACAAAATTGCTTTATACGTTGCAAATTGTGACTGACTAAAATTAATGCCACACCTTCAGCAAGTAGATCATGAAGTCTTCTCAAACACTTTTCCTGAAAACGAGCATCACCGACAGACAAGGTTTCATCAATCAGTAAGATATCTGGTTTCAAATGAACATAAACAGAAAAAGCTAAACGCATAATCATTCCTGATGAATACGTCCAGACCGGTTCATCAACCTTATTTTCCAACTCACTGAAATCAATTATAGCAGCAAGCTGCCCGGAAACAAGACCCCGTTGAAAACCATGCAGGGCAGCAAGATAATAGATGTTCTCCCGACCGGAAAGATTCGGGTTTATTCCTCCTTTCAGTTGCAGCATGGGACACATAATCCCTTTAACACAGATTTTCCCGGAATTGCTTTCAATAATTCCAGCAATACATTTCAGCAGAGTAGACTTTCCGACGCCACTATCACCGATTAAAGCAATAGCCTGGCCTTGTCGCAGTTCAAAAGAAATCCCTGACAAGATTTCGCGCTCAACTCCATGACGTCTGCTGAACGGAGATATCCAGTCAAGCAAACGGTAGGCAGCATGCGTGTATGACCAGTATTTTTTTGTTAAACCATCAACAGAGACAACAACTTCAGAGTTCATAAATTATCACGACACTCCGATTCTATGCGGCTGAAAAAACAAATCGAAACAAAAGTTGGTATTACTGCAAGAAGAAATAAAATAAGCCATGCCTTGCCATTCAACCAGTGGCCGTAGTACACAGCCTCATGATATGAAGAAATAAAATGAGACATGGGGTTGAACGCCATAATCAGGCGGTATTTCTCTGGTATAATCTCTAATGGATAAATTACAGGTGTTACCCACATCCAGAATCGCACAACCGCCTTAACAAGCTGTAAAGTATCCCGAAAAAAAATATTAATCGCAGCCAAAGGGAAAACAAGAGCCATAACAAAAATCTGCTGCAGAACCATGACAGGAATTACTTGCACCATGGTAAATGGTATATTTTTGCCAGTGACTGTAAACAAAGCCACAAAAACCGCATAACCCACAAACAGGTCAATCAAACGGATGACAATATCTCTCCATATAAAAAGACAACTAGGCAAAGATGTTTTTTGAAGAATATTGGCATGTGCAACTAGAGTATTTGTCCCGCGTTGAAGTGTCTCCGCAAAAACAAGCCAAGGAATCAATCCGCTGCAAAGATAAAAGGCAAATCCTAGCCCCCCCCCTGCTTTCATTGCGAATCGAAACTGCATGATATAGCCGAAAGCGATAACGTAAAGTGAGACCTGCACTAGAGGTGAAAGGATATGCCACATGAAACCTAAAGCGGACCGTGAATGGCGGCTACGCAACTCATGCAGGGAAAGCTCTACAAGCAGCTTTCGATAATTCCATGCAAGCGATAGGGACTGAACCACACTGGTGAAACAGTTTTTCCCAAGAAAAAACACCTAAATTAGACTCCTTAATTTAATTAGGAGAGCAGGACGGTATTTGCTCAAAGTTGACAGACAGAACAGATTAGGGAAACTGATTACATCAGCTATAGGTAACTTGCCTGTTAAGAAAATCAGCAAGGTTCATAACCAAGAACTTCAACCAGATCCCCGGTTAGTTCTTTGAAAGAAGCATGAACTTTGGGGGTAAATTCATCTTTCCATCCTCCAGCTACGCCACGACGGTAATGATGTTTTTTATCTTCTTGATTCTGTATTCGCCCCCCTGAAAGACGTTTAAAAGAATAATTGTCCAGCAAGCGTTTAAGATCCGCTTCGCTCATCATGATACCAAGGAACTCAAAAAACCGAGCCATGGTTTCTTCATGGAGTGGCCCGAAAAGATCTTCAAAACGAAAAACCTTTACATCAGTATCATCAATTTTTTCTCGAGACCATGATCGAAGCCCGTCGTATATGCCTCCAGGACGGAGAAGTGTATTTATCGAATGAATCAAACCATCTTCTTGGGGAAGTTTGTTCAAAATACTTCTTATGTCGTTCTCCCCTTTGCGTTCTAATGGATGCGAATATCTCAGGCTGTAATACCAGGAAACAGCAATATCACGCGGATCTCTCATCACAAAAAAACATCGATAAGGATAAGGCTTCGGGATATGTTTAAAGCAGGGATATGTCATGTACAAACAAACAACCGCTCTATTTTCAGGGAAAGGTTCATCAAAAAAACGTTCGTTATATGGCCGAGGATCTCTCGGGGGTGTGCGAAGCGAAATATAATGGTATGTTCTCATGCCGGTATAATGCTGAACTATTTTATCATCCAGCACATGCCGAAACCACTGACTTGCTGACTTATGCGTACAACAATGGAAGAGTTGCCGGTATGCAAACTTTCTCATTTTTACCCTCGGTCAGTCTATACCAGGCGTCACATATCACCAATCATTTAAACGCGTATCGATGCTATATGGCTGACATTTTTATTCAATGACTCCAGACTTTGCCATGCAAAACTTTAGACTCACAGAGCAAAACCATCATCATATATTATGGGATTAATTCATTATAGAATTTCAGAAAAATTTCTATACCACCTGTACCTTTTTGAAGCAAGGCATAACTGAGATTCTTTTAACACTAAGAGAAATCACTACCCCCCCAAGGTTATTACATACCTGATCAATTTCACTAACCGTTTCCATTTTTATTCCTCAAAAGTTCACGGCAAATCAGAACACGGATCACAGGCCGACCCCTTGAGCTGAAAAAAGAGCTTCAGCCCTTTTTTCACCGTATCGGAAAAGATCTTGGGAGAAAAGTAGCTGCCGGCAACTCTTTTATTGATCTCTGCCAGGGTTGGATAGGGATGGACAGCACCAGCCAGGGTGCTGAGTTTGGTTTTGCCGTTTAAAATCGCCACCCACTCACTGATCAACTCGCCGGCATGGGGGCCGCAGATCTGCACGCCGATGGGTTTTTCCTTGTCATCCAGGATCATCTTGATCCTGCCGACCTGCTCACCTTCGGCCAGGCTGCGGTCGTTGGCTGCAAATTCCTCGCTCCACACCTGGTAATCGATTCCGGCCTTGGCGGCGGCCTTCTCATTCATGCCGATGGAGGCAAGTTCGGGATCGGCATAGGTGCACCAGGGCATCCAGGTGTAATCAGCCTTGCGGGGCAGATGAAAGATGGCGTTGCTGACGACAATGCCGCCCTCATAACCCGCCGCATGGGTAAACTGGAAGCTGCCGTTAATGTCACCCGGCGCATAGATATGTTTGTGATTGGTTCGTAGACGGTTATCAACGGCAATGCCACGCTTATCAAAGTTAATGCCAATTTCGGCTAAACCCAGCCCATCCACATTGGCGGATCGGCCCAGGGCCACCAGCAGGGTATCAACTTTAAGGAGCACTTCCCTGCCATCGGCATCGGTGAGCTTTACCTCTTTTGCCGTACCCAGATCGCGGGTACCGAGCACCTTGGCGTTGAGATAAAATTCCACCCCCTCTCCTGCCATGACCTGCATGACCAGATCCGCCATGTCCTTGTCTTCCTTGCTGAGGATCTGGCCGCTGCGCTGAATGACAAAAACTTTGGTGCCCAAACGGTTGAAGGCCTGGGCCATTTCAATGGCAATGGGGCCGGCGCCGAAAACCGCCATGGATGAAGGAAGTTTGTCGAGGTAAAAAATTTCTTTGTTAGTCAAAAAAGGCGTTGCTTCAAGTCCAGGGATGGGCGCCGGAGCAGGGGAAGAGCCGGTGGCAATGACCCATGATTTGGCAGAATAGGTTCTACCGTTAAGCGAGATGGAATATTCGTCGATAAAACATGGTGAACCGAACTCCACCTTTGCGCCTAGTTTACAAAAACGTTCCACAGAATCGTGCTGCTGGATGGTGGAAATGACCGATTTGATCCTGTCCCGCACCCGGGCAAAATCAACCGGAGGCACCGTTATGTCCGGCAGGCCGTAGTGCGCTGCCATTTTCATAGTCTGATAGACATGGGCCGAATGAATGAGGGTTTTGCTCGGCACACAGCCATAGTGAAGACAATCGCCGCCCAGCTCCGGCTCTTTTTCAACCAGCAACGTTTTCGCGCCGAGCTGCGCCGCTCCGGCGGTGACAGTCAGTCCCGCCGCGCCGCCGCCGATGACCCCGAGATCAAAATCAAATTTTGTCATTTTTCCCACCTTTTCTTCGGTTCACAAGGCCCATGATCTTTTTTACGGTTATCGGAAACAGCCCCAACAGGACAAATGAGGCAAGCAGACTGGGTGAGAGAATGCCGGACACGGATTCAATCTTGCCAAGCTCCTTGCCGGCATTGACATAGACAATGGTACCGGGCAGCATACCGATCTGCGACACCCAGTAATACTGGAAAAGTGAGATCCTGGTCATCCCCATGGCCAGATTGATGAGAAAAAAGGGGAAGGCAGGCACCAATCGCATAGTGAACAGGTAGAAGCCACCCTCCTGCTCAATGCCCCGGTTGATCGCTGCCAGCCGGTCGCCGAATTTCTTCTGCACCCAGTCCCGCAGCAGAAATCGGGACACCACACAGGCCAGCGTTGCCCCGATGGTGCTGGCAAAGGAGATGACCACCGTGCCGACCACCAGGCCGAACAGCGCCCCGCCGGCAAGGGTCATGATAACCGCGCCGGGCAGGGAAAGGGCTGTCACCAGGATGTAGATCAGCATATAGGTGGCAATGACTGCCAGGGGACGAGCCGCATACAGCTCGGCAAAACGCGCATGGGATTGCTGCAGATAGTCAAGGGTCAGGTACTTCCCCAGCCCCAGATATTTAAAGGCCGCAATGCAGATGATGATCAGAGCAACGATTGCCGCTTTTCTGAAAAATTGCCTATTTATTGCCATTGTCCCGCAAACCGTAGGACGCGGCGCCGATCAGGGCGGCCTTGGCATTAATGATAACCGAGACAGGTATACCTGCCAGCAGGCCGGACATCTTTCCTTTGCTGGCAAAGCGTTTGACAAAACCCTCCTGCTGCAGCAGGGAAAGAATTCTCGGGGGAATGCCGCCGCCGATATAGATACCGCCGGTGGCCAGCACTGTCACTGCCAGGTTGCCGCACACTTCGGCCAGGATGCCTGCAAAAAAACCCAAGGCCTCACGGCAGACCGGACAGCTATTCCCCGGCCCCAGCGCGGCCTGGACAATCACCGGGGTGGGATCAACTGCCCCGACAAGTTCCTCACGCAGCCAGTCAGATTCGGCAAAGCCACCGGACTCTATCAGAAATCGATAAATATTGGGTAGCCCGGATCCGGAACAGAGCGACTCAAAGCTTATGTCGATGCCATGATCAAGCAGGTAACGCAGCAACTCCAGCTCTTCCGAGTTAGCCGGAGAAAAGCCGGCATGGCCCCCTTCGGAAGGGCAGGCCATATAATCGCGGCCATCCCAGACACAAAAGGCAATACCCAGCCCGGTGCCCGGCGCCACCACCCCAATCGCCCCCCTTTCCTGCCGGTTACCGGGCTTGAGAACAAGCAGATCCCCACCTGTCAGATGTGGAATGGAGCTGGCAACGGCAACCAGGTCATTGATTATATCGACCCTGGCCAGGGAAAACTGCTCGGCAATGTCGCTGCCGACTATCTCCCAGGGAAGATTGGTCAGCTTGACCCGGTTATTTAATACCGGCCCGGCCACCCCGAAACAGGCGCAATCAGGCTGTATTTTCGTCTTGTCCAAGAAATTTGTAAGCAGTTGGGGAAAATTTTCAAAGTCGCGGCTTGCCAGGGTTGCCTGGAGCAAGGGGCTTTCAAAACCCCGGTCAACTTCAAAAATTGCCAGGTCCGTCTTGGTTCCGCCTATGTCGGCAGCGAGGAGATAGGTCATGATCCGTTTCACAATTGAGAGTTTGGTTACATTTTATGAACGCCCAACAAGTCATTTTTCTACCACAGAGCACACAGAGATCACAGAGAAATATTTATATTACAGTCAGTTAACTCTGTGCTCTGTGCTCTCTGTGGTTACAGCTTTTATGAAACTATCAAATTTTCGGCAACATCACCTGCCTGTGCCTGGGGATATACTCCAGCACGGTCTGGACAAAAGACGCATGACTCCAGGTGAGCGGGCTCACGGAGAGCGGTGCATTGGTATAGAGATGGACCTGTTCGGCCATGACTCCGCTTTTAAGAGTTCTGTCTGCCACCCACTGCATGATCTCAAGGGCCTTTTTCAACTCCGCCGGATTCTTGGCCCTGGCAATGTACCATTGCGCCAGCCACAGGGTGGAGATGAACCAGGGATTGCCGGCGACATTATGCAGATCATCGGAAACCTGATGATAATAGTCGTCCTCATAGCGGGCCATGCCTCCGACCTCTGTTTTGACCCAGAGCCTGTTTTTCACCGCCTCCATGGTACTGACAATGCGCGGATGATCAGGGTCAAACATACCAAAATACCATAAACCCATGAGGGAGGCGTCAAGCCGGGTATCAATCTCCCAGGAACCGTCTTTCCTGCGGTTGATCATCCTGGCAAAACGGCCAGCATCCTGCTGCCAGAGATATTTCTCCACCCCGACCTTGATGTCGGCCGCCCCGCGGCGGTAATCCTCTGCCAGATCAGTCTGGCCAAAGGCCTAGACAAACCGGGCACCGGCCTCAAGGCCCGCCCATACCGCCCCGACGGTCCAGCCATGCCAACCCTCTTGCGCTCCTCCCACAAATCCCAGGAGGGCAACGGCAGCCCGGTTTCTTCATCGCGAAAAGCCAGCAGCCAGTTGGCAGCCCGCACAATGAGCCCGCGGTAATGGGGCTTGATAAACTCAATATCAAGGATGGCGCCGTTGTTGTCAATCTGCGCACGCAGGATGAGCAGACTGCGCCGGTACAGGCGCTGCAGACCCTTGGGCAGCGAGTCAATGCAGTCTTTTTCCTTGTTGACCCACAGGTGCCAGTAGTCTTTTGTTCTGGTCAGATAGGGATCAGCGCCCCGCTTGCAGAGATTGTGCTGAATATCCATCACCTGGGCATAATCCTCTCCCACGGCGAGCCAGTACCACCCCTCTGCCCAGCCGCCGGCAGGGACATCAAGATGCAGCGCCACCACCGAGTCCACGCTGCCCTGGGCCACCGGGTTGCCGGAGAGTTCGCCATCCTCCGCGTCAAGCCAGGTGCCCACCTTGTCGCCAACCCCCTTGACGCCGACGGCACACTGGTCAAGTCCGGCGCTGCACTCCCCGGGCCTGCCTTTGGCCGTGCTTACCAGAAACCAGCGTTTGCCCTTGTAATGAAACAACACCCGCTTGTCCGGCTCATAATAGGCACAGTCACCCACCGCATGGCCGCCGATACGCAGATCCTGGCCAAAGAAAAGCCGAACCTCCCTCTTTTTTTTCGCCAGGTTATGAACCATGATCTTTTTCAGATAGACATTCACATGAAAATCCACCATATCATGGCAAACCAGCTCCAGATCAAGTTCAGGATGGAACAGCCTTACCTCGGTCACCAGTGAATCATCCAGATAGTCCAGACTGCGCTGCCAGCGCCCATCATCGAGCCAGCGGAAGGTGTTTCCCACCGGGATGTCACGGGGCACTTTTCACCTCTCGCCGGTCACGAATTTTATCCACCTGCTCTCCGGCTGCATCCGGACCCCAGCTGCCGGCAGGATAGGTGTGGAGATGCTGCCGGCGGCCCTGGCAATGTTCACATTCATTCAATATGGGGGTGAGAATTCTCCAGGTCTGCTCAATGCCGTCCTGTCGCCAGAACAGCAGATGGTCGCCAAGAATACAGTCAAGCAGCACCTTTTCGTAGGCGTCCAGCACCGATCCCGTGTCATAGCGAAAATCCATGGTCATGGGGCGCAGGCAGACCCTGGCTCCGGGATTTTTGGTCTGAAAGGTGAGGCTGATCCCCTCCTCCGGATAAATACTCAACACCAGACGGTTGGGGATAATTTTTTCACCGAGCACATCCCGGAAGATGGAGTGGGGCACCTCTTTGAACTGGATGATGATCCGGGTTTCCTTGCGGGCCATTCTCTTGCCTGACACCAGACAGAACGGCACCCCCTGCCAGCGCCAGTTCTCCACATAAAAATTCATCAGGGCAAAGGTGGGGATCAGCGACTCCGGGGCCACTCCCGGTTCCTGTCGGTAGCCCTTAACCCCTTTACCGTCCAACATGCCCGGGCCATACTGCCCCAATACCACCTCACCCTCACGACGGGAAAAGGGGCGGATCGAGCGGAACAGTTTCACCTTTTCATCCCGCACCCGCTCCGACTCAAAATGGGAAGGCGCCTCCATGGCAATAAGGGACATGAGCTGCAGCATGTGGTTCTGGAACATATCGCGAATAACCCCGGCCTGTTCATAGTAACCGGCCCGGTTCTCCACTCCCAGTTTCTCGGCCGCCATGATGCCCACAGAGTCGATGTAACCGCGGTTCCATATCGGTTCAAAAATGGTATTGGCGAAGCGAAACATCAGGATGTTCTGTACCGTCTCCTTGGCCAGGTAATGATCAATGCGGAAAATCTGCTTCTCCTGGAAATACTCATGCAGAGTCCGATCAAGATCCAGTGCACTGTCCAGATCCCGGCCAAAGGGCTTTTCCACCACGATGCGGGACCAGCCCCGATTCTCCTTATGCTGGTCGGCAAGCCCTGCCCGGCCAAGCATCTCGGCAACAACCGCATAGAGAGAAGGCGGCAGCGCGAGATCAAAAACCAGATTGCCCTTTGTGCCCCATTGCCCGTCAAGCTCAGAGAGATATGCGGCCAGTTCCCGGAAAGAATTTTCCGAGTTATAAATCAGTTGCCGATAAAAAAGAAAGGAGGCGAACTCCGACCAGCCGGACATGTCGGCCTTGCCATTAACCTCACAGGCCTCTTGCATCAGACTGCGGAACTCATCACTGCTGAGGGGGGTGCGGGCGCAGCCCACGATGGAGACGGGATCCGGCAGGGAGCCGGTCAGATACATATGATAGAGAGCGGGAATGAGCTTACGCGCCGTCAGATCCCCGGATGCCCCGAAAATAACGATGGTACAGGGGGCCAGATCTCCCACCGTCAGGCAGTCACAGCTGCCGTCCTGACTGCAGATTCTTTCTTTGATTATATTCGGTTCCATATTGACCATTTACAGGATCGCTGAAGCCATTGCACCCACAACTCACACCTTCTTCACCGCATGCCCGCCGAATTCCTGCCGCAGGGCAGCCAGCACCCTGTTCTCAAAGGCGTTTTCCTTGCGTGACTGAAAGCGCTGGAAGAGCGCCATGGTGATGACCGGGGCGGCAACACCGCTGGCAATGGCCTCCTCCACGGTCCAGCGGCCTTCACCGGAATCATCCACATATCCCTGCAACTCCTCCAGCCTGGGATCCTCGGCAAAGGCATCTTCCAGCAACTCAAGCAGCCAGGAACGGACGACGCTTCCCTGGTTCCACAGATGGGAAACTTTTTTGAAATCAAGGTGTTCGGCATAGGGAGAGGCCTCAAGCAGGGCAAAGCCTTCCCCATATGCCTGCATCATGCCGTACTCAATACCGTTATGGATCATCTTGACAAAATGACCGGCCCCTGTTGGTCCGCAGTAAAGATAACCGTCCACCGGGGCCAGGGACTTGAAAACAGGTTCAAGATGGTTAAAAATCTTCTCATCACCGCCCACCATGGTGCAGTAACCGACCTTGAGCCCCCAGATGCCGCCGCTCACCCCGGCATCGATAAATTGGATACCGGCACCCTTCAGATAGGCGGCCCGGCGGATATCATCACGGTACCTGCTGTTTCCGCCCTCAACGATGATGTCGCCGGGGCTGAGGATATTGCGCAGCTTTTCCAGATGCTCGTCTATCACCTTGCCGGCCGGCAACATGAGCCAGACCACCTTAGGCCGCTCATCGAGCTTTTCCGCCAGTTCATGCAGGGAAAAACCGCCTTCCGCCCCTTCCCTCATGATCTCTTCCGTTTTATCCGGGCTGCGGTTATAGGCAACCACCTGATGGCCGTCCTGCATGAGTCTGCGGGCCATGTTCATTCCCATTCTGCCTAGTCCGATTATACCTATTTTCATGGTGATACCTCTTTAATTCACGATTATAAGTTCAGGGTTCAAGCTGACTAAAAAAGCATACACCATTTGTTATGAAAAACAAAATGATCACTGGGAGCGGGCGAGCAAGTTCTCCGTTAAAACGTTAGGACATACTCCCCTTATTCTTTCACACATTCCTGATCACCATGAGCCGTATCTCGCTCATATCCTCCATGGCGTAACGGATTCCCTCCCGACCGAGCCCACTGTCCTTCACCCCGCCATAGGGCATCTGGTCGGCCCGCCAGGAAGGGATATCGCCGATGACCACACCGCCCACCTCAAGCTCATTCCAGGCCTGATGCGCCTTGAAAAGATCACGGGTGAAGATGCCGGTCTGCAGGCCGAAACGGCTGTCGTTCACCTCGGCCAGCACTGCATCAAATGAGGTAAATGATGACAGAACAGCCACCGGGCCGAAGGCCTCCAAACGGCAGATCTTCTCATTTTTCGGCACATTTTCAAGCAACGTGGCGGCAAGAAATGCCCCCTGTCGTTTGCCGCCGCAGAGCAGCCTGGCTCCGGCGTTCAGGGATTCCTCGATCCACTGTTCAAGTCTCATCGCCTCCTTTTCACTGATCATGGGCCCGATAAAGGTCTCCTCATCACCGGGGTCCCCCATTTTCAATTTTTCGGTGGCAACAACCAACCGCTCCTTAAAGGCAGCATAAACCCGATCATGCACCATGATCCGCTGCACGCCGATGCAGCTCTGGCCGGACTGATAAAAGGCGCCGATGATGATGCGGGCCACAGCATCGTCCAGGTCGGCATCCTCGTCGACAATGCAGGCGGCATTGCCGCCGAGCTCAAGAATCACCTTTTTCTTGCCCGCCATTTTTTTGAGCTCCCAGCCCACCTCCGGCGAGCCGGTGAAACTTAAAAGCTTCAACCGTTCATCCTCGGTAAAGAGCCGTGCCCCCTCGCGACGGCAGGGCAGGATGGAAAAGGCGCCGGGGGGCAGATCGGTTTCCGCCAGCGTCTCACCGATGATCAGCGCGCCGATGGGGGTGAGGCTGGCCGGTTTCAGCACAAAGGGACAGCCCACGGCAATGGCCGGCGCCACCTTGTGGGCGGCGAGGTTCAGCGGGAAATTAAAGGGGGCGATAAAGGAACAGGCCCCCACCGGCACCCTTTTGCTGAGTGATATATAGCCTGCGGTGCGTGGACTGCGGTCTAACGGCATGTATTCACCACCGAAACGCACCGCCTCTTCCGCGGCGATCTTAAAGGTCTCGATGAGCCGAGCCACCTCGCCCCGGCTGTCCCTGATGGGCTTGCCCGCCTCAATGCACAAGGCACGGGCCAGCTCTTCGGCCCGGGCGCTGAAACGGTCCACGCAGTGCTGCAGGATCTGCTGGCGCCGATAGGCCGGCAGCTGTTGCATGGGTTTTTCCGCGGCAACCGCCAGGGAAATGGCCTGATCAATCACCTTCTCATCGGCCAGGGACACCCGGGTGGCAACCTGACCGGTGTACTTGTCCGTCACCTCAAGATCCGTGTTGGCAAAAATCGCCTTGTTGGCCAGATAATAGGGGTATTTCTCTTTAAGCATGATAAACTCCTTGGGAATTTGGGATTGCGGATTTTGAAAACCATTTTTCACCACAGAGAGCACAGAGTCCACAGAGGTAACTGACTGTTATAAAAAATATTCCTCTGTGATCACTGTGCTCTCTGTGGTAAATTTCCAGCTTTAATGAATCAATCTTGTTTAATCCACAATCCGAAATCCCAAATCCGCAATCCGCAATCATATCGGACATGCCACCTTGCCCAGTCGCTGGGAAAGCAGCCTGTTTTCCCGGTAATCAATGGGCACCGAGATCAGCACCGGTACATCGCAGTGAAAGGCCTGCTCCAGTACTTTTTTGAAATCACGGGAGTTTTCAACCCTGAATCCTTTGCAGCCGAAGGCCTCGGCCAGTTTGACAAAATCCGGGTTGTTGAAATGGAGGTCACTATGTCTACCGAACTGGTTTTCCTGCTTCCAGCGGATCAGGCCGTATTCCTGGTCATCCCAAATGAGCACCACGATATTAGCACCGATCCGCCGGGCGGTTTCCAGTTCCTGCACATTCATGAGAAAACCGCCGTCGCCGCAAATGGCCAGCACCCGCCGCTCCGGATAAACGATCTTGGCGCCGATGGCGCCGGGCAGGGCAAAACCCATGGAGCAGAAGCCGTTGGAGATCAGGCAGGTGTTTGGTTCATCACACTGGTAATAGCGGGCAATCCACATCTTGTGAGCCCCCACATCGCTCAGCAGGATATCCTGGGGGCCGAGCACCTCCCGCACATCCCAGATGATCTTCTGGGGCCGGATGGAGCCAGTGGTGTCATCATCCCTGTATTCGGCGAAATCATCCAGCATGGCCTGGCGGAGCGCCGGCTTGCAGCCGCAGTCATAATCAGCCCGGAAATCCTTGACCCGCTCATTCATCATCCACAGGGTATGGGCCAGGTCGCCGACGATCTCCACATCAATGCCGTAATATTCATCCGCCTCGGCCGGAATAAAATCAATGTGGATGATCTTCTGCGTCTTCGTGCCCTTGACGGAGCTCTGGCCCCACAGCCGCGGCGCATATTCAACCAGATCATACCCCAGGCTGATGACCAGATCCGCTTCCTGAATCGCCACCCTGGTGTAATCCTGGGCCTGCAGACCAATGGTGAACAGACAGTTGGGAGACGAACGGGGAATAGAACCCTTGCCCATGAAGGTGTTGATCACGCCGATGCCGGTCTTTTCGACAAACAGCCTGAGCTGTTTTGCCGCCCTGCGCCGGATGGCGCCGTTGCCGGCCAGGATAACCGGCCTTTTGGCGGCAAAGATGAGCTCCATGGCGCGATCGACGATCTTGTCATCCGGCACCGGCCGGCGGGCATTCTGCACCGGCAGGGGATTGCCGGTGGCCTCAAAGGCGGCGATGTCATCGGCCAGTTCAATATGACAGGCCCCGGGTTTCTCCATTACCGCCAGCTTGAAAGCCTTGCGCACCACTTCGGGGATATTGTCGCTGTGGATGATCGGCTGAGCCCACTTGGTGATGGGCCGGAACATGCTGACCACGTCCATGTTCTGATGGCTTTCCTTGTGCTGCCTGCGGCTGTCCGCCTGGCCGGTGATGGCTATCAGCGGCGCCCGGTCCATATTGGCGTCGGCCACGCCGGTCACCAGGTTGGTGGCGCCGGGTCCCAGGGTGCCCAGGCAAACGCCTGGTCTGCCGGTGAGTCTGCCGTAGACGTCGGCGATAAAGGCGGCTCCCTGCTCATGACGGCAGAGAATAAACCGGATGGTGGAGTTCTGCAGGGCCATCATGAAATGGGCATTCTCCTCGCCGGGTACACCGAAGATATATTGCACCCCTTCATTTTCCAGACATTTGACAAAAAGTTCAGCTGCGTTCATAGGGATAAATTTTAAATTTTGCGTTCAAGGTTTGAGCTTCAGAATTGCGGGCAAAATGATTTTGCGCCAAACAGTCGGGCAGCAAGGCTCAGGGCTGATTTGTCCCCTGAAGTGTTACCATGGCCGCGTTTTTCTGCGGCCCGGCTCAGTCTGCCTGTCTCAGAAATGGTTGCTGATGAGGACCTCGGACAGGGGCAGTTTCCCCACCCGGGGATGGGGTTCGGTGATGCCCTTGCCGATGGCCACCATCATGCCGATGATGTGATCCTGCGGCAGCCTGATAAGCTTTCCCACTGCATCGAAATCGAAACCGTCCATGGGACATGATTCATAGCCCATGTCCCCGGCAATCAGCATGAGAGACATGGCAAGGATGCCGCAGGAGCGGAAGCACTCATCCCGCTGCACCTGGGGTTTGCCGTGGTAGTAATCATGAATTTTAGGTAGGATGAAATCTTGGACCGGTTGCGGCACTCCCTGCCAGTAGCGCTCCGGCTTCTTCCGCCAGGCATTGACATCCATGCAGAGCACCAGCAGCAACGACGCATCCGTCACCTGGGGCTGGTTCCAGGCCTGTTCCCGGATTTTTGCGCGCAGCTCTCTCTCCTCCACATTGACCACCCGCCAGTGCTGGATGTTGAAGGCCGTGGGCGCCAGGAAGGCATGGGTAAAGAGCTGTTTCTTCTCTTCGTCACTGAATTGATGGGACGGGTCAAAACCCTTGACCGCCCTGCGGGCAGTCATCGCCTGGCAAACACCAATAGTACTCATAGCAGACTCCTCATTGCTGATTTTTTCTTCATTTAAAAACACAAAAAGTAAACGATTTCCCGTGCACTCTCCGGTCATCCTCCTTGACGGAGTACCTCGCTAGCGATGGACGCAAGGGGAAGGACCAGATTCACCCCGCCCCGTTTGATGGCCTCGTTGGGCATGCCGAAGACAACGCAACTGGCCTCGTCCTGGGCAATGGTATAGGCCCCGGCCTGCCTCATTTCCAGCATGCCCTGGGCCCCGTCATCACCCATGCCGGTCATAATGACTCCCACCACATTTTTGCCGCCGTAACGGGCCGCGGAACGAAACAGCACATCCACGGAAGGCCGATGCCTGCAGACCAGGGGGCCGTCCTTCACCTCCAAAAAATAGCGGGCTCCGCTTCGTTTCAGGAGGGTATGTTGATTGCCCGGCGCGATCAGGGCTCTGCCACGCACCACCGTATCGTTGTCGGCGGCCTCCTTTACTGTGATCCGGCACAATCCGTCCAGGCGCCTGGAAAAGGCGCGGGTGAAGCCCTCCGGCATATGCTGCACAATGACGATTCCGGGGCAGTCGGCAGGCAACGACTCGAGGAATATCCGCAGGGCCTCGGTGCCGCCGGTGGACGCCCCCACCACGATCACCTTTTCCGTGGTCTGGATCATGGCGCTGGAGGCAGGCTTCTCAATCATGACATCAGCGGTCAGTTTCGGGGCCACAAGGTCGGACCGCAGGGAGACCCTACCGAGTTTCGCCTGACTCGCCGCCTTCACCGCATCGCAGATGTTTACCCGGGACTCCTCAAGAAAGACCTTGGTGCCTATCCGCGGCTTCTGAATAATCTCCACCGCCCCATACTCCAGGGCTTTCATGGCGGTTTCCGAACCCTTTTCCGTAAGGCTCGAACACATTACCACCGGAATGGGGTGCTGACGCATGATTTTCTGTAGAAAGGAGATACCGTCCATGCGCGGCATCTCCACATCCAGGGTGATGACGTCCGGGATCTCTTCCCGCATCCGGTCCGCGGCGATATACGGATCACCCGCTGTGGCCATCACCTCAATGGCCGGGTCCGAAGCAAGGATTTCGCTCATAGTCTGGCGGACCACGGCGGAATCATCGACAATAAGGACACGAATCTTCTTCTTTGGCGGCAACTGTTTCATCCTCTTTTCCGGTACACTGCCGGGGCGACACTGAGCAACGGCACATCCAGACCGTTCAACGTCTCGGAATGTCCCATAAAGATATACGCCCCCGTCCGCAGATGGCCATTAAAGCTTTGCAGCAGGCGGACTTGCGTCGACCGGTCAAAATAGATAATAACATTGCGACAGAAAATGACGTCAAGAGGTACCCGCAGACCAAAATTATTCTCCAGAAAATTCAACCGCCGAAACCTTACCCTGGCCCGGAGTTGCGGGATAATCCGCACCAGACCGCTCTGCCGGTTTTTGCTGCGTAACAGGTATTTCCTTCTGAGGTCTATAGGCACCGGCGCCAACTGGTCTTCATGATAAACAGCCCTTCTGGCCTGCTCCAGCACCCTGGTAGAGATATCCGTGGCCAGAATCTGAAAATTGAACCCAGGCCGGCTGGCGGCAAATTCACTCAAGACCATGGCCAGGGTGTATGGTTCCTGGCCGGTGGAGCATCCGGCGCTCCACAGCATGAATGGTCGCGTGCCATTCTTCTCCCACCAGGACGGCAGAACTTGTTCCTGAAGATAAGCAAAATGATCCGGCTCCCTGAAAAAATCCGTCTTGTTGGTGGTGACCTGATCGATCATCAGCACCAGTTCATGATTATTTTCAGCCGGATCAAACAGATAGTCAATATACTCGGCAAAATTTTTCATGCCGAGAACACGGAGCCGCTTCTGCAGACGACCCTCAAGCATCGTCTTTTTGGCCTCCGGCATCTTGATACCGCATTGCTCATAAATGAAACGGCTTAATCTGGCAAAATCCCGGTTCGACAAGCGAGCCATGAAATGAGTAAAGCCTGATTCCCTCTTTTCATCACTGTTGTTATTCATCGGCAAAGATTAACAAGAGGTTTGGCTATACAGATCTCTTAATACTTCTCAAAGGAATGATCCAGTTCATCTCCTTCTTCATCATCCATCTGCAGAATCAACCCCTTGGCGGATACTCCCCTGCCGGATGATGGCGCCTGCCGTTCATCGCTCGCTGACTTGGCATGGGCGATCTGCGGACGAGCCTTGAGTTTCTTCACCGCACCATCCCTTCCGCCATGCGCGATTGCCCGCCTCCTGCCCGGTCCGGCGCCCTGGGTATTGATCTTGAAGAAGGCAATTGTACTCTGCAGCTGTTCGGCCTGGGCGGAAAGCTCTTCCGCGGTGGACGACATCTCTTCCGAGGCCCCGGCGTTCTGCTGGATAACCTGGTCCAGCTGCTGGATGGCCTGGTTGATCTGCTCGGCACCTGTATCCTGCTCGCGGCTGGCGGCGCTGATCTCCTGCACAAGTTCGGCCGTCTTCTGAATATCGGGCAGCATCCTGCTCAGCATGTCACCTGCCCTCTCCGCCACGTCCACGCTAGCCGAAGAGAGTTGGGAGATCTCCGCCGCAGCCTTCTGGCTTCGTTCCGCCAATTTCCGCACCTCGGAGGCCACCACGGCAAAGCCCTTGCCGTGCTCCCCGGCCCGGGCCGCCTCAATAGCGGCGTTTAATGCCAGCAGATTGGTCTGCCGGGCGATCTCCTCGATGATCGAAATCTTGCCGGCGATCTCCTTCATGGCGCCAACCGTCTGATTCACCGCCTTGCCTCCCTCAAGGGCGTCGCCTGCCGACTTGGTGGCGATCTTATCGGTCTGCAGGGCGTTATCAGCGCTCTGCCTGATAGTGGACGACATCTCCTCCATGGAGGCAGAAGCTTCCTCGGCAGCGGCTGCCTGTTCGCTGGCACCCTGGGACATCTCCTGGGCACTGGCCGAAAGTTCCTGACTGCCGGCCGCAACATTATCGGCCGCGGACTGGACTTCCAGGACGACCTCTTTCAATTTCTCCACCATGGCCTGCAGTGATTCCATCAGCTCATCTTCATCACTACGTTTTTTGAGCTCCACCATCAGGTTGCCCTGGGAAACCTGTTTGGCGGCACCGGTAATACCCTTGAGCGCCTCGATATTCTGCCGCAGGGATTTATTGATTTTTTCGAAATTCCGGGCAATCTCCGCGGTATCCTCATCACTGGCGGCTACGGCCGTATCAACGGCCAGATCGCCAATGGACAATTTCGCCAGATTGACCAGAAGTGTATTGACCTCTTCCGCCTGGAACCCGGCCTGTTTGTCCGCTACCCTGGCAGCCTTCTTGACCGCCGTCTGATCGCTGACCACCTCGAAAGCGCCGATGATGTTGCCCTGCCGGTCCTTGATCGGTACGCCGGAATAACTGATGTCAAGATCAAGCCCGTGCATCGGATGGGCATCGGTCTCACTGGTGGCAACCTGGCCGGTGACAATGGCCCGGCCGCAGGCGCAGCGCTCGGATTGGCAGTCCGAGGTCTTGAAATGGTCGTAACACTTGTTCCCCAAGGTCTGCTGCTGGGTCTTGCCGGCGACCTTTGCCCCCAGCTCGTTCATGTAAAGTATGGTGAAATCCTTATCAATGATCATGGCCGGCGCCGGCATGGAATCCAGAAAACCCACCAGCCGGTTGATAATATCATTCATCCCTTCCACGATCTTGCGGAAGTCACCCTGGTGCCGGTCGGCATCGGCCCGTATATTGAGCTTGCCGGCAATGGCCGCATCGGATAGCGCGCCGGCATCGGAGGCCAATGCCTTAATGGCAGCCACCATCTCACGCATGGATCCATTGATCTTGTCAAAATTTGCGGCAATCGCTACGGTATCCTCATCACTGGCAGCTACGGCCGTATCAACGGCAAGATCGCCGCTGGACAGTTTCGCCAGATTAACTAGAAGTTTATTCACCTCTTCCGTCTGGAAACTGGCCTGTTTGTCGGCTACCCTGGCCGCCTTCTTGACCGCCGTCTGATCGCTGACCACCTCGAAGGCGCCAATGATGTTGCCCTGCCGGTCCTTGATCGGTACGCCGGAATAGCTGATCTCAAGATCAAGGTCGGGCAGCGGATGGGCATCGGTCTCACTGCTGGCAACAAGACCGTTAATAATAGCCCGGTTGCAGGCGCAGCCCTCGGTGTGGCAGTCTGAGGTCTTGAAGTGGTCGTAACACTTGGCGCCAAGGGTCTGCTGCGGTGTCTTGCCGGCAACCTTGGCCCCCAGCTCGTTCATGTAAAGAATGTTGAAATCCTTATCAATGATCATGGCCGGTGCCGGCATGGAATCCAGAAGGCCCACCAGACGGTTGATAACGTCATTCATCCCTTCAACTATCTTGCGGAAATCGCCCTGGTGCCGGGCGGCATCGGCCCGGATGTTGAGCCTGCCGGCAATGGCGGCATCGGCAAGCGTGCCGGTATCGGAAGCCAGCGCCTTAATGGCAGCCACCATGGTGGCCATTGCCCGCTGCAGTTGACCGGTCTCGTCGCCTGCCGTATCGTCGAGATCGACATTCATGTCGCCACCGGCAATCTTTCCTGCCGCGGTTATGCAGGCGTTCAGCGGTCTGGTGATCGCCCTGGTGATGATAAATGCAAGTCCTATCCCCAGAACAAACGCCCCTGCCGCCAATATGGCAATAAGTCTGGAAGCTCCATTAACCATGTCATCAGCTTCTTTGCCTGCCTCATGTACCTGTTCGGTCTGGAACCTGACCAGCGCCTTAATACTATCCGTGTACTTCCCCTGGGCCTTGCTCAGGTTCCCCATCAATAACTGCAAGGCCTGGTCACGTTTCTCGGATTTTACCAGTCCGAGATACTCTTCCTCCAGTGCCCGGTAGGAACCGGCGGCTGCATCAAGGGCGGCTATCTGCCTCATCCCCTCATCACTGCTGAGCGTATCCTGCAATGTCTTCATATTCTGGTCAATCAGCTTCCTGGACTGGGCAAGATATTCATACTGCTCTGCAATATGCGCAGGATCAGAGCTCAACACAATATCACGAATGGCTTGAGCGGTGAGATTAACCGCATCGCTCAGCTCCATGGCATGAACTGTTTTGGGAAAACGGTCATTAACCACCTTTGTGATCCTATGGTCCAAACCCTGAAGTTTCTGATAGGAAACAACGCCCATAATCCCTAACAGCAGGACGAGCATGCCAAAACCTAACCCCAATCTCAACCCGATTCTCATGTTTTTAAACATACCCACACTCCTTGGGAAAAACTCAACACCCACCATCTGAAAATGGTGGGGTGCGGTAATGGACTGAAAGTCCGGATGCGGTTTCAAGACCCGTTTGAATCGTGCCTATGCTCATCAACCTAAACTTGATCGCATACGAACCACATTAGCCTGGAGATATGAGACGTGAAGCATTTCATCTCCAACCTCGGCTTTTGTAGCTCCACTGCCCAGCAGAAATGTATTGATCGTCTAGAGGTTTACGTGAAATTCACGGACACGGGGTAAAAACATTTCTTCGCTGCCAACCTGCTCCTAATGTGAGTGATAAATCTGCCCGCTTCAGAGATGCTTGGAACCTATTCAGGAGCAGCCAAGCAAAATTTCAATACTGGATGCGGTGTATTTTTGTGAAGATGTTACGCCAAGCGCAACGATCCGGCAAAATGCGCTGTTTATAGCTGTGACGGGGTGCAACACAGCAGATCAAACTTTTCGCAAACCCGTCGAAGTATATCTTTAAAAAATTCAATGCACTGGCTTGAGGTTGTTGAGTAATCACCTACAGAAATGACAGGCATAACACCTATTCCATTTCCCGATTGATTGTATCATTTTTCAATCCCGGATGTAGAAAAAAATAACACAAAAAAAATGGGAGGTATCGCGGCAGCATGGCATCTTCACACCCCTGCTCAGATCATTTTTTGGTGTGCATTGCTTACCGGCGTGTGAGATTGGCCAGAACCAAGCCGAAAAAATAGCCGGTCAGGTACGAATGATACTGCCAGCCAAGATGGGAAAAACAGGATCCACAGAGAGAAAAACGCCAGGTGCAGCCGGTAAACCAGGTGCATTCAGTGGTAGGCGGCCCATGGGTCAGACAACCCGGAGCCTGGGAAAAACAACCGATCTCATAAACCTTGCCATGGGGATTGGTAAACACATGACGGTGGCTGCCGTTTACCGCAATCATCTGAGCCGCGGTGGTGATTTTTGCCCGGCAGAAGCGGCAGCGAAAAAATTCCCCCTGGTCACTGTTTTTGGTCTTTTCATCACTACTGTTGTCTATTTTGCCATCAAGAAGAAATTCTCCTTGCTGCCTGAAAAAAAGACCGGAATTGACCCAGCAGGAGCCGGCAAATCCGCCTTGAACAAATCCGCACCACAACATGACCGTCTCTTCAACTCTGATGAGAAAGCGGCCATTGCTGCTCATTTTTATCAACAACATAACAGAATCGGTCCCAGGAGAACTCCCTGCCGCTGACCGGGCAGCGCAATGTCACCTTTTTATCGTCAATTTCGACCACCAGCCAGTCCCCGCTGCGTTTGCCGTCAACGATGTGAATCTTCTCCCCTTTGTGAAAAGGATACTGCTTAAACAGCGTTACCTGATCAGCCATGAATTATCCCTCATCGTTATGGAAAAACAAGCGCAAGTCCGTTTATCCTTATCAATTATATTATGATATAAAACCTCGATAAAGCAAAAAACTCTGCTGCCGGCAAAGGGAAAATATTATTGTCCATGCCGCATGAATAGTTCCGGCAGATGTTCAGGCCGGTTGCGAAATCTGCTTTTTGAAGAGCTGCATTAAACGTAATTTCGCTTCCGTCAGCAAATGGGGATTTGTGAGATGCATCTCCAGGCTGGCCATTTTGACTTCAAACTCAACATCCTCAAACACCAGAGATTCATTAACAGCGGTATGGACGTCAAGCCGGGTGGTACCGATAATCTGCAGCGCCACACTACCCGAGCCGAGACTGTAACGGTCTCTGTCGTTATTATAAAAAGAGGACCGGATGATTTTCCTGGTGAATCCTGCCAATTCAACCTCAACCCCGCAAATAAACTCCTCAACATTCATCCCCTCTACTTTAACTTTTCTCCTGAGTTCCTCAAGCAACCGCTTTTCAACAAAAGGGATCAAAACATGATTGGCAAAGACTGCCTCAACCTCCTCTTCCGGCACGGAAAAATAATGGGAAGCCAGCTCGCCAAACAGCATATCCTGGTGTTTTTTCTGGAGATTAAGAATATTCTCCATCTGTTTTCGCTGGATCAAACCTTCCCTGAGAAGTATCCAGCCGAATTTCATGAGGGCCATATATTTCCCTATCAACCTGTAAGCACATTTATTTTTAAAGATTTACAACCTAACCGGCCCCACCGCACTGAATGCAATGGTAAAAAACATGTTGCACTTGGCACAAAAGGATTTTGAACTGCCAACTGCTCTGAAACACCTTTTTATATAATATGCATCACTCTTCTTTTTTTCACCTTGTTATGACACCAAGAAAAATTATATAAAAAGAGTGAGGATGTTGACTTTTACCATTTATTCATCTTCAAAACATATTTATATGGAGCGGAAATGATTATCAACTGGGCATATTTCAGAAAAGGATGTGCATCCTGCCAGAAGGCCCAGGAATCTCTCGGGCGCACGAAAATTCAAATCAAAAAAGAGGTAAACGCTCGGCAGGAGCCTCTGGAGGCACAAAAAACCTGGGACCTGTTGGCTGACAGCAATAAGATACTGATCGCCTCCGGTAACAAAATCAGGGAATATTCACCAGGGCCCGACAAAAAAGAGGAAATTTTAAAAATCGTTCTGGGCAGGAGCGGCACTCTGCGGGCACCAACCCTTAAAATCGGCAACACATTCTATATCGGATACAGTAACGAAATGTATGATGAGTTAGTTGGCAAAGGCTGATATTTTTCATGCTTGCCAAAGTTTTCACCAGCAGTGTACTTGGCGTTGAAGCTCTACCTGTTGAGGTCGAGGTTGACATTGTTTTCGGCCTGCCCGTTTTTTCCACTGTCGGTCTTGCCGAAGGTGCCGTGCGGGAAAGCAAGGACAGGGTAAAGGCGGCCATAAAAAACAGCGGCTACGAATTTCCGGACAAAAAAATCACGGTAAATCTTGCCCCGGCTGACATCAAAAAAAGTGGAACCGGTTTTGATCTGCCCATCGCCCTGGGCATCCTGGCCACTGAAGCAATTGTCACATCCGAACAACTGCGGAATTTCGCTGTGGTCGGCGAGCTGGCCCTTGACGGCTTCGTTCGCCCGGTGCCCGGCATTCTCCCCATGGTTATTGCCGCCCGGGACGCAGGATTGCGCGGCATCATCGTTCCCAACGACAACGCCGATGAGGCAGCAGTTGTCAACGGCATTGACGTGATCGGCATCAGCTACCTCCATCAGGCAGTTGACTTTCTATCAAACAGAAAAATTATCGAACCCACTACAGTAGACCTGGAACTCTTACTCGGCAATCAGAGAAGTTATGACATTGATTTTTCCGAGGTCAAGGGCCAGGAACATGTCAAACGTGCTCTCGAGGTCGCGGCTGCCGGAGACCATAATGTGCTGATGACAGGTCCGCCTGGCTCCGGCAAAACCATGCTGGCCCGGCGACTGCCCACCATCCTGCCGGATCTCACCTTTGAAGAGGCTCTGGAAACCACCAAAATTTACAGTGTCTGCGGCCTGCTTCCAGATCGATGCAGCCTGATGACACAAAGACCCTTCCGTTCCCCCCATCACACCATTTCCGATGCCGGCCTGATCGGTGGAGGCAACATCCCGCGGCCCGGAGAGGTTTCCCTGGCCCATAACGGTGTTCTTTTTCTTGATGAGCTACCGGAATTCAAAAAAAACGTGCTGGAGGTGCTCAGACAGCCCCTTGAAGACGGTCAGGTCACCATTGCCAGGGCCTCATCCACGCTCACCTTTCCGGCCCGTTTCGTTTTAGTGGCAGCCCTTAATCCCTGCCCATGCGGCCATGCGGGCGACATCAACCACAGCTGCACCTGTTCGCCCCTGCAGATAAAACGTTACGAAGAAAGACTATCCGGCCCCCTGCTGGACAGAATTGACATCCATCTGCAGGTGCCTGCCGTACCTTTTCAGCAGGTGGCCTCTACCGCGGAGGGTGAAAATTCCCGGGCCATCAAAGACCGAGTCATCATGGCACGGGAGATACAGAAACAGAGATTTCATGGTAGAAAGGGAATTTACAGCAACAGCCAGGTGAACAGCCGTGATCTGAAAAAATTCTGCAGTCTGGATAAGACGTCTCTCAACCTCCTGGAGCGGGGCATGGCCCAGCTCGGGCTTTCCGCCAGGGCCTATCACCGCATATTAAAAATTGCCCGCACCATTGCCGATCTTGCCGGTAAAAATGATATCGCATCCGACCATATCGCTGAGGCGATTCAATATCGCCGTCTTGACAGGAGCCGCCAGCCATGACAGACAAAATACCTGGGCCGATTCCAAAAAAATCCGGCCTTATTGTTTCGGACACTCTTTTTTTAAAAAATCAGCTGGATGGACTTTGCTTCTCAGCGCATGATATGTTAAAAAAATAAATGTACTTTCATTGTGTGTCATAAATCTTCGAGGAAGTGACATGAGCAAAAAAAATGAGGAAAAGAGAAAGAGCACCCGCATCCCCGTTCAGTTTGATGTAACGATTCTGCACGAAGAAGATTATCTCATTTCGTTTACCCGGGACATCTCGGCAGATGGCATGTTTATCAATACCCCGACACCCTTGTCAAAGGGTGAAAAAATAACCGTAGGTTTTACAATCGGTGCGGAAAAAGCGATTTCGGTGAAAGCAAAAATTATCTGGGTCAATATGGAGGGCCCGGAGATTGACCGCGGCATGGGAGTGAAATTCATCAATGTCTCACCGAAAATGAAAAAAAATATTCTACTGCTGGTCAACCGCATCGCCATCTTACCGGATGACGCTCTGGTAAATTAAAGCAACTGGTAAAGCAAGGCTGACACCTTTCCTTCCTGCCCGGCAAAACATAATCATCAATACGCGGCATAAAATTTCATTGCCGCATCATCTGCCGTTCACTCAACACGTGCATATTTTCCCAACTCATCCTGTAACCCTTGTTCGGGTAGCGCACCATGAACGGGATCTTCACCGGATTTGCCTCTTTTGTCTCACCGTCAAGGCAGACCAATCCACAATCAGTATTCATCAGAAAAAAGCCGCAAGACAAGGAGATTGGGGGGGGAGGGAAGCAACCGTAGCAGAGGAACATGGGCCAGAAAGACGATGGGAATAGATACGGGAATAAAGAAATTATAGCGTAAAATTAACAGGTTAAACAGCACAGCCTGATCGTACACCAAGACTCTACAGAGAAAATTACTCCAATAACAAACAACTCACTCTGTTTTACAAGTCTCTACCGTTTTCTTCGCTCCGACTGACTGCGGCGTTCAGTGGGGGTGGAAAGGGAGACGATAACGCCGCTTCGCACACTTTTACGCCTGTCCTGTCTGTTTTTTCGTCTCTCCTTGCGTTTTGCTTTTTCATAGGAGGGATTCTTTTCCGGATCCTTTTTTACAACCGGAGCCTTGCCGATAATGATATCCATATATATCTCCTTATTGATCTTAATTTCTTACATATCCTCTTAACTTTTTTTATCGGCAAGGCAAAGAAAAAACTTGACTTCTAATTTTATAAATGCATGTTTTTTGCCCGCCCCTTTCAGTTTGAGGCAGACAGTGCATGGCAAAAAGAACAACACACCCGTGGCCATTGATCTGGCGGTGCAGGATGCCCGGGTCGCAGATTTCGACGCCCTGCTCATTCCGGGGGGGGGTATTCGCCGGACAAACTGCGGGCCGAACCCCGGGCGGTGGAATTTGTCCGGCAATTCATGCAGGACAACAAACCGGTGTTTTCCATCTACCATGGGCCCCAGCTTCTCATTACCGCCAAATCGCTTGAGGGGCGGAAGTTGACCGGATGGAAATCGATCAGACAGGACATCATCTATGCCGGCGCAACTTTTGTTGATGAGAAGATGGTCGAGGACGGCAACCTGATCACCCGCCGCAGCCCCAATGCTGCCGGCCTTTATCAGGGCCAGCCTGGTAAAATTAACAGGTTAACAGGAAATCTTCTCCCGACGCCTATTCGAGAGCCTGGAATTTCTTCATGAATTTGCGGTCGATATAGTCCTTGATGCGAAAGGCGAGTCGGCCGTCAAGCTCCAGCCATCTTTTGCGCAGGATGCCGGTGCCATCGCCCAGATTGAAGATGAGCAGATAATCGCCGCCCGGCGAAAAGGGCTGGAGCTCGCCTCCTTCAAGTGAGGCCATGAGGTTATGAAACAGCACGGGATTTTCGCGGACAGCATAAACCCCCACCTTGTCGAGGGGCTGTTCCTGGAAATAGATGCAGTCGCCGCCGCCGAAAATTTCTGAAAAACCGGTGCTCTGCAGATACCTGTTCACCAACAGACCTCCGTCAGGGCCAATGGGCAGGCCTGACTCCTGAAAAATGGCGGACGGCTTCACCCCGATGGAGAGAAAGATAAAATCGGCAGCAAATTGCTCACCCGACTCCAGGGTGACCCTGCCTGTTTCCACCTCCTTCACATAACCCTGCTCCAGGATTTCAATGCCGCGGTTTTGCAGAGAACGCAGGGCCTTGCGGCGGATGGATTCAGGGAAACGGGCCATGAGCTTTCTGCCGGCAAAGATGCGGATATCGGCCAAATGCCGGCCATGATCACGCAGAAGCCGCCACACGTTGCCGGCCACCTCCACGGCAGACGGGCCGCCACCAATGACAGACACGGAAAATTTTCCCCGGCCGGCAAGATCGAGTAAATGCGCCTGAGCCTCCATGAGCCGCTCAATGGGCTTCACCGCAAAAATCCCCTCACCGCAACCCTTGACACTGGCCTGCGGCACATAGCTGCCGGCATTGCAGGACAGGACATCGTAGGGGATAGTCGAACCGTCTTCCAGCACAACGTTCTTCTGTACCCCGTCAATGCGCACCACCTTGCCGAGCACAAAGCGCCCGCCCTGTTTTTCCACTACATGTCGGGTGGCAAATCGGATATCATCCGGTCGGTAAAATCCGCCGAGCATGCCCGGCCCCATGCCGGAATAATAATGAAAAGCCGAGGGTTGGACCACGGTCACCTCATGCCCCTTTTTCACGAAGCTGCTAAGATTGGCCAAGGTCACCATATGGGCGTGACCGCCCCCTACCAGTACAAGCCGTTTCCCCATTTTCATCTCCGCAGGATACTGTTGTTTTTTTCAAATCCGGCAACCTGCCGGAAAAATCAGATTTACTATAGGCATTGACCAGAATGAGGTCAACCGGTTCGTGAGGGAACAAGTCGGCTATCAATCAGCCAACCGGGGATAGCGGGGCTCAACCGGTTTGCGGCCGCAGACCTGCTGGTATTTTTCCGCAGGATAGCCCAGGGCGATGACTGCAAAGACCGATTCAGCGGCAGGGATGGCAAGATGTTTCTTTATGGCCGAATCATGTCTGATGGCCTCCACGGCAAAGCCGATGAGACAGGTGCCCAGGCCCATGGCATGAGCCGCCAGCAGGATATTCTGGGTGGCCAGCAGGGCGTCTTCGGCCGGACAGCTAGCCTCGTCCGTGCCGCCGACGAGTATCACCGCCGGCGCCCCGTGGAACAGACGGTCCCTCCCCTCCTCCTGCCATTCCCGCAGACCACGGGCAATTGTCTGATAATACCTGCGGTAGTAGCTGCCCAGACGGTCTTTGGCAAAAAGTTTTGCGGCCAGCCGCAGCAGGGGATTTGCCGCCATATTGTTCAGCTTTTGGAAGAAAGCCGCCACCTGGTTGCCAAAGCTGATCACCGCCTGCCGACAGTCGAGAACGGTAAAGGTCCAGCCTTGACTGTTGGTGCCCGAGGGGGCGGTGGTACCAATGCGGACAAGGTCCGCCAATACGTCCCGGCTCACCGCCTGGTCGGTAAAGTTCCGGCAGGAACGCCGGGAACGCATAAGTCGCACCAGGGAGGGCAGATCAAACTCATCAAAGGGCAGCCAGCGCAGATCCTCCCTGAAGGTAACAAAATCCATGGCCGCAGAAATAACACTCACGGCCCCCACCACGCAGACCGCCTGGCAATGGCCGCAGTTGATGCACTCCGTGCCGCATATTACCGCCTTATCATCAACCAGACAAAGCGTCCGGTCAGGGCAGACGGCAACACACAGACCGCAGCCGATGCACTTTTCCCTGTCAATGCGTGCGGCAACCGGACCACTCATTCCTTTTTCCGCAACCTCTTGCCCAGATTAAAGGCCTCACCGATCTGCTGGCCCACCCCATGATACCTGCGGCTTCCCGGCGAGAATATCATAGGCCGGAGCAAAGCGATATCCGGAATATCATTTTCTCCCAGGATCTCCTCATCGGCTTTGACATCGATAATTTCACCGATAAACTGGGTATGCAGCCCGATTTCAACGATCTGCTTCAGCTTACACTCCAGCACCAGCTGGAATTCGGCAATATACGGCGCATCCACCACCTCGCTCTTCACCGCGGTGAGACCGGTAGCGGCAAACTTATCAACACTTCTGCCAGAGGAAAGCCCGAAGTAATCAACCTCGGCAGCATATTTTTCCACCCCCACATTGACGGTAAACGCCTGTCGGGCAATAATCCTGCCATGGGTGTAGGTTGCCTCCCGCAGGGATACGGCAATGCAGGGGGGCGCAGAACAGCAGATCCCGCCCCAGGCGGCGGTCATCACATTGGCCTTGCCGTTTTGATCATAGGTGCCGATCACCCACACCGGTGTCGGGTATACCAGGGTATTGGGGCCTAATGATTTTTTCATTTTCTCTTCTCCTCGCATCTCTGCATTTAACTTGCTTTCAACAGAAATTCTGAATATATATTTGAGGTTTTACATGTGACTGTCTCGTATTTGACCATTATTAAGCATGAAACTTGCGATCTGTCTATTCAATTACTTCCCCTATGGCGGCCTGGAGCGCAACTTCCTGAAAATCAGCAGGGAGTGTCTTGCCCGCGGCCATGCAGTGCATGTCTATACCATGGGCTGGGAGGGGGAAAAACCGGACAATATCAAAGTCAACGAACTTGCTCCGCAGGGCATGAGCAATCACCGGCAGGCCGCGGCCTATGCCGCCGATGTTGCAGAAAAAATTAATGGAAAAAACTTTGACCTGGTGCTGGGCTTTAACCGCATGCCCGGCCTTGATCTCTACTATGCCGCTGATGTCTGTTATGTTGCCAGGATAGCGCGACAACGCTCAATGCTTGCCAGACTGACTCCCCGCTACCGCATTTTTGCCGCCTTTGAACGGGCTGTGTTCGCCCCGGAATCGACCGCCCACATCATCATGCTGTCGGAACAGGAAAAAGATATTTATCAAACAATTTATGGCACACCGGAAAACAGGTTCCATATAGTTCCTCCGGGCGTCGACAAAGAACGCATCAAGGCCTTTATCACCGAGGAAAACAGGGAGAAGGTCCGGGCGCAACTGGGGCTTTCCCCACAGGACAACTTCCTGCTCATGATCGGCTCCCACTTCCACACCAAAGGAGTCGACCGGTCGATACACGCCCTGGCAGCCCTGCCGCCGGCATTGAAAAATGCAACCTATCTCTTTATCATCGGCAAGGGCAAGGAAAAATCCTATCTGCAATTGGCACAAAAACTCGGGATCACGGACCATGTCCGTTTCCTGGGTACCAGGGAGGATGTGCCGTTATTCCTGGCCGGTGCGGATTTCGTTCTCCAGCCTTCCCGCACGGAAAACACCGGCAATGCCATTGTTGAGGCCCTGGTGGCCGGCGTCCCGGTCATGGCAACGGACACCTGCGGTTATGCGGTGCATGTTGAGCGGGCAGGAGCCGGCAGAATCATCCCCTGCTCCCCCTTCAGCCAGGAAAATATGAATACCATGCTGCGGGAAATGCTTTGCTCGGGAGAGAGAAAAATCTGGCGCCAACAGGCCCTTGCTTACGCAGATGCCACGGACCTTTACAATCGTTTCAAGGTTATCGCTGATTGCATTGAAACCACCGCGGCCCAAAAAAGAAAGAGGGCGCAAGGGGCATGACTTTTTCCTGCAACTACGAGGAGCCTGTCTCTGTCCGCCGGTGTGGCAAACAGCAGCAAGAGATACTGCTTATTAACGAGAGGTATCAGCACTTTCTGCAGGATATCGGCTTCACCAGTTTTACTGCCGCATGGACCTTTGCCGGCGGTGAGATCATCAAAGAGAAAGGGGAAAGAACCGTTCTTCGCGTCCAATTTCCCTGCGCAACCTCGCGTGAGGCAAATCATGGTCAAGGCCTAGAGGAAGACACCGTTTTCTACATAAAGAAGCATTGTCAGCGGCTCAGTCTATGGCAGCGGTTGCTGTGCCTGCTGAGGCCGTTAGCCTCCTGCGGAGAAGGTTTAAAGGAATTTCATAATTTCTGCCGGTTCCGACAAAACGGACTGGCCACAGCCGTTCCCGTTGCTGCGGGGATAAAGTTTTCCTCATTTTTGCGGGCGGATTCCCTTCTGATTACCCAGGACTTTTCCCCGCTCACTGCCCTGGAGAATATTGTGCTGCAGCAGCCGGAAACCCTGCAGGGGCAGGGAAATCAGCAAAAAAAGAACAACATCCTGCGGGCGATAGCACGTTATGCCCGGCACATGCATGACAGCGGTATGAACCAGAAGGATTTCAACGCCACCCATATTCTGCTGCAGGACTTGGAGGCAGAACAGCCGCAAGTGGCCCTGTTTGATCTGCAGCGGGTGGACCATAACCCCCTGAACCGCTTTCGCTGGCCGATCAAGGCCCTGGCTGAACTGAACTACACCCTGCCCCCTGCGATTTTCAGCGAGAGTGACAGGATCTTTCTGTTCTCAACCTACAAGGGCAAAGAAAGTCTTTCCGCCCTTGACCGCTGGCAGTACCGACTGATCAGGCGTAAAACCGACAGAATCGCCAGACACACCAGAAAAAGAGGCCTTGCTCCCAAAATGACGGGCATAGAGTAGGCTTACTCCGTACACCATTTTATAACAGAATTAATATTTTTCCAGATTATGGGCATTGCTGAAAAAAAACCGGATACCCTTTCCGCCATCCATGGCGAACAGGCCAAGCACTATGAGCAACAGGTGCGACTGCTTATGGCTGGTGAACTGCCGACCGACTGGCAATGGGTTTCCTGTTCCCGGGACACGGCAGTCGCTGTGTCCACCGCAGGGCCGCTGGTCTATTACAAGGAATTCCTGCCGCGGGACAGATTTGAACAGATCAAGGCACTGTTCCGCGGCAATCGCTGCGAGCGAGCCTGCAGACAGGCGGGGGTATTAGTGACAGCAGGTCTGCCCACGCCCGAAATCCTCTGCTGGGGAAATGGTCGAAAAAATGCCTTTCTCATCACCAAAGATTTCGACGGTATCGGTTTTTATCAATATCTCAAAGCCCATTTTTCGCCACCTCTCAGCCAGGAGCAGATCAGAGAAAAACGCCTGATGTTGGCCAAAGCCGGCGCCCTAATTGGCAGAATGCACAGCAAGGGTATCGTGCATGGTGATCTCCGGCAGAACAATCTGCTGGTCAAACAAGAGGGAAAAGATTTTCGCTTCAGCTTTATTGACAATGAAAGCAACCGTAAATGGAGACATATTCCGCTGTCACGGGTTGTTAAAAACCTGGTCCAGTTTGCCATATATCCGGATAATATCCTAAGCGGTCCGGATCTGATGCGGCTCTTCAAGGCATACAGCGCCAACTACCCACGGTTTCCAGCCCGCAACAGACAGAAGCTCCTGCAGACGGTCTTTCTGCGCAGCAAGGCGCGTATCCTTGAGTCCAGGCTCAACTGGGAGTGCAAAAATTTTTGCCGGCCGTTTCGTGCAGACAGATTTTCCGGGCAGTTTGTGCTGGACACCATTCTAGCCAAACAGATTGCCAGCAGGGCAGATTTCGGCCAATGGTTTCAGTCGGCTGACGTCACCATGAAGCATGATAAAAGTATCACCGTCAAACTCCTGCATGGCCCGGCAGGTGACATTGTGGTGAAACGTTTTTCCGCCAAAAATCTCCTCTATCACCTCAAAGTCTGGGGAAAAAAGGAACGTATTTTTCAGTTATGGAAAATGACGCACTACTTTCAGTTCCTGGGAATTCCGGTTGCGCCCGCCATGGGCTATGTCCTGGAAGGCACAGGAGCGTGGCGCACGGTAAGTTATTTTTGCAGCCACTATCTTGAAAACACCTCTAATCTTCTTGAGTTATCCAGAAACAGAAAAATTTTTCCCGTTTTGCTTAACGACAAACAGATCATATCGCGCGTTGCCGGGGCACTCGCCAGGTTGCACAACAACGGTTTCTGCCATGGCGACACCAAATGGGCAAATGTTCTGGTGCATCCGGACACGGGGGAATTCTGGTTTATTGACCTTGACGGGGCCTCTCCGGTCACATCAATCCTGGGACACGGCGTATGCAAAGATCTCAGCCGCTTCCTGGTGAATATAATTGAACACCGACTCCCGGAAGGTTATGCTGACGAATTTCTCTCTGCCTATTGTCGAACAAGAAGGCTGAACAAAGAGCTGGTGCAGATGACCATAAAGCCCTCCATCGAAAAAATTCTGAGCCGGCATAAAAAACACAAAAAAATCTGATGAGAAGGCCACCTTATTTACCTGCAGCGCCTTACTCATCAAAAAATATTTAAAAAAGAGGATATTACCCGATTGATTGAACAGAAAAAAATATGCTGCGCCCTATGCGGCAGCGATCAATATGACTTGTTGTTTGAGGGCGTGGATCGTCTGCATGGCTTTGACGGCAGCTTCAGCTATGTCAAATGCAGGCAATGCGGCCTTGTCTATATGAATCCCCAGATCTGCCCCGAGCATATGGGGAATTTCTATCCGGACAACTATGCCCCGCATCAGGCAAACACCAAACGGATCGGGGACAGGGATGCCGCACGGGCCAATTTAAGAAAGAGGCCATTTTTTGCACGTCTTGCCGGCAAGTTAACGAAAGATTCCCGGGTGCTGGATGTTGGCTGCGGCAATGGTTTTTTTCTGAGCCAAGTCTGGACGCTGACCCAATGCCAGGTCTCTGGCATTGATATTTCCCCAATTGCCGCTGAGGCTGCGAAAAAAAATTACGGGCTAGATATATTTACCGGCACCATATTGGAGGCCCCTTTTCCGGACAATTCTTTTGATGTCATCACAGCATGGTCCTTTCTGGAACATGTGAATAATCCGGTCGAAGTATTAGTTAAGCTGTCAAGTCTGCTGAAAAAGGATGGCCTGTGTATCCTGACCACCCCCAATTTTGACAGCTTTAATGCCAAGTTGTTTAAAGATAAATGGTATCACCTTGATTGCCCGAGACATCTTTTTATCTATACTCCGCAGACGGTGACAGCATTGTTTGAAAAAAGCGGTCTTTATGTGAAACAGATTATCTATGACAAGTCTTCGAAAGGTGTTTTAGGATCATTACAGTATCAATTCTATGGGGATAATTATAACCCCAGGCATGGGAATCGCCTGAGGAAATCATCCCTGGTAAAAAAAATCGCCTCTCCGTTTGCCAGACTGGCAAAGATCATGAAAAAATCGGATGTCATGGCCATCTGTGCTGCAAAGAGTCCTTCTTAAGAGCTCCTGAAAACTTTCTGCGGGACGATGGCCATACAGAGGAATAAAGGCGAAACCAGATATTTCATCTAATCGGCTCAGTCTGCCAGCCCATTTTCAAGGGAAGCAATCATCTTTCGGAAAGTGCTCTGCAAGGAAAAATTGTCAAAACAGCGTTTTCGGCCGGCCTTCCCCATGGAATTCCTGAGAGCATCGTCAGCAACCAGTCGCTGAATAGCCGCCAGCCACTCCTGCTCTCCTGCGGCAAGAAAACCGTTGACACCATGTTCCACGATCTCCGCATTAACCCCTGTCGGAGAAGAAATGACTGGCAGGCCCGCCGCCATGTACTGGATAACCTTCAAGGCACATTTCCCTCTGGTGAAAAGATTATCCGGCAAAGGCGCTATACCTACGTGGGCTGCTGCCAACTCCTGTGCTTCTCTTTTTTCCGACCACCGGATGGGGACAATAGTGAGTTTGTCCGACTGTAAAGTAAAATCAGCTATGATTTTCAAACGTAAGGCAGGGATGACACTAGCCGCTGATTCAAGTGCAGGCAGAACACTTTTCAGGTGCTCTTTGGTTGAGCTGCTGCCGATCCAGACCAGATCGAGATAATTTCGCTCTTTATCAACACAAAGATCATATTTATCAGTATCCAGTGAAGTCGGCAGGACAAGTATCTTACGGGCAAACGGCCTGGCCCGGGCTGCCAGGTAGTTATTGCCGGCCCAGACCTGATCGGCTGCTGAAACACTGCGGGTAAAACTCCTCTCTCTACTATCCGATCGCTGACCTTGATCTTTTTGAAAAACGGCATCGTCATAGTCAAATACCAGATATTTTGCGGCAAATCGTAACAACCTGAAAAAAGGGTACGAATACGTTCTTCTCAAGATGACGACGACATCGGCATGGTGAGCCTCAGATAAAAGACGTTTGCGGGTTACAAAGGATCGATTATCTTCAATATGTTGAAAAGACCATCCCCCTGCCTCAAACAGTGCAGCATATTGCAATGCTCTATACCTGGTAGACGGAGACTCAACACCCTTAGAAATAAATAAAATTTTACGCCGAGACATAATGTATATAAAATACTCTCTTTGAGGATTTCATTTTTTATGATACTCAAAAAAAATTACCATATAAATGGTTTAAATCCGAGTATTTTCCCCGACATGGCTAACTGACTGGACAGACTATTTCAACAAAAATTGTCCCCAAAAACCAAAATTCGAAAAAAAAATTCTTATCTGACTATGAACCTGAAAAAAATACTACGCCGCATTTACCATTCACTAACCTGGCACTACTGGTCATACTGCATGGGAGAACTTGGTCCGGGAAGCAGATTTGAGTCGCAGATAATCTGGCACAAACCAAAGGGAATTGCCATCGGCAGTAATGTTATCATCAAAAGGAGATGCCGGCTTGAGGCAATAAATACGGAAAGAAAGCCCGGAGCAATTCACCTGAGGATTGGCGACAACACCAGTTTCCAGCAAGGCTGCCAGGTATCAGCAGCCCAACAGGTGATAATCGGTAATGATGTACTGATAGGCGCCAATGTG
The DNA here is from genome assembly GCA_018816555.1 of Pseudomonadota bacterium. Lineage (GTDB taxonomy): Bacteria > Desulfobacterota > Desulfobulbia > Desulfobulbales > SURF-16 > SURF-16. The sequence goes on from JAHIVT010000069.1 coordinate 38,946, forward strand.
CTTATCACCGACAATGATCATATCTATGATCACCCCACCAAACCTGCAGCCGCAATACGGGAACTGAAAACCGCACCAGTAACCATCGAGGATGGTTGCTGGCTGGGCTTTGCATGTGTCATACTTAAAGGTGTTACCATCGGCAAGAGGTCGGTGATCGGCGCCAATGCCGTGGTGACCAGGGATATCCCCCCCTATTCTGTCGCGGTTGGTATCCCGGCCAAAGTGGTCAACCGCTTTAATCCTGCAGAGAAAGGGCAATCATAACGAAGGGGGCGATTCTTCTTATTTCCGCCACACAGCTATGACGATATTTTTTTCATCGGCCGGATCGCTAAATACTTTGGAAGAAAATGCCTTTGCCTCAACCAATTTTTTCATTAAAACAATATCATCTTCGTTCCGCCTGCTGAGCAGCAAGATTACCACTATCGATTCTTTACTTTGCTTGAGAATTCGCAAAATTTTCTGCTTATTTTTCGGACCGATCTGCCTGGTATCCTGTCTCTCAATAAACCAGACCATCGTTCGCATATTTACCCAGACCTGCCAATCTTTCCCATCGCTGAGAATCTGCTCATTAACCCAACGACACCCATCTCGGAGAACAGGGATATTGATATTGTAGTCCATGGAAAAAGTTCTATACGCAAACGGCAGGGTCAGCAGCAACCCAAGCAGCATAACCACATTCAACTTTTTCTGAATAATTCCGATTCTGCTCTTTTCCGACAGATACTCAGCAACAGGCGAGAAAGCTGCCCCAGAAAAGAGCAACCAGAGTAAAGCAGGGAAAAGCATGACGCGCCCTTCAATAGAGCCGGAATACAGATATTTTTCAAAAACAAGCAACATATTCGCCATAAAAACTGCCGGCAGCATCAAGCCTATTTTGTGGACTCTCACGATGTCCTTCACCCCAATCATACCAACCAGGATAAGCGACCAGCTGAGATTACTTTCAAACATGCGCAACATGCCGATTCCATAAACCCATTGCCAGTTGCGCTCTATGACCTGCCAGAAATTATTGCCGAACCCTGACGGTACGTTATTATGGGCAAGTTCATCAAGTTTATTAAGGTAATAGACCACAGATGGAGGTGTGGAGCTGATTTTTTGGAGAACAGCTGTCACCTGATCTAATCTAAGCAAATCGCGACCTGTCTCAGAGAGGCTGAAAATATAGAGAAGAACAGCAAAAAAAACCAGCGTTACTGCCATGGCCCACATTCTGCCATAGATACCAAATCGACGTATAAACCCCACAAAACTCCAGCCCAATATCACCAGGGACACGACAATACCTTCCACCCGCAAGAAAGGCACACAGATTGAAAACAGGATTACGACAATAAACCATTTCAGTTCCTTTCTTTCTGCAAAACAAACGGCAAAATAGACACAGTAAAGCGACAGACAGAGATAGAGGGGGTCTCTTATGGCGGCAAAGGCTATGGAATTATATTCCGGCATCAGCACAAAGACCATGGTGATGATGATGGCAGGCCATCCCGGAGAAAATCTTTTGGCGAGATTGAAAAAAGGAATAAGAGCCAGGCACGAGGCAACCACGGAAATGGAACGACCTGCGGCAAGCCAGTCAAGCCCCAATTTATGAACGCACATCACGAGAAAGGGATAAAACAGCATGGGATATGCCTTAATCGCCCCAGGGATATTCCCCTGTTCCAATGATTGCGCGGACCATAAATATACCGGGGCATCAGGATGAATCATGACATCCTGAAACAATGGCATAATTTTAACAAGCAGATTTGTCAAAAAGAGAAAAACAAGCCAACCGGACCAATCCGGGGATACCTTATCCTGAAAATGCTTCATATCAGTTCTGCTTTCGTCCCCATTTGAGCAGGTGCCATAGCAGCCTGAAATCACGCAAGGCATGGCCCCATGCATTCTGAAATATTCCGCGCTCATAGACATTACCCCCACCATGGGCGGTAAGATGTCTGCCCAGAGCGAGATATGATCTGCGCAGCTGATAACGAATTAGTGAGGTATATGTTGCCAGATCAGGGTTGCGCGATAATTTTTCATAACAGAGAATTTTGTCCGTTCTGATCGTAGCCGTTGTAGAAGACACATTGGTCGCATGCTCCCGCCTGCAGAGAACAGGCTCATCCAGAAAACCCACCTTCCCCGCCAGAGTTAACAACACTGGCATCTCCAGATCTTCATAACATTTATATTGCGGGTCAAATCCGCCGATTTTCCGCAGGATTTCCGTCCGGAACATGCCGGTGGCAAAAATCGGCAGAACCCCCTGCAACATCGAGGGCAGAGGATCGGACTGCCTGAATAGACATCGCCGTTTATCATCTTCCAGCACGCGGGTACCCGTTTCCATGTCACCCTCCACCCGAAAGGCGTCGGCAAAAAGGGCCACATGGCCCTGATGATCCGCAAAAAACCGGGCGCGCTTCTCAATACTGTCATGGGGCAAGAAATCATCAGAAGCCAACTCGCAGAAATACTGGCCCTTGGCCATTTCAAGACCCTGATTCAATGAACTGATTAATCCCCTGTTCTGCTGCCGCCGGACAAAACGGAATCCACCTCTTTCGGCAAGAATCCTGTTGATGACTCCTGCGCTGTCATCGGTAGATGCATCATCAATCACAATGAGATCTATCTCTGGCCAGGTCTGGCCAAGAACACTGGTAATGGCCTGAGCAATATACTGCTGATGATTGTAAGAAGGAATAATGACGGAAACGATCATTTAGATATACGCAGTTAAGTAGATTAAGACCTGCAAAAATTACATCATCAGGTCCCGATATAAGGAATCCATCCGGGTAATCATACGATTGCCGTCAAAGAGTTGTGCATACTGCTTTATGCCTTCAACCGCCTGGTTTCTCTGTAATTCCGACCAAGCCATTACCTTTCCCATAGCAACTCCCAGTTCCTTCTCATTTTCAGGAGGCACAAGAAAGGCCTGCCCTTTGTCCGCAAGGGTCGTCAGAATCTCCGGTATGCCGTCGACCCGACTTGCGATAACAGGAAGCCCTGCCGCCAGCGCTTCCACTAGGGCCAGGCCGAATCCTTCATGGCGTGATGGCATGGCAAAGCCGTCCAGAGCCGCCAAAAACTTCGGGATATCCGCAACATGCCCCAAGAAGGAAATCTCATTTGCAATACCAAGTTCCTTCGCCAGGGCAGTCAACTCTTCACGCAACCTCCCTTCGCCGGCAATGGCCAGATGACCACCACGACTGCCAATTTCGCTTCGTGCCCATGCCCTGAGAAGAATATCATGGCCCTTGACAGGAGCCAGTCTGCCCACCGCACCCCAAAGCCAGCAGTGAGAAGGTAACCCGAAAAAAACACGGCTTTCCGTTTTATCAAGGTCACTTCTGCCGAACAGGGCAAGATCAATACCATTATAGACAACTTCAACCCGGTCCGCCGGGAACCATGGGTTTGTCAGCAGAATATCGCTCTTCACTGCCTCGGAAACCGCTATTATTTTATTTATTCTGGGCCAAAGAATCCTGTTGCCTATTTTACGGAAAAGTGAGCGGGAACGTTTTAGTCCATGAACAGTTGTGATCATGCGCACATTGCTGTTTTTCCGGGCGGCAAGAGCGGCATAAAATACGGATTTATGCCTTTGGGCATGGATAATATCCACCCCGTTTGCTTTGATGACCTGATCCAGCTCCCTGACAACCTGATACTTGAATCTCCGGAGATCCTCTTTGCCAAAGGGAAGCCATATGATATCATAACCGGCCTTACCAAGGGTTTCATTGGCTGACGGTGGTCCAACCAGATAGCAGACAATATGTCTGTATCCTTTCTTCAGACCATGGACAATCTGATTAAATAAAGGGTAATCACCTTTAAAACTGCTCAATACATGAAGAATGGTGATTTCCCCGCCCACATCCGTCATTTATGACATCCCCCTGCTAAACCCAACAAGGCTCTATTTCTCACTGTAAGAAAGATAGAGCTCTTTATAGATTTCCGAGCTTTGAAGCAACGCCTCATGGTTGCCCTGGGCTATGATACGGCCATGCTCCATGACGAGAATCCTGTCAGCATTGCGGATAGTGGAAAGACGATGGGCTACTACGATTGTTGTTCTGTCATGCATCAATCTTTCCAGAGCTTTTTGCACGAGGGCCTCTGACACGGCATCAAGAGCCGACGTTGCCTCATCCAATATAAGAATAGGGGGATTTTTCAGGATGGCTCTGGCAATGGCAATTCTTTGCCGCTGCCCGCCTGAGAGATTGAGACCTCTTTCGCCGAGCATGGTATCATAGCCATCGGGAAGTTCTGCAATAAAATCGTGAGCAAATGCCAGACGTGCCGCTTTTTCTATCTCACTGTCCGGAGTATCGGGAGAACCAAAGGCAATATTTTCCTTGATTGTGTCATTAAAAAGCACAATATCCTGGCTCACCAGGCCGATCAATTTTCGTAAATCCTTCAGCCTGACACTGCGCAAATCATGCCCATCAACCAGAATGCTGCCCCCTGAGGGATCATAATAACGAGGCAGCAAATCAATAAACGTCGTTTTGCCGGCCCCGCTCGGTCCGACAATCGCCAACACTTCACCCCTCTGGATAGTCAAGTTGATATCCTGTAAAACCAGATCGCCATCATCTCTATAACGATGTGAAACATTATCATAACGGATCACCTTCTGAAAGGACGGCAGCGGGACATCTCCGCTTTTTTCTGCTTCCATTGTCTCAAGCCACCAGATGCGATCAGTGGCAGCCGTAATCTCATGGAAAACCGCATACGATCTCCCGACCTGCTTTACGGGATTAAATATCATCACCACGGCGCCGAGAGAGGAAAAAAGATCTCCACTGGTAATAATTCCTTTGACAACCAGGTTTCCTCCATACCAGATGACGATGGCCACGCCGATACCTGTGGAGATATCAACAATCAATTTGGCTATCTCCTTATAACGGATGATTTTTGTCTCCTGACTGTAATTGGATTGACTTGTCTTCCTGAAATGAGCCGCCTGTCCATCCTCATTAACAAAAATCTTCACCACCTTGGCACCAACAGAGGCCTCACTGATGAAATGGGTCAAAGTCGCAACGGTCTGCTGGGCCTGATTGCGTTTAAACTTAACCTTGTGGGCAACCTTATTGGCAGCCGCGACAATCAACGGCAGCCCGACAAGGGCAAGCAGGGTGATATCCCAGCGCCGGTAAAAAGCCACTGCCAGCAAGACAATAATGGTGGGTATTTCCTTGAAAACGGTCAGAAGGGTATCACTCACCAATCCTTGGGCCAAGGCTGTGTCGGTAAGGATGCGGGAGATCATCTTGCCGGATGATTCCTTGCCGAGAGAGGATACGGGCAGATGAAGCAGATGGTTATAAAGACGGATACGCAAATCCCTTACCAGCTTGATGCCTGAGGAGCGCATCAGATAGCTGTAGATCATTTCACAGGTGCCCCGGAGAGCATACAGGAGCATGATCACCGCTGGCAGCCAGACCAGCATTGAATATTTATTTTCAACAAAAATTGAATCAATGACC
>JAHIVT010000070.1 GCA_018816555.1 Pseudomonadota bacterium
GAACACGGAAGTTAAGCTTCTCAGCGCCGATGGTACTGCCAGGGCAACTTGGTGGGAGAGTAGGTCGCTGCCGAATTCCTTTTTTTAGCCCTCATAACCGCCTTACGGTTCTGAGGGCTTTTTTTTGCTAAAAATTCCTTTGAGTTCTTGTTCACTTTGTGGTTAATCATCCAAAAGGGTAAATTCTATAATTTTTTTTCCGGTTTTCACATGAATGAGCAGAATGTCAGCGTAGTTATCCTGGCTGCCGGCAAGGGCACGAGAATGAAATCGGCCCAGGCCAAGGTCATGCATGAAGTTTTTTTCAAGCCGATGATTCATCATGTCCTCGATGCCTTAACCCCTCTGCACATCCACCAGACCGTCGTCGTTACAGGCCATCAGGCTGAAAAGGTTGAACATGCCTGCTCAGGTTACGATGTAAGTTTTGTTCGACAACTTGAACAGCTTGGAACCGGTCATGCGGTTCTTGCCGCTGAGTCCGCACTGTTATCCGTTGCTACCGATGTTGTCATGATATTATGTGGTGACACTCCTTTGATCCGGCCTGAAACCTTACAGTCCATGTTGAACGAGCATCTGACAGGATCCCATAAGCTGACGGTCATGACAACTGTGGTGGATGAGCCGACAAATTACGGCAGGATTATTCTCAGTAATTCCGGCTATGTTCAGGCTATTGTCGAAGAAAAGGATGCAAGCCCCCAACAAAAGAAGATAAATGAAATCAATGCAGGTATTTATTGTGTTGAGAAGCATTTTCTCTTTACAGCCTTGCAGGGCGTAGGCACGGATAATAAACAGGGCGAGGTTTATCTGACCGATATTATAGCTATTGCCCATTCTTCCGGTCTGCAGGTTCAGCGGTTTTTCTGCCAACAGTCCGAAGAAACCCTGGGTGTGAATTCCAGGTATGAATTATCCCTTGCCCATGCAACGCTGCAGAGAAGATTTCTCCGCAAGTTGATGGATCAGGGGGTAACATGCGTCCTGCCGGAGACCATCACCATCAGCGGTGAGGTCGAAATAGGGCGTGATACAATCATTTCCCCGAATGTTGCTATTTCGGGAAAGACTAAAATCGGCGAAAATTGTCGCGTTGCCCCGTTCAGCTGTCTTGTTGATAGCCAGCTGGGAGATAATGTTTCCATCGGTGAGTTTTCGTATTTAAACGGCATCACCGTCGCCGACAATGACAGTATTTTACCGCAAAGCTGCATGAATCATAAAATGGTGAGCAATGAGAGAGGGAGCTTGAAATAAAATGGAACAGAATGAAGATCTTATTCGTTTGGCCGGTGTTGTTGAGGAGCTGCTTGCAAGTTTTAATCAATTAAAACAGGAGAAAAGTGATCTGTTGCAGACTCTTGATGAAAAAGAAAATCATATTAAGGAGTTGCAGGGATCCGTTGCCAGATTGAAGGATGAAAAAGCTGATGTCAGCCAGCGTGTTTCCGGCATACTGGCAGCCCTGGAAAATTGGGAAAAAGGCGCGGATGATGAGGAAAATAAATCTTTAGATGAAAATGCCTCCGAATCCTTTCCGGCCGCCTCGCCGCAGTTATTTACCATGGAAAGTTGAATATAAACCTGTTGCCTCGGTCTTTGTATTCTGGTAACAAGAAATCATAAGAAGATTTTTCATCGATGATTGTCAAGTTGGATTAGTTGCCATTAAATGACGTGCATTCAGCTATGGTTAAGATAACTTGCTTGTATTACGCCGTATTTCGTTATGCCGTTTGATGCTTTGGCAGTTTTTTATTTGCTCAATTTAGACTGGGGAATGAATAGCAGGTGCCATTGTGCAACGATTGGTTAGATTTGAGGTGCTCGGCCAGGAATACCCGCTTTATACAGATGCAACTGAAGAGGATGTTAAAGAGATCTTGGATCTTGTTAAAACCCAGCTTGAAACATATGCAAAATCATCAAACACCCTGCCGGCCAATAAACTGGCAATACTGACCAGTTTGAATATGGCAGGAAAGTATGTGAAACTCAAAAGGGAATTTGAGCAATATAAACAGATGGTGGTGGAAACTGCTGGTTTGATGAAAACTAAGATTGATAATTCTTTGGAATTTAAGTAAATATATATTTAAAGTTTCCCCTGCCTGACTCGTGATGTCCAGTATAGTTGAGCCAACACGAACATCTAGGGACTATCCGCTGATACATAAAAGATGTTCCGTTCCGACGGAAGAACTTGAGGGTATTATGAGTCGGTCCCACCTAACTCTGTTAGGTTCGATGTCGCTGAGCACACGGTTAAGGCGGGGGTTTTAATTATTTATACTCTGTCAGTTGACAGTTTATATACATGAAATAAACAACATTGAGCTGGTTTCGTCGCTTCCAAGGGACTGATATCTGCAAGGAATTCGGACACTTTCTTATCTTGAGAAATTGCCCTGTAGTAGGACGAATTGAGTGCTGCGCTTAAGCCAAGTTACTCCTGGATTTTCAGGTTTATATATAGAGTTTGATGCCGACATGGATGTGTCAGGCTATTACACAATCATGTTGTCGTATCACCTTTAGTTGGGGCCGAAAGCTACCTGTTCTTGCTGACACGTACTATCTTTAAGATGATCAGCTGATATTCTCTCTTCCTCCTGCCTTCTATTCCTTCTGCTGTTCCTCTGTAAACGGTTGCTCCAGTTTTTTTGACAATTTTATCTGGAGGTTTACTCCGTGACTCTTTCCCAATTTATATATGTGTTGCTGGCCTTGGCCGGTGGTCTCATTATTGGCTTTATTGTCCGCAAAAAACTGATTGAAGCCCGGCAATTGAATCTCGAAGAGCAGGGCAAGAAGCTGATTGAAAATGCCCTTGACGAAGCTGAAAGAATAAAAAAAGAGGCGATGCTTCATGCAAAAGATGAGGAGTATCAGCTTAAACTTGCCGCTGAGCAGGAGATCAAGGAGCTTAAATCAGGCATTCTTTCCGAGGAAAAACGACTTTCTCAGAAAGCTGAGCAGATTGAGCGGAAAATAGATCTGCTCGACAAACGTGAGATAGATCTGCTTAACCGGGAAAAGTCGCTGTCGGGTGAGGAGGCAAAGATTCAGGGGCACCGTAAGGAAGTTGACGCCCTTGTTGAAGAGCAACGGGCACAGCTTGAAAAAATTTCCGGTATCACCAGGGAGGAGGCCAAGCAGTTGCTCACGGAAAGTATAGAGAGCGAAGCACGGATGGAGGCGGCCAAGTCCGTTGTGCGCATCGAAAATGAGATGAAAATCCAGGCTGACAGGAAGGCGAAAAATATCCTGGCCCTGGCCATCGCGCGCTATGCCGGTGAATATGTTGCGGAGAAAACCGTGTCGGTTGTTCCTCTGCCCAATGATGAGATGAAAGGAAGAATCATCGGCAGGGAGGGGAGAAATATACGGGCCATTGAGGCCGCCACGGGAATTGATGTCATTATTGATGACACTCCTGAAGCTGTTATTTTGTCAGGCTTTAATCCGGTACGTCGCGAGGTGGCCAGGCAAGCACTTGAGAGATTGATCACCGATGGCCGCATCCATCCTGCCCGCATTGAAGAGATTGTTGAAAAAGTCGCAAAGGAGCTTGAGGTCACCATGCGCGAGGCTGGTGAGCAGGCAACTTTTGATGTGGGTGCCCATGGTGTTCACCTTGAGATGATCATGCTCCTCGGTCGCTTGAAGTACCGCACAAGCTACGGTCAGAATGTGCTGCAGCATTCACTGGAAGTAGCTTTTCTCTGTGGAGTGATGGCTGCTGAGGTTGGCATTAATGTGAAACAGGCGAAAAGGGCTGGTCTTCTCCATGACATCGGCAAGGCGGTTGATCATGAGATTGAGGGTTCCCATGCCAGTATCGGTGCGGATATCGCCAAGAAGTATGGTGAGTCTGCAGAGGTTGTGCACGCCATTGCCGCCCATCACGAGGATGTACCGCCGGAGAGCATTCTCGATGTTCTGGTGCAGTCCGCGGATGCCCTGTCAGGTGCCAGACCCGGAGCCCGCAAGGAGATGCTCGAGACATATGTCAAGCGCCTTGAGGATCTGGAAAATATCGCTCAGTCCTTCCCCGGAGTAGAAAAATCCTTTGCCATTCAGGCCGGTCGCGAAATTCGTATTGTTGTCAACAGTGAGAACGTTTCCGATACCGATGCGGCCATGATGAGCAGAGACATTGCCCGCAAAATTGAAAAGGAGCTTACCTATCCGGGCCAGATAAGGGTTACGGTGATCAGGGAGATGCGCTCCGTTGAATATGCAAAATGATATTGGATAAAGTCAGAAGTCAGGAGCCAGGAGACAGAAGTTAGTATGAAATGGACAATAGAAGAGCAGGTTGCTCTGATTGAGCGCGGTGCGGTTGATGTTATTTCCCGCGAAGACCTCATTAAAAAGTTGAAAAAATCCCAGGAGACAGGGATTCCACTGCGGGTTAAAGCAGGGTTTGATCCCACCGCTCCCGACCTGCATCTCGGCCATACGGTGCTTATCCAGAAATTAAAGCATTTCCAGGACCTGGGCCATGATGTCCTGTTTCTTATCGGTGATTTCACCGGTATGATCGGTGATCCCACCGGCAAATCGGAAACCCGTAAACCGCTGACCCGCGAGGATGTGGCCCGCAATGCTGAAACCTACAAGGAACAGATTTTTAAGATACTGGACCCGGCGAAAACCACGGTCATGTTCAACAGTGAGTGGCTGGGAAAACTCACAGCCCATGATTTTGTCAGACTTGCCTCACAGTTGACGGTGGCCAGGATGCTGGAAAGGGAGGATTTCCGCGAGCGTTTTGACAACCAGCGCCCGATCAGCATCCATGAGTTCCTCTATCCTCTGATCCAGGGATATGACTCGGTGGCCATGCGTGCCGATGTTGAACTCGGAGGCACGGACCAGCTCTTTAATGTGCTCATGGGCCGTGATCTGCAGCGCACCTGGGGGCAGGAGCCGCAGGTTGTCATTACCATGCCCCTGCTTGAAGGTCTCGACGGGGTCAACAAGATGAGCAAATCCCTGGGAAACTATATCGGCATCACGGACACGGCTGAAGACATTTACGGCAAGATCCTTTCTGTCTCCGATGAGCTGATGTTCCGTTATTACGACCTGCTCAGTGATCTCTCCTCCGATGACATTGCCGCCCTCAAGCAGAACATGCAGAGCGGCCTCATCCACCCGAAGGATGTGAAAAAGAAACTCGCCCGTGAACTGACCGCCCGTTTTTATGATGAGGATGCAGCCCTCAAGGCGGAAGAGAATTTTGAGCGCGTTTTTAAAAAGCATGATCTGCCCGAGGATATTCCGTCAGTGGAGGTAGCAATTGAAGAGGCTACAGTCTGGCTTCCCCGTTTGTTGACTGTTGCCGGCATGGTTTCCGGCACGGGCGAGGGACGGCGGATGATCACGCAGAACGCCGTCAGCCTTGATGGCGAGAAAATTGATGATGTGGAATATCAGGTCAAGACCGCGGGCGAACTGCTCCTGAAGGTAGGAAAAAGAAAGTTCTGTAAAGTCGTATTTGTTTAACCTCCAAATTCGATGAACTCGCAATAAATCCTTTTTTCACCACAAAGCACACAGAGATCACAGAGAAATATTTTTCATAAAAGTAGTTATCTGTGGGCTCTGTGCTCTCCGTGGTAATTTTCAGTTGTTGCGAGATCATCAAATCCATCTGTTTGCCGTCGAAGAGCATACCTCACCCAAAGTTATTTGGGGCATATGACCAAATTTCCTTTTGCTTCCATTGTGGTTTATGGGTTAAATAACCATATGGGGGGATCTGGTTTCGCAAAATTTCCCCCTACATGGCCTATTTGGGGGGCCAACTGAAAAAAATTCCCCACAGCCGCTAACGATCAAATTTCCCCCAGGGCATATTTAGCGGCATCTGATCAGCGCAGATGATTTTCCAGCTTTTAATTCCCAGACTGCAAACCGGAAGAGGTATAGTTTTTGCATTATTGTCATGAGTTAACTTATTACAGATAATGATTTCCCGGTTAATTGTTTTGTTTTTCTCTCTCAACAAGCGATTAAAAAGAAAAAAATTCAATTTTTTTGATCGGCACATGCCGGCAAAAAAATGAGGAATGCCAGTGGATAGAGTAGTATCTGATCTACGCTCACTATACCGGAGTTCCAGGAGAATGGGGCGCTCGGACGAGGTGATGGTCCTGATGGATTTTCTGGTTGAGGATCTTGTCAGCTGCACCGAGCTTGAGCGTGTTTTGGTGCTCAAACTGGATGACAGGGGCAAAAGCCTGGAGACTCAGGTTTTTTACGGCTTTAATGAGTTCGTCCGGCGCCCTTTCAGTGTGGATTTTCAACAGGTGAACGGCTTGTTGCGCAAGGTTTATTCTGACAGGGAGCCATTGAATGTCGTTGGTTATTCCGATTTGACCTCAGGTGAAAATCCGGACACTCCCCGTGCCTGCGGAATTCTCCGGGATGACTATCGGGGAAAGAACCACCCCAACAGAAGACAGCGGGTGAATCTCTGTGTACCGGAGATGGCCTTGCAGGACGTTGATGTGAACAAGTACTCCCGTTTCCGTCATTTTTCCGTCATGAACCTGGATACCCACGATAAGACCGTTCATTATTTGATGGGAGAGGTTGACTCGTTTCTTATTCTCCCGCTCTGTGATGATAACAATTTCTACGGCTATGTCATTGCGGATAAAATTTTCAGCAAGCAGCCGATTTCCTATGAGGAAATACGGCTTTCGGCTGCCATTACCAGCCATGCTTCCCTGGCCATAGGCCGGGCCTTGAAGCAGAAGGACATGCTGAGAAAGATTGCCCGGCAGCTGGCTGAGATCGAATATCTTAAGAGTTTCTATGAGAGTATTATTCAGAACCTGCGCAGCGGCCTGATTACCGTTGATCAGTTTATGAAAATTACCGACGTGAACCGGGCGGCTGAAATTATCCTCGGCTATAAAAAAGAGGAGATGCTTTCTCGGCAACTTGATGATTTTCTGTCGTCCATGGATGGGAAGAAATGTCTTTTTCTCGATGCTGCCGACGAAATGGACAGCACCATGGGGCACCTGTCCGAGGTACCGATGAAAAAGAAGACCGGCGAGCGTTTTCCGGCTGAAGTCTGCTTTTCCGTTATCACGGACAGCACGGATACCGTGACAGGACTCAGTTGTATTTTCAGGGATATAACAGCAAAAAAGGTTTTGGAACAGGATCTTGCCCGGGTTGACAAGCTTGCCTCTTTAGGCGAGATGGCTGCCGGCGTGGCCCATGAAATCAAAAATCCGCTGGCAGGCATATCCGGCGCCATGCAGATTCTTGCCCGTAATTTCCAGGACGGCGACACCAATCAGATGATTTTTAATGAGGTGCAGAGTCAGGTCAAGCGTCTGGACAACTTCATCAACAGCCTGCTGCAGTTTGCCCGACCGGGTCAATCGCAGTTTGCCGAGGTTCATCTGAACACGATCATCGACAAGGTTCTTTTTCTGGCCGCCTCGCAGATTGAAAGCAAGAAAATCCAAGTGGTGCGGGCAGTTGATGTGAATCTTCCCCTGGCCCAGGGAGATGAAGGTCAACTGCAACAAGTGTTTCTTAATATTGTGCTCAATGCCATCGATGCCATGGAGCCGGGAGGCACCCTTACTTTTCACAGTTGCGGTTATGAAAGCGCTGAAGGCAGGGTTGACAGCTGCAGCAGTCCGGTATGTCGTTATCTGAATGGCAAGCATGTCAGGTTGGCCATTCAGGATACGGGCAAAGGTATTGATCCATCCTCCATGGAATCGATTTTTAACCCGTTTCATACCACGAAAAGTAATGGAACCGGCCTTGGTCTTTCCATCTCCCAGCGCATTCTGGAACAACATGGCGGAACAATATTCGTGGAAAGTGAACCGAGTGTCGGCTCAACATTTATCGTCTGTCTTCCGGTCAGGCGGGAGGAAGGCCTGCAATGCGGCATATCCTGAGGCATAGGAAGATATCATGAGAGAGCATCGTGTCCTTGTCGTAGATGACGAGAAATTGGTTTGCTGGTCTCTTAGTCAGATGCTTGCCGCTGCAGGTTATGCCGTACAGACGGCTATGAGCGGGGCGGAGGCCAGAGAGAAATTTACTGATTTCGTGCCGGAAATGGTTCTGCTTGATGTGCGTCTCCCTGATGCCAACGGTGTTGATCTCTTGCGCGAGTTCAAGGCCCATGATGAGGACGTGGCCGTGCTGATGATTACTGCTTACGCCGATGCCGATTCAGCGGTAAGCGCACTCAAGATCGGTGCTGACGATTATATCGGCAAACCTTTTGATGTGGAAAATATCCGGCATATTGTTGATCAGGGTTTTGAGAAAAAGAAGCTGCGTAAGGAGGTTGATCTTTTTCGGCGGGAATTGCGGAAAAAATATGATTATGACAACCTCATCGGTAATTCGTCGAAAATGATCGAAGTTTTCAAGATGATCAAGGTCTGTGCCGAAACAGACGCCAAAATTGTTCTGGTGCTGGGCGAAAGCGGGACGGGCAAGGAGTTGGTAGCCCGGGCCATTCATTACCACAGCGCCCGTTCCCAGGATCCCTTTATTGAGATCAACTGCGCGGCTATTCCCGACAACCTGCTGGAAAATGAGCTTTTCGGCCATGAGAAAGGGGCATATACCGATGCCTCAAAGAGTCACAAGGGTATTTTTGAAGCTGCTGCAGGCGGCACTGTTTTTCTGGATGAAATTGGTGATATGCCTCTGCCCATGCAGGCCAAAATCCTCAAGGTCATCGATGCCAGGAAGTTCCGGCGTCTCGGCGGTTCACGGGATATTGATACGGATGTGCGCATTATTGCCGCCACCAATCAGGATCTGCCATACATGGTTAAGGAAGGGAGCTTCCGCGGTGACCTTTTTTTCCGTCTCAACGTGATGAGTATTCCGCTGGCCCCTTTGCGCGAGCGCAAAGAGGATATCCCGTCCCTGGCCGCTTATTTCATTGAGAGATTAAACGAGGAGTATGGCCGAGGGGTGCAGGGAACCAGTCCCGAGGCCCTTGACTGTCTGCAGCGTTATGATTGGCCGGGTAATGTGCGGGAATTGCGCAATGCCATGGAAAGGGCCATGATGCTTGAGCCCGGAACCATGCTCAGTTATGAGTTTTTTAACCACGAGATCCGCCAGTGCGGCCAGGCCAAGACAAAAGGCATCGCTCCGGCCAGCCACGAAGCCCCTGCCGTTGCGGAAAGCGGCTATATCACCCTGCCTCCCCATGGTATCTCCATTGAAGAGGTGGAAAAGGAGCTTATTCAGCAGGCCCTGGCCCGCTTCAGTGGCAACCAGACAAAGGCCGCCCAATGTTTGCGCATGTCACGGGACACCCTGCGCTATCGCATCAAGAAATTCGGCCTGCAGTCCGCCGGCCGTGATGATGAATGATGTTCCCGGTTATTTAATCCTCTCCTTCTCTTTTACCCGCTGTTTTTCCGTAATATCCCCCTAACTTCAGACATCCTGACCTCGGGAGAATTTGTCATGACACCAGTTCGTAGACCAAGCGCATGGAGGTGCCAGGAAACGGGGTCATGGTGGCATTTAATTCCTCACATAAATGGCGCAGGACCTCACTGCTCATTCGATTGGCC
>JAHIVT010000071.1 GCA_018816555.1 Pseudomonadota bacterium
CAGCTACTGGCAGATTATCAGACGGCTGTACTGCTTAACATTAATATATAAAAGACCATGGCCGTTGTGTATCAGATTATAGATAGACTGAAACTGGTTTATGCCAGACTGATCGGCACAGTTGATGCTGAAGCTCTTGCCCGCCATTTTAAAGAACTTAACCAGGATGAGCGATACGTTTCGCCGATGAAAAAACTGGTGGATTGCCGGCTCTGCGACGATTACCAAGTATCCACGGCGGAAGAACAAAAACTTGCCAGTCTCAAGGAAGTTTTTGCCGACAAATTCATCAATGAACGCTGCGCCATCGTGGCCCCAAGCAACTTACTCTACGGCTCAAACCGCGCCTTTCAGGAACAGAGCTTTGACTCGGCTATCGAGACGATGGTATTCAAAAATATCAATGATGCCATAGCATGGCTGCAAATTGATATAAACGGCATTGATTTGGATTAATAATGGCTTGACCGATTCTTTATATCCCCCTCTCTCCCATTGCGCGGGATAAACAATATATTCGCCTTAACTTCTGTTAACAGCTGTTCCCAAACAAACATCAGCAGCCAAAACCCTGAATGCTTACTCAGCACAGATGTGTGCATATTGTTCTAATTGTGCAATGTAAAGAAAAATCTCTAACACTTTCAATCTGTTACATGTTTGATACAAAAAAAATATAATTATATATTGACACAATTCTAAGGAGTTAGTATTTTTATAAGTATAAATACCTATTGTGAGGTAATCTGTCTACTTGAATTTCTTTATGCACAACTTGCACAAGAGGCACAAAATGGAAAACATGGAAAAACCACCCACTGCTGTTGTTTTCGGATGTGGCAACCCCTTGATCGGGGATGACGGATTCGGGCCTGCAGTGATCGAACAGCTGCTGCTGCGAAAAATGCACCTGCCGCTCGGTGTGAGTGTCGCCGATGTAGGGACCGGGGTACGCGAATATCTCTTCGATTACCTGCTATCGGAAAAAGAAAGGCCACGGCATCTGATCATTGTCGATGCCATAGACCGGGAAGATAAAAACCCCGGCGAAGTCTTTGAAATCGACCCATCATCGGTTCCCGCAAAAAAACTCCACGATTTTTCTCTACATCAGTTTCCAACCGTAAACATGCTGCAGGAATTGCAGCAATTCACCGACATGAAAGTAACGATTGTTGTGGCGCAGGTCGAATCGTTACCAGAAGAGGTTTCACTTGGTCTTTCCCCGGCAATGGCAGCTGCCGTTCCCAAAGCCTGTCAGAAGATAATGGATATTCTATCCACAACCCAAAGCGAGGTGACTGTCCATGATGTATGAGTTTAAAGTTGCTGATCTGGCGGAGGAGTTTGGTGTCCACCGAAACACCATTCGCAATTGGATCAACTCGAGAACCTTGCCTGCGCAGGAGGGGCCTGGCAAGCGTTATGCTATGAAGGTATCAGATTATGTAGCCTTATGTGACAAGTTCGGCATCATTCCTAAAGTCAATATGGAAATGGCCGTTGAGATCGAGGAGCTGAAAACGATCACCACTGCCCAAACTGGTCAACCGATTCTTCAACTCGGCGAAAAAACCAACACCCTTTTTGACGATCCATCCTGGGGTGATGTCTGTCTGACCTGCGGCACCTGCGCCAGCGCCTGTCCCATCGCCGGGGTCAACGGCCTTGACCCGCGCAAGATTGTGCGCATGGCTGTTTTAGGGCTGGAAGAGGAGCTGATTGAAAGCAGCTGGCCATGGAAATGCACCATGTGCGGCAAATGCGAAGAAGCTTGCCCCATGAACGTTGAGATCGTCAAGCTCATGCGTCGTCTTCGTTCAAGACGGCCGAGAAATCTGGTGCCCGGCCCCATCCACAAGGGTGTCGCCATGTGTCTTGAGCGCGGCAACAATCTCGGCATCCCCAAGGATGATTTTGCCTTTCTGCTGCAGGATCTTGGTGAAGAACTTGCCGCGGAAACATGCCCCGGTTTCACGACCCCATTGGAAGTGCGCGGCTCAAGACTGCTGATTACCGTCAATTCAAAAGAGCCTTTTGCCGAACCGGATGATATGAAATGGTGGTGGAAAATCTTCTATGCCGCCAATGAATCCTGGACTGTCTCCGCCGACAACTGGGAGGGAGTCAACTGGGGTCTCTTTTCCGGTGACGACGAGGCCATGAAGACTATTGTCGGCCGGATTGTCGACAACCTGGAGAGGCTGCACTGCGAGGCCTTGCTCCTACCCGAATGAGGCCACGCCTATTATGCAACCCGGTTCGGGTTGAACAAATGGTTTCCTGAAGTACTCAAGAAAATCAAAATTTATTCCGTATTTGATCTTCTGCTCGAATATATGCGGGAAAACCGCATTACCCTTGACAACACCATCCATACCAAACTCGCCACCTACCACGACCCTTGCAACTATGGCCGCAAATCGCTGAAAGCCTTCGGCCACGGTTATTTCGAGGAAGGCAGAATTATCACACGAGCCTGCTGTCCCTCCTTTGTCGATATGGAACCCAACCGCAACGGCAACTACTGCTGTGGTGCGGGCGGCGGCGCCTGGGCCATGCCCTATGCCCCGGAGAGGGTCTTCTACGGCCGTATCAAGGCCCGCCAGATTCAGGAGTGCGGGGCGAAAATGGTCATAGCCCCCTGTCATAACTGCCGTGACCAGCTGAAGAAATCGCTCAACAAGGAATTTGATCTCGGTATTGAGGTGAAATATCTCTGGGAGCTTGTTTCAGACTCAGTGATCATTCCCACTAAAAAATAACAAAAATTTCTTCTCTCACTTTCCTATGCAAAGGAGGAACAAACCGTGTCAAGAGAGCAAACAATAGGATCGGTAATGGTTGTCGGCGGCGGTATTGCAGGTATGCAGTCAGCCCTGGACCTCGCCAACTCAGGTTACTATGTCTATCTGCTGGAACGCAGCGGCGCCATTGGCGGCGCCATGGCTCAGCTGGATAAGACCTTTCCCACCAACGACTGCTCGATGTGAATCATCGCGCCAAAATTGGTTGAGTGCGGTCGGCACTTAAATATACAGTTGATGACCTTAAGCGAGGTCACCGGAGTAAGCGGCAGTGAAGGCAACTTTACCGTATCGGTAAAGGAACATCCCCGCTATGTGGACACGAGCAAATGTATTGCCTGCGGTGAATGCGCAGCAAAATGTCCCAAAAAAGTAGATGATACCTACAACGCCTCCACAAAAAAACGCAAAGCGATCTTCGTCAAATATTCCCAGGCGGTGCCCCTCAAATACCAGATCGATGCCGATGAGTGTATTTATCTGCAGAAACCTGGCAAATGCGGTTTTTGCGCCAAGGTATGCCCGGCCGGCGCCATTAATTTCGAGGATACCGAAAAGCATCATGAAATCAACGTGGGCTCCATTATCCTTGCCCCAGGATTTCAAGCCTTTGATCCCAAAGATGCGGGCATCTGGGGCTACGGCACCCTGCCCAACGTCATCACCTCCATGCAGCTTGAGCGCTACTGTTCAGCCACCGGTCCGACAGAGGGGCATCTCATCCGCCCCTCCGACGGCAAACCGGCCAGAAAAATCGCCTTTCTGCAGTGTGTCGGCAGTCGTGATGAAAACAAGTGCGGCAACGGCTACTGTTCTTCGGTCTGCTGCATGTATGCCATCAAAGAGGCAGTGATTGCCAAAGACCATGTCCCCGGACTGCAGACCACGATCTTCTTCATGGATATGCGGACCCACGGCAAGGACTTTGACCGTTACTACCAACGGGCCAAAACGGAATCCGGCGTCCGCTTCATGAGATGCCGGGTACATGGCGTTGAACCCCACGGTACGGATGGTGACCTGCGTCTGCATTATATCAACGAGGAAGGCCGCCAGGTTGAAGAATATTATGACATGGTGGTCCTGTCGGTTGGTCTGCAGACCCCGAAGCCCGTGGTCAGGCTGGCCAAGGATCTCGGCATCCAGCTCACCAGCGGTAATTTTGCCGCCACCTCAAACTTCATGCCTGTTCTGACCTCCAAACCAGGCATATTCACCTGTGGCGCCTTTGCCGGACCCAAGGATATCCCGCAATCGGTCATCGAGGGATCAGCAGCCGCGGCTGGTGTCGGTAACCTGCTGGCAATGAGCCGCCACACCCTGACCCGGGACAAAACCTTCCCGGCTGAACGGGATATCTCCTGCGAGGAGCCGAAGATCGGCGTTTTTGTCTGCCATTGTGGTTCCAATATCGCCGGCGTGGTCGACGTTTCATCTGTAGCGGATTACGCGGCCACCCTGCCGGGAGTTGCCCATGTGGAACGCAACCTCTTCACCTGTTCCCAGGACACCCAGGATCTCATGGTGAACCTGATCAAGGAAAAGGGCCTGAACCGGGTTGTGGTCGCGGCCTGCACTCCCCGGACCCACGAGCCTTTGTTCAGAGAGACCCTCAAAGCCGCAGGTATCAATGAGTATCTCTTTGAAATGGCCAACATCCGCAACCAGAATTCCTGGGTACATGCCAAGGAACCGGCCAAGGCTACTGCCAAGGCCAAGGATCTGATCCGCATGGCCGTGGCCAAGGTATCGCCCCAGTTTGCCCTGCATCAGCTTTCCGTGCCGGTCACCCGGTCGGCGCTGGTTATCGGCGGCGGTCTGGCCGGCATGACGGCGGCGCTCAACCTGGCTGACCAGGGCTTCCCGGTCCATCTGGTGGAAAAAAGCGACCAACTCGGCGGCTTTGCCCGTATGCTGGACCATACCTGGAAGGGAGACGAAATCAAACCCCAGCTGGCCAACATGTCTGCTCGTATCGAGAACCACTACAATATCACCCTGCATCTGCAGAGCGAGATCAAAGAGGTTGAGGGTTTTGTCGGCAATTTCCGCACTACGATACAGAACAAGGCGGGCGACAAGACCGTGATCGAACACGGAGCAGGCATTGTCGCCACCGGCGGCAGGCGCTATCGTCCCCTGAAGGAATACGGCTACGGTGATATCAAGGGCGTCTTCACCGGCATTGAATTCGATACCCTGCGCAAAGCAGGCGACATCAATGTCAGAGAGGGCAAAACCTTTGTCTTCATCCAATGTGTCGGCTCCCGCCAGAAAGACAGACCATATTGCTCCAAGGTGTGCTGCACCCATTCCGTCCAGTCGGCCATCAGGCTGAAAAAGGAAGATGCAACCCGCAAGGTTTATATCCTGTATCGTGATATACGAACTTACGGCGAACGGGAGCTTCTCTATAAGGAGGCCAGGCAGCTTGGCGTTATTTTCATCAATTATGAACTGCACGGCAAACCCCTGGTCAAGCACGACATGGCCGGCATCCAGGTGGAGGTATGGGATCATGTCCTGCACCGCCCCCTATTCATCAGTGCCGATGTTGTGATTCTGGCAGAGGCGATTCTGGCCAACCAGGACGGCAAGAAAATCGCCCAGCTCTTCAAGATTCCTGTTGATTCCGACGGCTTCTTCCAGGAAGCACATGCCAAACTGCGGCCGGTTGATTTTGTCACCGACGGCATGTTTGTCGCCGGTCTGGCCCATTACCCCAAACCGGTGGAAGAATCCATTGCCCAGGCCATGGCCGCCTCCGCGCGTGCTGCTACCCTGCTCTCCAAGGAGTCGATCACCCTGGAGGCCATCAAGGCAACCGTGGTTGAGGATAACTGCGACGGCTGCGCCCTCTGTCTGGACGTCTGCCCCTTTTCAGCCATCAGCCTGATGGAATACACGAATAATGAAGGCAAAATCTCCCGCCGCATTGAGATCAACAAGGCCCAGTGCAAGGGATGCGGACTCTGCCAGGGCACCTGCCCGAAACGGGGTGTCTTTGTCGCCGGTTTCTCCCTTGATCAGATCAACAAACAGGTCGCAGCCGCCCTGGCGGTGTAAGTTAGCAGGGTGAGAATATGCAATTTGCTCAAATCACATATCATGAGATTACTGAAATAAGGAGTCAATCATGAGTTATGAACCAAAAATCATTGCCTTTTGCTGCAACTGGTGTTCATACGCCGCAGCAGATCTGGCCGGGATATCCCGTATGGAGTATCCGAGCAATGTCCGTATTATCCGGGTAATGTGTTCGGGTATGGTCCATCCGGAAACGGTGGTGGAGGCCTTTAATCTTGGGGCCGACGGCATCATGGTCCTCGGCTGACACCTCGGTGAATGTCATTACCTGGATGGTAATTATAAGGCTATGGCCCGCTCGGAGATGATCACCTCTCTTCTGGAGGATTTCGGCATTGATCCGCAGCGGTTTCAAATAACCTGGGTATCGTCGGCAGAACCGGACAAATTCGTTGCAGCGGTTAAGCAAGTGACGGAACGAGTGAAAAACCTCGGCCCACACAAAAGCGAAGCTGCGCATGCAGCGTAACAAAGGAGGTTGATATGGCTGTTCGAGTAGCAGAAGAATGGCTTCATGCATGTTCCGGTTGTGAAGTTGCCATACTCAATATCGGCGAACCCCTTGTTGAGTTGCTGTCGGCACTTGATTTTGTTCACATACCCGTACTCATGGACCACAAGTATTACGGCCAGACCGGCGAGGGAAAGGTGCTTGACATCCCTGAAGCGGATGTTGGCATTGTTTCCGGCGGTGTGGGCAACGAAGAGCATCTGGAAGTTCTCGAGGAAATGCGCAAGAAATGCAAGATCCTCATTGCCCTGGGCACCTGCGCCACCCATGGCGGGTTGCCTGCCCTGCTCAATAACTGGGACGTCAACGAAGCCCATAAGCAGATATACAAGACAATCACCACCGATGCCTGCACGGTACCGGATCAGAAGGTGCCGAAACCGCTTGACCGGGTTTATGCGCTGGATGAAAAGGTCAAGATTGACCTGATGATTCCCGGATGCCCGCCCAATTCCCAGCATATTGCCGGGGCAATTCTCGCCCTGCTCAACGGTGAAGAGGTCAAGCTGCCGACCAAAAGCGTCTGCGACACCTGCCCCACCGTGAGAAAAGGTAAAGGCGATGTCAAGAAGGTAAGGCGTTTTCTGGAAAATGCGGCCTATATTGCCGAAGAACCCATCGACAAAATGCGCTGCCTGCTGGAGCAGGGCTTCATGTGCATGGGACCGGTGACCCTGGCCGGCTGCGCCAAACGCGGAGCACCGAGCTGCATCATCGCCCGGGTACCCTGCCGCGGCTGTTTCGGCCCTGTCAGAAAAGGCGGCAATCAGATGCTTGATATGATGAACGCCCTTGCCAGCAACGGCATTGATTTCAAATCCGTCATAGACCGTAAAAACCTGTTGCGATTCTCTGGCGCCCACGGCCTGATCAGACAGCAACGGCCTACAGTGTAAAGGAGCCAACTATGGGAAAAGTATTAACTATTCAGCCAGTTACCAGGATCGAGGGCCATGCGAGCATTGCCATTGAACTCGACGACAACGGCAATGTAAAAGACACGAAACTGCATCTCATGTCTCTGCGGGGATTTGAGAAATTCATTGAAGGACGTCCGGCGGAGGAAGTACCCCGGATCGTTAACCGCATCTGCGGCATCTGTCCGTGGATGCATCATCTGGCCTCGGTCAAGGCAGTGGACGCCTGTTTCGGCGTCACCCCGACCCCGGCCGGTCATAAACTGCGCGAACTCTGCCAGGTGATGGCCCATATCAACGATAAAATTCTGCACTTCTTTTTCCTGGCCGCACCTGACTTTGTCATCGGTCCGGACAGCGACTATGCAGTGCGCAATGTTATCGGCATCGTCAAAGCGGCACCGGAGCTTGCCCAACAGGTGGTCAAGATGCGGCAGCTCGGCCAGATGATGCTGGAGCGTTTTGCCGGCAAGGCGATTCATCCCATCGCCGGCGTTACCGGCGGCTTTGCCAAACCCATGACCGAAGTGGAACGCGTCGGTCTGCTCAGGGACACGGAGACATTGCTTGATTTTGCCGTCTACGCCCTGGACTTTGCCAAAAACAATGTCTTTAACAAGTACCTGGACGTCATTTCCAAACTGGGCACGATCACCACCGGGTTCCTCGGCACAGTGGACGACAATGGCGCGCTGAGGATCTATGACGGTAAACTGCGGCTCATGCAGCCCACCGGCGAGTACGTCGACTTCCCGTGTTCCGAATACACCGACTATCTTGCCGAGCATGTGGAACCATGGGCCTATGCCAAAATGCCCTATGCCAAGTCATGGCAGGAAGGATTCTCCATGGATCTGGACCATCCCAAAGGCATCTACCGTTCCAATACCCTGGCCCGGATCAATGTGTGCGATCACATTGCCACCCCCAAGGCACAGGCAGCCCTGGAAGAGTTCCGGGCAAAATTCGGCAGACCGGCCCAGTTTACCCTGCTCTACCACTGGGCTCGCCTGATCGAGCTGGTTTACGCCTGTGAACGGACCATCGAGCTGCTGCAGGACAAAAGCATCACTGATCCCAACATCAGGGCCAAGGTCGAACCCAAGGCCGGTCGAGGGGTCGGCTGTGTGGAAGCTCCCCGCGGCTCTCTTATCCATGACTACACAACCGATGACAACGGCTGCATTGTCAGCGCCAATCTGATTGTGGGCACCACCCACAATATTGCACCCATGAATATGAGCGTCAAACAGGCGGCAACCATGCTGATCAAAGACGGCGTTTATGACCAGGGTATGCTGAACAAGGTGGAAATGGCGGTGCGCGCCTACGACCCCTGAATTTCCTGCGCAACGCACCACCTGGATGGTGGTATGCCTTTGACCGTATCTATCATTGATGCCCAGGGAAAAGAAATTGACGTTCTGACCAACCTGGAATAATGAACGCAGCAATTCCTTGTCAAAGGAATTGCTGCATACAACATATAAGGAGAACTTGGTGATGACTGATACGACCCAGAAGAAGCGACATCAAATACGTGTCACCAGGACAGACAGCGCCTGTGGCTATGTGGGCCATATGACTGTTGATGAATTGAAAAAGGTTACTGTAGGCAATGACTTCGATGGCGCCTGTCCAACCTGTGGCCAGATTCATCTGACCCGGGAGGAGATAGAGGAAATCGAAGGCGAAAAGGTCACAGACAGCAAGGAGTACAAGGACACGACCAAGGAAGCCGAGGCGTAGTATTGCCTCCGCTTTGCGAGGAAATTTCCATAGGGGTGCTGTCAGGTGCACCATATGCAGTAAACGGGAAAAGGGGGCATAAAGCCCCCTTTTCCCGTATTTTAGTTAGCTGCTTTATTTAAAATGATCAGCTAGTTACGGCAATTCATGGCAAAGGTTGCAGCCGATCACTTTCCCTTTTTTCACCGAAACAGTGCCACCTTCCTCCAGAGTAAATCTACGGTTTTCCGCCGCCCGTGACAAGACGGTGCCTCGCAGGTCTTTTCCATGGCAGGCCTGGCACCCGGCAGGATTTCCCTCATAAAATCCACTGTGATTATTATTCCAACGGCTGTCATTGACATTATGCATGCCGTGCGGTCCGTTGGTGGTTAAATTCAGCCCGCTGCCATGACAGGCAACACATTCAGTGATGGTTCCTGCATGTCCCTGGATCTCCAGGGCGGCGACATTGTCGTTTGCCTCAGCAGACGGCCAGATGGCGTGGGTGCTGCCGTGGCAGCTCTCACAGGCCAGTCCGCCGTGTCCGCGACTGTTGCGGAACAAGGTGTTATTCTGTTCGGCAAAGCGTTTATTTTCGGCAAGTAACGGCGTGGCTGCGGGATCAGCGGGATTGTATACGGTGGTCCAGCGGATCTTGCCGCCCCGATTCTGCACGGCATCACCGGTATGACACGACTGACATTTCGGCTCATCGATCCATGGAGTGCGGTCCTTGTAGGCCCCGGCCACGGCCAGCAACCCGCCATGACAATCCTGACAGACTATGCCGGCACTACCCATGGCGCCGCGCAGACACTGGGTGGTACTGCCTGGATGGCATGAGTAACAGGAGTTGGTTCCATCCTCGGGTATAATGGCCGGGTGATTGGCGTCAGGCAGAGTGCCATTCACGGTGCGGCCGTGTACTCCGTGCAGGGCAAAGGACAACATGGGATTCACCACCTGAGCGCCTTGGGGACCGGTTCCAGCCAGATCCAGTGCAGGTGAGTAATGGCAGGAGGCGCACAGCACCGGCTTGGTGTTCATGAGATTGGTGCCGTTTTTGGCGTCGTGGAGGATGAGAATGTTTTCCCGATAGGCCAGTTCCATACCGGGCTCAACGCTCCATGACAACACGCCGTTACTTTGCGCAGTTCGGTTATCCGCCGCCACTCCGCCGTTTGCATGGCAGTTGCTGCAGTGCATCTCTGCCGACACCGGCAGGACGATATCGGTTGTCGCCAGTCTGGCCCTGGTTTTCTTATTGACCGCAGTGATACGCATCATCGGATAATCGGCAACCCGATTGTTGTCATCGACAGCAAGAATCGGTATACCAGGGGCGGTAAACCAGTCATACCGCGGATCATACTCTGAAAAAAGCTGCTGCTTGTTGCCTGCTCCCGGCATGGTGGCCCCCAGTATGCCCTGGTTATCGGGCAGGCTCATGCCGAAAAGGTCATTGACATTATCCCAGAAATTGCTCTTGCCGATGCTGGTGGTATTAATCGAGCCACGGGTATCGGGCACCGCCCGATAGTAAACATCCACCTGCGAATCATCGAGAATTGTCGGCTTCCCGCCCTTGCGAACCACCTGGGCGTGGATAACATTGAAAGGCGGCAACAGGGAAAATACGGAAAAATCCCGGTCATAACAGTGCATACCCAAGTCATTGAAGGCCAAGAGCCGATAGCTGCCGGAAGATGGTGACGTGGCCGGTTCGTTCGTACATAAAGCCGGGGCGCCGGCAACCACTTTTGCAGCCACGATCTTGCCCACATTGGCGGTCACGCGGCAGGGCACGGAATTGGTTTGCGCTATTTTGACCTTCATGCTCCAAGACCTGGATGTACGCTTGGTGGTTCTGCCGAGCACAACACCGCCCGCACTGTCTTTGATGGTGACAATATCACCGATATTGCACCTGCCCGCCAGCAACAACAACTGTCGCTGATTGTCCCACTGCGCCTTGCTGACGGTAAGCGCAGCGGCTTCCGTTGCGACCGGCAGGGCAAAGATGGCAATCAGCAGCAGCACTTTGCAAGACATCACCATTGCCTTGCGGAAACGACAATTGACAACACCATGGTTAAACATACCTTAAGTTCTCCTATAGATTTTGATTGACGTTCCGGCGATTTCCTGCGCAGCAACAGACCACTGCAGGAATTTCTGATACTGATATGATAAACGTCACCTTTCTAAGGGGAGAAGGCCCAAGAAGGCAATATTGAACGGTGCGCAGAAAAAGCACAATCCCTCCCGCGCATTCCATCAAATCACACCGCAACCGCCGGCCAAAAAAATACCCTGTGTCTGCAGTCACAGAATATATATTTCAAACTGATAAAAATTACTATAACTATCAATTGTCGACAAAACAAGTAAGGGAGAAATATTTTGTCAGGCGGGAAAACAGAAGAGAAATGAGTAAGGAGTGAATGGTCAGATAGCGGTTTAAACAGAGCGGAAATCGGGTATCAGCCGGCAATACCGTTCAGCGGGGGGGAACGACAGCGGACCCATTGGGTGCTTCGATCTCAATGCCCCCAAACATCTCCAGAATTTCCTTCTTGTGTTTGATGCGGCAGAATATAGTCAGCATATCTCCTTCCTGAAACACGGAACTGCTGTCGGGAGTTATCACCTCATGCAAGCGCCTGATAGCCACGATGGATGTGCTCTGGTGCAACGGCAGGTCGGCTAATTTTTTGCCCACACACTTGCTGTTCTTGCCGACAAACAGTTCAACAAAGCCGATATCTTCACCTAATCGCAGTACCATGCGTTCCCGCATGAGATACTGCTGCTGCTTGCGCATGATGCCAACCTGATAGGCCCGCAGAATATCGCTACGACTGATAAGTCCCACCAGCACATTGGGACTCTGACGGGAAACCACCGGCAGCCGCGCCAGGTCACGGGGGGCCATCTTGCGAATGGCATACCAGATCGGCTCATCCGGAAAAACCGACACCGGATCGGGAGTAGCCACATCCCATACTGCGATATCCTTCAAAGGAATATCCTTGACCTGCAAGGTGCGATCAATATCCTGCAAGGTCCGCTCCATATCCTGCAGAGAGACCATGCCATAGAGTTTTTTATCTTTGCCCACAACTGGGAAGCCCTGCAGATGGGTCTCCTGGACAAGGGCGAACAACTCAGACAGACTCTGGTCCTTGTCCACCGTGATCGGTGCGTGATTCATCACCTCCTCCACCATAACCCCCTGCATGATATCCAGGTCACGGCCATGCTCGAATCGAATACCTCTCTTGGTCAGTTTGATGGTGTAGATGGAGTCGGGATGCAGCCAGTAGGCAACAAAAGATGCTGTCATGCCGGCGGCCATAAGAGGAAGAATAAGCATATAGTCATTACTCATCTCAAAAACAATGAGCATGGCGGTCAAGGGAGCCCTGGCAGCCGCGGCAAATACCGAGGCCATGCCGACCAGCGCGTAGGCGCCGATTTCTATAGGCAATGACGGGAAAAAATATCTCACAGCATAGCCGAAGGCGCCGCCCAGCATGGCGCCGGTGAACAGTGACGGGGCAAAAACGCCCCCTGAATTGCCTGAACCCAGGGTAAAGGAGGTTGCCAGGGGTTTCAGGAACACCAGCATCACCAGCAAACCGAAAGAAGCGTTACCTTGCAGGACCTGGGCAATAAAATCAAAACCTGAGCCGTACACGTGGGGCACATTGTCAAGCAGCGGCAGACCCAGCCTTGATTCATCGGGAAATACCGTGAAGAGACTTGAGACATGGGGATAAAAGACGGCAAGGATACCGAGCATCAAGGCTCCCAGGGCAGGTTTGATCATCCCGGGGATCGGCAGACCGTCAAAAAAGTCCTCAAACGCATTGAGCAGGCGGATGAAAAAAATGCCGACCAGGGCGGCGAGCAGGCCGAGAATGACATAGAGCAGGATCTCCCATGACGAGTGCATGACATAAGCAGGAACAAAAAAAGCAGGTTTTCTGCCGAGAAAGAACTGACTGACAATGGAGGACGACACCGCGGCAATGACCACATTGCCGAAAACCGCAACCTGCATTTCGCTGAGCAAAACCTCCAGGGCAAAGGTTACGCCGGCGATGGGGGCATTGAAGGTGGCGGCAATGCCTGCGGCAGCGCCGCAGGCTACCAGATTGCGGATTCGGTCATCGGAAAGACTGAGCCATTGCCCCAGAGTGGATCCCAGGGTCGATCCGACCTGCACGATGGGACCTTCCCGGCCTGCCGACCCGCCGGAGCCGATGCACAGAGCGGAGGCAACAATCTTGGCCACCGCCACCCGGGGCCTGATCCTGCCGCCGCGCTGGATCAGGGCCTGCATCACTTCGGGTACACCGTGACCTTTGGCTTCGCTGGCAAAACAAGAAATGACCGGTCCGCCCAGCAAGGCTCCGACAACAGGAATGATCACAAACCATAACCTGCCCAGTTCCGGCAGTAATCCGGTAATCTTCCCATAGGAAAGCTGATGGATAAAAGAGATGAGCTCTATAAAGCAGACGGCGGCCAGACCGGTGGCCGCCCCAACGACAATGGACAGGAGGAGCAGCACCACACCTTCCCGTGGCGCCAGTCGGTCTAGAAGTTTGGAAAAAAAATGACTCTTTATACTTTGGGGTAAAAGCATGTCATTGCAAAAAAACGAGAGAATCCATTAAAATTTCCAGGGGGATGCATATGTTACAGGTACGTTACTAAGAAATCAACCCGGGCGCCAGAAAGAAATAATCTTCAGGGAAAATTTCCTGCCAGCAATATACAGGTTGATGAAAAAACTGATTCTTTTCCCCTCTTCCCTGCCAAATTTGTTGATAGCGCAAAGAGGATCTATTATTTAAAGACCATCAGCACCGGCATCGTCAGAAAATGATGTCCGAGAGACGGCCAGGGAGCGCCATACTCCGCCTGCAGCAGCGATTTTTTAAAAATCAACAGCAACTGCAGCCGGTCAGCCACATCCTGGTTGAAGCCACACCGCGTAGGATCGGGCCATGCCCGCGACCTTGGGTATTGCGAAAACACAGTTATCGGCGGGCATGGCCTGCTCCGGCGAAATGCTATGTAAAACATCTATTGCTCAGGTTGAAGTTGCCTGGAAGGAGGTTACGCCCATGAGTTTCGTTTCCCGTTTTTTTGCCGGCAATGACGGTCTGACCAGGGCAGCGTTGAATTCTCCGGCCATTGCCATGGGGTCCATGGACCGTCAGGCAGTGCGGCTCATCCAGATGGCACTGGTGGCCCTGGGACACCCCATGCCGCGTTCCACAAAACCCTACGGCACCCTTGCCGGCATTTTCGGCTCGGAAACCCACAAGGGCGTTGCGGCCTATCAGCAGAAAAACGGTCTTTCCGCGGATGGAGTGGTGGGCAAGAATACCATAGGCAGAATGGACGGCCAGGTGGCGAATGTTCTTCCCGACCCGCCGACCAATCCGGATCTGAAACTGCCGACAAGCTACTATATTCCGCGACCGGTGGAGCGTTTGCGCCAGCCGGACAGCGCATCCTGCTGGGCCACGTCGGCGACCATTCTTGAAAAATGGAATCATCCTGAGAAATTCAACAAGTATATCAATGAATGGCCGGTGCCGGAACAGATCGAGTTGGTGTTGACCGAGGCAGGCAAGAACGTAGGCGGCCGGCCCCCGGATTATTTTGTCAAACAATTCCAGGCCCAAAGAGGGCTACGCACCGACGATAACGAGCTGCTTTTCCAGCAGGGCCTCAAATTCACCAAGTTTACCCCGCCCATGAGCCGCTTTTCCGAAAGGACTGATCAGAAGAGAACTATTGGGAAATGGCTGAAAGTCACTGGTAATCAGTATTTTTTTTACAGTTCCAGATAAAAAGTAGCTCCCTTGCCCGGCCCGGGGCTTTCAGCCCACTGCTTGCCGCCCAAGGCGTTCACCAGGATGCCCGCCAGGGGGAGATTGAGGCCAAAGCCGGTCGGTCGGCGTTTTTCAGGCTCCAGTACAAAGGCCTTGAAAATATCTTCCAGATCCACCGCGTCAATACCTTTACCGAAATCGGCTACGGATATTCTTGTTTTGCCGTTATGGCTCACGGCATCAAGGACGATTTCCCCTCCGGGATTTGAAAAGCTGATGGCATTGTCGATAAAGGCACCCAGCACCCGCTCGACATATTCGGGATCCGTCTTGACCGTAATCCCCGGACTGACGCGGTCATCAACCGTGACCGGACGCGCGGCCAACGCACTCTTCCTGCCGGCAAGCAGGCCGGAGATGATGTCCTTCAAAGCGATCTGCCGCATGTCGGGCTTAAGGTTACTGCCCGCCAGCCCGAAATAGGTCAGCAGGGTCTCCGCCAGTTTCTGGATACGATCGAGGGGGGAGTTGATTTCGTTGGTGAGATAGATAAGAAAGGACATCTTGTTGCCGTCCAGCTGTTTGACCCGCTCATGGGCCTTGACCAACTGGGCTGTCCTCTCCTGAACCATCTTCTCCAGATTTTCACTGTAATTTTTCAGCTCAATATTCTGCCTTTCCAGGGTCAGCTTGAGCATCCTGTTTTCTATACCCTTCTCAATAACATTGAGCAGCTGCTGCTGGTTGACGGGTTTAAAAAGAAAATTGAAGATGTGCCCTTCGTTGATGGCCCGGACAATATCATTTTTCTCCGCCTGGCCGGACAGGACAACCTTGCACACATCCGGATGTTTCTTATGCAGCAGACTGAGCAGCACGCTGCCCCGCATTTCCGGCATGAGCTCATCGCAGATAATGAGATCCACCTGATTATTGTCAACAAAATCCTCAACTTCTTCCGGATTTTCAAAGGTATGAACGTTATACCTGCGCTTGAGCAATATCTTGAGCTCAGTGAGAATTGGACGTTCGTCGTCCACAATCACCACGGTGTATTTCTCGTTGTTGTCCCGAGACATTATTTCAAAATTCATAGGGATCTTTCCCCTCCTTGTCGGCGCGGGCTTCAGTCACCCCGCGCAGAAAATTTACCCTGTTTCCGTCAATAAAACCGGCACGAAAAAAAATCCGCCTGGCATTTACACAAAAAGACGCACGGTAAAGCATGCCCCCTTGCCTGCCTCACTTTCAGCAATAATCTCCCCTCCGTGGGTATCAATGATCCGGTGGCAGAGATTCAGGCCAAGGCCGGTGCCGCTGCCGATATCCTTTGTGGTAAAAAACGGGTCGAAAATCTTATTGATGATTTCCTTATTGATGCCAATGCCATTATCCTCGAAGCGGACTTCGATGCATTTTCTCTTGACGTTGTGATTGGTGGTAATAACGACTCGTCCTTCTTTCTTGGACAAACCCTTTTCCTTGATGGCATCCCGGGCATTCATGATGAGATTCATGAACACCTGGCCCATTTCCTGCGCCAGTCCCTGAAAGGACGGCAGATGGGGGGCAAGATTCTTGACGATCTCCAGATCGTACTTAACCTGATTATGGGTGAGCACCACCGCATCGCTGACAATGGTATTCAGATCGCAGGAACTGAAAACCTCCTCACTGTGGGCCATGCGCTTGGTACTTTTGACGATATGGTCGATCCGCTCAACCGACTGAATGTTGCGGTTGGCGATGTCATCGATCCCTTCCAGGACAAGATCCATATCAAGTTCGGCCATCAGGCGCCGTATACGTTCTCTCTCCTCAGGCAGTTGGGACGGATCGGCTTGCAGATATTTCTGCAGCTCTTTGAGCAGTTGTTTCACATATTCGATATTCATCTTCAACCCGTCCATGGAAAAACTGATGGCCTGGGAGGGGTTGTTGATCTCATGGGCGATGCCGGCAACCATGGTACCCAGCGAGGCAAGCTTCTCCTGCTTGATGATACGGGCCTGGCTTTCCAGCAGGGCATCCTTGGCCATATTGCGTTCGGTGATATCCCGCACCATGGCGATAAAGAGGTGTTTCGGGCCGCGGAACATCTCGCTCAAGGAGATCTCCAGCGCGAAGTTTGCCCCGTCCTTTCTTTCCCCGGTCAGCTCAATGGGGGTGCCCATGGCTTTCACCAACAGGGGAGTGACAACCTGGTCCGTTATTTCCGCTTTCTTTTCATCGTCAGAAGCCTTCACTAGAGTGCCGATATGCCGGCCCAGCATCTCCGCCTGGGAATAATTGAACATTCGCGAAGCAGCTGAGTTGCACGATTCAATCCGCCACTGTTCATTTAGGGTAATCAGGCCATCGAACATGTTTTCGATGATTGACCGCACCCGGATCTCAGCCTGCTCCCGTTCGCGAATGGATTCCGACAGGCGCTTGACGCCGAGAAAGGTGCCCATCAGGCCGAGAAACCAGAGGGTACCATGGGCCATGCAGAAGGTGAAAATATCCTGCTTGGACATGGCGAGCAACGGTGCCATGGGAATGGAGACGCTGATCCCGCCGCCGATGTCGCCCTTTCTGTAGCCCTGGGCAGAGGGATGGCATTCCTGGCAGCTTGGGTCCGCATGCATGGGACGCATGAGACGCAGATACTTTTCTCCGTTGATTTCCTCAATGGTATGCGCGTCATCACTGCCGTCCTCAAAGGTTTTCAGGGCAGCAGCCTCCCATGGATCCGGGGCGTTTTCCGGACGAAGCGGATCAAGACTCGTCATATGGCCGTATGGACCGTCGCCCTTGGTGCGCTTTTCATAGACCAGGCGGATCATCTGCTCCGGGTTGACCAGGGTCAGGCGCTTGCCCGCGTCCGTGGTGCCCCGGTGGGCAGGGATGTTCTTCAGGTATGGGTTCGGTTGTGTTTTTTCATCTATCGGCACAAAGACTCCCTGATGGCTGGTGGCCCAGTTATAAAACATCAGGTCTTCGTCAAAAACCGTGGCAGCCTCGACCAGGGCTATCTTGGTTGTTCTCTGTTTGTGCAGAGTGATATTCCATGCCAGCGAGGCAAAGACAATAATTGTCCAGATGGCTGCCAGCTGCCACCCATATCGGCCGATTCCCTCGTAATTGATCTCTTTTTCGACCTTGATCTCATGATGTTTGCGCAAATAGCGCTCGATGACGATGAAAAGAGGGAGGGTGAATAGACAGGTGGTGCCGCCGACTATGAAATGCTCCACGTCAAAATAGTGGATATCCGGATGGATGATCAGGTCCGTCAGCGAGCTGAGATTACCCAGCAGGACGATGATCATCAGATAAAACAACCCTCTGTATTTTAGTGGATTCATATCCCGCATACCTGACAGATTTCCCCCCAGCTTCCTCAGATTATCGGCTGGATAATGTCTCCGTAAGCCTTGATCTTACGGCGCAGGGTATCTTTGGAAATCCCAAGTTCACGGCAGGTCTGCATTGTCCTGAAATTGTTCCGGGTCAATGCCGCGATGATGGCGTGTTTTTCAATTTCCTCAAGGGTCATGGGCTCTCCGGTCTCGGGGTTAACCAGTGCCTGGTCGGTCTCCGATTTCCTCTGGAATTTCGTGGGCAGGTGCTGTGGGAAGATCAAACCCTTGCTGCAAAGGATAAAAGAGTATTCGATGATATTTTCCAGTTCACGGACATTGCCTGGATAATCATAGCGCATGAGGATTTCCAAAGCCTCTTCGGAAAGACCCTCCACTTCCTTGCCGCGCTGCCGGTTGAATTTCCTGATGAAATGTTCGGACAGCAGGGGCAGATCCTCCATCCGGTCCCGCATCGGCGGCACCTGGATTTTGACGATATTGAGCTGACGATAAAAATCCTCCCGGAATTCATTGTCTTCAACCAGCTCTTCAAGATTCTTGCTGGTGGCGGCGATGATGCGCGCATCAGTGCTGACCGGCGTTTCCGCTCCAAGGGGCTCATAGGTCTTGCTCTGCAGAACCTGGAGAAGCTTGGCCTGCATGGTGGGCGAGATATCGCCCACCTCGTCAAGAAAAAGCGTTCCCTTTTCAGCGGTGGCAAAATAACCCTTCTTGTCCTGTTGTTCGTCGTTGAAAGCCCCTGCCCTGTAACCGAAAAGCTCAGCCTCCAGCAGCTTTTCCGGCAGGGCGCCGCTGTTGACTGCCACAAAGAGCATCATATTTCTGTTGCTCTGCTTGTGGATGGCTCTGGCGATCAACTCCTTGCCGGTTCCGCTCTCGCCGACGATCAGGATATTGCTGTCGCTTCGGGCGAATTCGGGAAGGAGCGCCAGGATATTCTGCATCAGGGGGCTGTTACTGAGAATACCGGTCTGTTCCCTTTCCGCCGCCAGATACCTGCGCAGACTGTGAATTTCCGTGAGGTCCCTGAAAGTCTCCACCGCGCCGATGATTTTACCGAACTCGTCAACAAGAGCGGTGGCGCTGATGCTCACGGCAATCTCCTTGGCATTCTTGCCATGGATGATGATGTCGAACACATCGACCTTTGACTGGGACTTCATCGCCTTGGCCAGAGGACAGTTTCCCTCGCACACGCTGCCGTCAAAGACGTCCCTGCACCTTTTGCCGAGAACCTCTTCGCTCCTGTATCCCGTGATGATTTCCGCGGCCTTATTGAAAGAGGTTATCTTAAAGGCATGGTCTACCGTGAAAACGCCATCCCCCACACTGTCCAGAATATATTGTCTCTGAATCGCCCCGGTGTTGTCGCGAAAACTCTCGACCCCGCCGATAATTTTGCCGGTGGCGTCCAGCAGGGGAGCAGCCCTGACACTTACGGGCAGGACACGGTGGTCCGCTGTTTCGATATAAAAACACTCCTCCACGTGAGGCTTACCGGTATTGATCGCCTTGGCAAGTGACATTTTGTCCACGGCAATATTGGCTCCTTCCTGCCGGAGAACATCGGCAAAGAATTTGCCGAGCACCTGCTCCTGCTTGAAACCCGTTATCAGCTCTGCGGCCCTGTTGAACAGGGTGATCTTGAAATCCATGTCCACGGTCAAGACACCGTCAAAAACACTGTCCAGAATCAGCTGACGATGGAATATCTCCGTAATTTCCTGAAAAGACTGCACGCCTCCAACAATGTCACCACTGTTGTCCACTAATGGCGAGGCGCTGACCAGTACCGGCACCAACCTGTCTTCCACCTTCAGGTGGCGGGTCAATTTAAGAAGCGGCTGTCCTTTTTCCAGAACATGACCGACGATGCAGAATTCCTCACGTAAAGTTGAAGCAAAAAGATCCCGGCAGGTTTTGCCCAGGGCTTCGTCTTCACTGATACCGGTGATGCTTTGGGCGGATTTGTTGAAAGAGGTAATTTTGAGAGCAGGGTCAACGGTAAACACCCCTTCCGTAAGATTATCGAGAATAAGCTTACGTTGGATGGCATCGCTGAAGATGGCTGAGGACAGGCGCTGTAATGTGCTGATGACATTCGAGAGTTTGTCGTCTTGAATCATCTTGTCAGGACCCCCGCTTGCTATGTGATATTGCCACCGCAATATCTATTTAAAAAAAAAGTGCGTGATTTATGGGAAATAAAGCATTTTTTCATAAATTTTGCAAGTTGCTTCTCTGAGGTAAAATGTCGCCCATGACATACAATTGGAGCAGATGACGGTGATTAGTCGTTTGCATGAGGTAATCCCGGCACTATCATTGTCATCCTCTTTACTAAAGAGCCTCTTGATTATTTCAAGAACACCCGCAAAAAAATTGAGGAAGGCATCGTATCCATGATGCGAAGAGGAGCGGTATAGACTATATTATGGTGATGCTGCCATGGCCGAGGGTACCTGGGGCAGGCACGGCAAACAATGATCGCATTTTCAACAAAATGCACGGGAGTAACCCATGGGTAACTGAAAACAGAATCAGCCGTTATCTCCGGGCGGGATAAAAAATATTTGGCAGGCGGTAAAACCGATTATAATCGGCATTGTCGGGTTATGCTTTCTGGCATGGCTGGTAAGTTTCCTCTAAACAACCCTGATTACAGTAATTCCCGGAGGGACAAAAAAGGAATTTTGCCGTCTCTTCATGAACCAGGCAATCAGAGACTATCAGATGTTCACACCAGCACGGATCAACAGATTTTTTTAAAGAGTCAGATGACGTTTACAGGGAAAATGATCGATTGACACTGTTTGCCGGTCAAACGGATTTGCTCTGCAGATTCGCCCAAACCACAATGACACAAAAGGAATCCCCATGCTCATATATATGAAACACCAGGCTGGCCGCTTTGAAAACGTCGATACTCTTGAGGGATGCCAGATAGTGAGAGTTGTTGCCCCCACACAGCAGGAAATTTCCCTCCTCCAGGACACGCTCCACATCCCGGCGGATTTCCTTATGGCAGCCATGGACCGTGACGAACGTCCCCGCATTGAGATTGATGATCCATACCGCCTGGTAATCCTTCGCATCCCCCACCAGGATGACTCATCCGATACACCCTACGTCACCCTTGCCCTGGCAATCATACTGACTCCCACCCACATCATAACCGTATGTTCGCAAGAATCCATATTATGGCGTGACCTGCTCACCGCTCGCCATCGCCTCCCGCCCCCTGAAGACCGCGTGTCCTTTCTCTGCGCCATTTTCCTTCAGGTAGCGCGGCAGTACCTCATTCTGCTTCGGCAGATTCGTGACCAGGCAGACGCCGCGGAAACAGCCATTCACGGCTCAATGAAAAACGAAATGCTGATTCGCATGCTCAATCTGGAGAAATGCCTCGTCTTCTTCACCACCTCACTTCGGGCCAACGAGCCGCTATGGGACCGCTTCAGACGAATTCACGGCCGTGACTTGACTGATGACGAAAAGGATCTGATTGATGATATTAAAATTGAATTCCGCCAAGCCCAGGAACTGGCTGACATCTACAGCAATATCCTGAGCGGGATGATGGATGCTTTTGCCTCGGTTATAGCAAACAATCTCAATGTGGTATTGAAGCTGCTGACGTCAATTACCATCATACTGATGTTGCCGACCCTCATTGCCAGCATCTATGGGATGAACGTTGAACTGCCATTGCAGCACTCGCCCCATGCTTTCCTGATTCCGATGGTACTCTCGGTTGTTCTCTCCGGCATCGCGATCACTGTATTCTTCTTCAAGAAATGGTTTTGACGCAAGCTCAATGAATTGTCGGCAACAAGGCGGAACCACCCGGGAAAATTATGCCCTTTCACTTTGCGCTGCGATGACTTCCGGCTGATATTCATGCCGCCCCTGAAAATAAAACTAAAAAAAATTACCATTTCATTGTATTTTCATCGGGAATATACGTTAAAATTGTTTTACTTCAATCAAAGGATTGCCGTGGGAAAAACAAACATTTCCCTTCACGCGCAGAAACATTTTTCCCCTGTGATCTTTCACATCATATCCATCCCTGATCATGTCTCATTGATACAAGCATAAGGAGTGATACCCATGCCAGAACAATTCAGAGACAAAGCTTTACCGTTAAACCAAGAAGGCGTTGCCGAGGTTGTCGAGCGCCTGCAGGTCACGGTTGCAGAGTTGTGGGCCGTACTCAATGTGGAGACGCGAGGCTGCGGCTTTCTGGCCGACCGACGCCCGATGATTCTGTTTGAACGCCATATTTTCAGCCGCGAAACCGACCATCAATTTGATATTTCCCATCCGGACATCAGCAACCGGAAGTCCGGTGGCTACGGAGCCGGTGGCGGCGCCCAGTATGAACGCCTTTACCGCGCTCTGGCACTGGACCGTAAAGCCGCCCTGCGCAGCACCTCATGGGGTATCGGACAGCTCATGGGGTTTAATGCGGAAATTTCCGGGTACGCGGGAGTGGAAGAAATGGTGACAGCCATGACAATCTCCGAAAATCATCAACTACTCGGCATGGCGGGCGAGATCACCAGCAACAGGCTTGACCGTGCCCTGCGCGCCCATGACTGGGCCGCCTTTGCCCGTGGATACAACGGCCCCGAATATGCCAAAAACAGCTATGATACACGGCTTGCCGCCGCCTACCAGAAGTACACCCTGGGACCGCTGCCGGATCTGGTTGTCCGTGCCACCCAGATCTACCTCATGTATCTGGGCTATCATCCCGGTTCCGTTGATGGCGTATCAGGCCGCTTTACCCGCTCAGCCTTGAACGAATTTCAGGAACAGCAAGGTCTGCCGGTCACCACTGAGATCAATGAAGATCAACTTGCGATACTGCAGCTGGAAGTTGAAAAACTTTCCGCCTGACAGCTCCACCCATGAAAAATCCCGGCCGGCACCTTCCGCCGGCCGGTTCGGCCTACCACAAAAGCAACACATCCCATCGACAGGCCCCGAAGACACAAACAACACGCTATAAAAAGCTGCAGATTTACCGAGAAATTTCTGCTAAATTATTATCAGGGGTAGAGGATCTATCACTCTATTCGTTTGCCGGAACTCTTCGCACCCATCATGCGAGAAGCTGGTCAACGGTTAGCGGCAGGCACACCAACAAAAATAAAGGCGCAAATCATGTTTTCTGATGACAACAACTCCTGCAACCTGCTCTTGTTTCCTCTAATACGGATGAGCTGAATGTCGCTGAAAAACAGCAATAAGCCGGGTATCAGTATCGGCTGGTGTCTCAATATCGGCCTGGGAGTTATTTTTACGCTGGTGGCGTTTTTTCTCGTTTATAATGTCAGAATTTCCATGCGGGAGCAGGCCATGTTTGAGGCAGCTGACAAGGCAAAGCTCATTCTTGACCGCAACCTGTCGATTCACAGGTATTTTTCAGACAATCTCAAGCCAGAGGTTTTCGAACTGACGGAAACCTGCCGGCCTCAAGATTATTTTGAACCAAGCTGGATGTCTTCAACCTTTGCCGTCCGGAAAATCGACAAATACTCGCAAGAGCTGAGCGGTGAAAAATACTATTACAAAGAGTGCGCCATAAATGCCCGCAGCCCGCACAACGAGGCTGATGAAATTGAAAAATCATTTCTGCTTGAACTCAACAACAACCCGCAGCTCAATATCCGTTCCTTTGTCCGGGAGATAGATGGAGAAAATTTTTATGTGACCATGCGTCGGGGCGAGGCCATGGAAGAATCCTGCATGCGCTGCCACAATACGCCTGAGCAAGCCCCCCAAGGCCTGGTGCAGGCTTATGGCCATGAGAGAAGTTTCGGCCGTAACGTCGGCGAGATTGTTTCGGCAATTTCAATCAGAGTGCCTCTCTCTTCCGCCTTTGCCAATGCCGATCGTTTTTCACAAGGTCTTTCCCTGATACTTTTAGTCTTCCTGATAGGCCTTTTTATCGCTCAGTTTTTTATCTAC
The DNA here is from genome assembly GCA_018816555.1 of Pseudomonadota bacterium. GTDB lineage: Bacteria > Desulfobacterota > Desulfobulbia > Desulfobulbales > SURF-16 > SURF-16. The sequence goes on from JAHIVT010000071.1 coordinate 24,256, forward strand.
CGGCTATTTGTCGGTAAACCCCTGGGAAGACTTCGCGACAAGGCCCTGCAGATCAATAACAGCGACGAACACCTCGGCGAAGAAATTCCCCTGCCCTATGCCAGAGAATTGAATATCCTCGCCCAATCCTTCAATAAAATGTCCATAAAGTTACGCCGCAACATGGATAACCTGGAACATCAGGTGCAGGAGAGGACTTCAGAGCTCATGGAGTCCAACCAACAGCTGCACAATGAAATCCACGAGCGTGTACAGGCTGAAAAAGAAAAAGAGAAACTCATTGAACAACTGCACCAGGCTCTGGCCGAAATCAAAACCCTGCACGGCATTATTCCCATCTGTTCATTCTGCAAAAAAATCCGTGATGACAAAGGGTACTGGAGCCAGGTCGAGGCCTATGTGCAAAAGCATACCCAGGCAGAATTCAGCCATGCCGTCTGCCCTGTATGTCTGAAAGAACATTATCCGGAACTCATGGACGATTAATACTTGAAAATTATCGACTAGAGCATTATTTACTAATTCCCCCTGCGGGTCGGCAGCGCCGCGAGGCTTTGTTGAAAATTAACAGATCGAAACCAGAAAAAAGAAAGGAAAAAAAATGGGAAAAAAATCCTTAGTCCTCATATTCACCATGCTCATCACCCTGGTCTGTTGTGCCGGCTGCGGAGGCGATTTACAGACCAATAATACCAGCCAGGATAAAAAATCAGAATCCGGGTCCGGCAAGGCCCATGCGGCAGTAAAAAAAATCATTGAACCTGGACAGCTTATCAGCAAAACGGAGGCAGAGTCCTTTACCGGTGAAAAACTTCATGACGGTCTTTACGATGAAAAACCGACGGTGGGCATGAAAAAATGCTTCTACGGGGCCACCAACCCCGATTCCGCCAATTTTTTCCAAATCAGTATCCAGCAGACTCTGTTCATGCCACAGAATGCCCTGGAATCCGGCCAGACCCCGAAAACCATCTTTGACAATACCAAGAAAATTCTTTCCGATGGCCGCATTGATCTCAATGGACTCGGCGATGAGGCCTTCATCGGCACAATCGCCCTGCATATCCTGAAAGGCGACTTTTATATCACAATTCGATTAGGTAATCCCAACGGCAAAGAGAACAAAAAAGAACTTGAAGCAGCCGGCAGAAAGGCTCTGGAGAACCTGGACTCTCTGCTGATATAATCCACGCTGTTTCTTGTCCATATCCGGCAACCCGGGACGTCTTGAGAACTGAAATTCTGGAATGCGCCACATTCGCCTGCCACGAATGAGCCATGATAAACGATTCAGCTCCATCAGCCGTTCCCCTGCCCCCAATGCATCACCTGCAACAAACCTTTATCCCGGTCAGCGCAAGCTGCCTCACAAGGAGTATTGCCATGTCAGAATCTAACATACCAAGCAGACACTATCAGGAACTTGCCAGTCTGTTCCCCGAGGCCATGGCCGCCCTGGAAAACCTCGGCTCAACACTCCGCAGTTCAGGCCCCCTCGATGAAAAGACATCACATCTGGTCCAGCTTGCCGGAGCTGCCGCAGCCCAATCAGAAGGTTCCGTTCATTCCCATACCCGTAGAGCACTGGAGGCAGGGGCCACCCGGGAGGAGATTTATCATTCCCTGCTGCTGCTTGTTTCAACCATCGGCTTCCCCAAAGTCACGGCCGCTTTTTCGTGGAGCAAGGATGTGCTGGACAAACAGAACAAGGGATAGGCGCTGAGGTGCAAATTTGCTGATCAACGATTGCGTCTTCTCACGTTGCAGGCAGCCCCCTTCATCACCGCATCGTTCTTTATCCGCCTCTCCTGCCGCAGCTAAACAGTTAAAACAGCTAACGATATTGATTAAAAGTAAATGTTTTTATGATTTGAAAATCAAAAAAAATCATATACAACAGATGGCGTAGCAAAGTATCTTCAGATTATGTCGTAACAGCAAAGGACAGCATACGCGGATATTCGCAGCGGCAATAGGAATCCATCTGCAGCACAGGCAGCGTGCCACAATTCCTGCGGATGGCTGTAAATGAAAACTAATGACAATGGGGTGATTCAATGAGCATGATGCAGGAATTCAAGACTTTTGCCATGCGAGGCAATGTCGTCGACTTGGCAGTTGGTATCATTATAGGTGGCGCCTTCGGAAAAATCGTTTCCTCTTTTGTTGCCGATGTTATCATGCCGCCCATCGGATTTATCGTCGGCGGCGTTAATTTTACCAACCTGGCAATAATAATAAAAGACGCTGTCGGTGACGCACCGGCCGTCACCTTGAATTATGGAAAATTTATCCAGTCGATTGTGGATTTTGTTATTATTGCCTTTGCCATATTCGTGGCTGTTAAGGTAATGAATTCCATGAAAAAAAAGGAAGAGCAAGCACCGGCATCGCCTCCCCCGCCGTCAAAGGAGGAAGTTCTTCTGGCAGAAATCAGAGACCTGCTCAAACAGAAATAGAAAATAGCCCCGTAGCACCTAGAGGCCCTTGGGGATGCTGCTTTCTGGTCTCCACTTTCCGTTGCCATAGAGACAGGCAGCAGATGCAGGCGATTATTCTGTGCGGGAACATTTTTGAGCCAGCAGAGCTATCAGAGGAGAAACATGGTTGAGGACACAGATTTACCGGCAGTGAAACAACAGCTCAAGGAACTCATTCAACAACGCGCCTATAAAAAAAACAGCGTCTTCAAAACGCCCTCCGGGGTGGTGAGCACCTTTTTTGATTTCCTTGAAGTTTCCCTCAAGCACAAAGGAATACAGCTGGCCGGCGAAGTTGTATACAATGAGATCAAGGATCTTGACATCCATGCTGTCGGCGGCCCGTCCCACGGGATCGTATCCATCCTGTGCAGGGCTGCTTTTCTCAAGGAAATCGGTGTATTCTACATCCGTGACAGTATCAAGAAGGAGGGAAACATCCATGCCCCGAAATGGATAGAATCACGCATCAAGGGCGGCGACCGGGTGGCCATTGTGGGGGATGTGGTATCCTCCGGCAGCCAGATTAACCGCGCTGTGCAACAGGTCATGCAGCTCGGAGGCGAGATCAAAAAAATCGTTATTATCATCGACACACAGGAGGGTGACGGAATCGAAAAAATTCAGCAGTTCCTGCGTACCAACATGCTGGATGTGCCGGTCAAGGTCATCTTCACCCGGGATGACCTGACCACTGAGTCGCCTTCCCTGTAAGGGGTTCAGCAATTTGAAGTACTTAAAGCAAATGGTATCAGAAAATTATTGAAATCAGCGTCAGAAAGGGTACAGTTCCTGAATTTTCCGGCCCATACGGCAGCGGTATTGCTGGGCAAAGGACGCCTGTCCGGAGATTTTTTCCCAATCAATTTTATGCTCGAATTTTTCCAACTCCATGAGGCGGCTATCCTGTGGCTGACCGGATTGTCGGTTATCACCTTTATCGGCACCTTGATCATCGTTCCCCTTCTGGTCGTCCGGATTCCAGCCGACTACTTCGCCAACGACAAACGCCACCCCACCCCTTGGGCGCTTCACCATCCGTTTGTCCGAGGGACATTACTCTTTTCCAAGAACCTTGCCGGATATGTCTTAATACTTGCAGGTATTCTCATGCTGCTCCTCCCCGGCCAGGGCCTGCTGACCATACTCATTGGCGTCATGCTGCTTGATTTTCCGGGCAAGTTCCGGTTGCAAAAATGGCTGGTGACTCGTAGAGCCGTTTTGAAATCCATCAACTGGCTTCGTAAACGCGCAAATCGCACTCCCCTTAATCTTGATTTTTAAAAATGCTGATGAAAACACTGACCATCCGTTGGCAAAGGCTTGTCAACGAAAACGGACAAACCTGTCCCCGCTGCCACGACACAGGAGACGCCATGCTACGGGCATTTACCAGACTGCAGAAGGCATTTGCCGAACTGGGCATTGAGGTGCAAACTGCAGACTGATGCCCTTGGGTTACCGTTGTTCACCAAGGACCCTCTGCAGTCGAACCGGATCTGGATAGGTGAGAAATCATTAGAAGAATGGCTCGGCGCCTCAGTCGGGAAAAGCCCCTGTTGCGATGTCTGTGGCGATGCCCAATGCCTGACCATCTCCCTCGGTGACACCTTTGAGGCAATCCCGGAAGAACTGATTATCCGCGCAGCGCTGCTCGCCGCCGCAGAACTTTTCCAGGAAAGCAAACCATAAAGCGGCAATACCGTTCAGATGATATAGCTTGATTTATCGGGCAAGAGATGATGAGATATCCTTACAAGCAAAGTAGCTTCTCATGTGGAATAGGAAGCGAAACATTTCTTCAGCCCAAAAGGTGAGTCTCATGAAGTTGCTCGTTGTTTACTACTCAATGTATGGCCGTATTTGCAAAATGGCAGAGGCGGCAGCCGAGGGAGCCCGTTCTGTGGCAGGGGTTACGGCCGAGGTGCGCCGGGTACCGGAAACCCTTCCCCGGGAAGTGCTTGAGAAGATGGGCGCCGTGCAGACTCTGCAGCAGCAGAGTCACATACCGGTCTGCACGGTTGAAGAGCTGGGGAGTGCTGATGCGGTAATTTTTGCTACCCCCACCAAATTCGGCAACATGTGCGACCAGATGCAGCAGTTCCTCGACGCGACGGGCAAACTTTGGATGTCCGGAGCCCTGGTCGGTAAAGCGGGAAGTGTCATCGCCAGCTTCAATACCCAGCACGGTGCCCAGGAGACGACAATTCTCAGTTTCCACACCACCCTCCTGAGTCAGGGCATGGTGGTGGTGGGGATGCCGTACACCTTCAAAAGCCAGATGACCGGTGAGGAGATCAGCGACTGTTCCCCCTATGGCGCCTCAACCATTGCCGGGCAGGACGTCAGCCGCTCACCCAGCGAAAACGAACTCGCCGGAGCCCGTTTCCAGGGCGCCCATGTTGCTGAAATCGCGAAGAAACTCTGCGACTGACAGACAGCAGAGCAACAATACATGATCCTCAAAAGGTAAAAATATGTATGGGTATGGAAGCTGTGTTTGGGGTCCTGGCAATTGGTTCGGTGGCGGACCATTCATGGTTCTTTTGGCAATTCTGCTGATTTTGCTTCTCGTATCTCTTCTCAGAAGTTACGGCAGGAAATCCGGCCGCAACGAAAATGCCCTTGATATTCTGAAGCGACGCTATGCCGCAGGTGAGATCAACAAGGAACAATTCGACACCATGAAGCGGGATCTGCTGGACTGACCAGCCTGCCATCGATACATGCAGAGGGAAAAGTTCCCCGCCCTGACGGGATCAGCATCTGAGTTCATCTTTCCCTTTGAGTGATTCACACGACAAACTTTTTCACGGGTACCGTTCACATGAAACTGATTACCTCTCATCTGTTTAACGAACTGTTGGTAAAGGCGGGTTCGAATGCCAGAAAACGGACCAATCACAACATCCATGAATCAGCAGCCGATCCTGTGCAACGGCTGTTCATCGCCGCAAGACTCGGGTCATATTTCCGCCCCCACCGGCACGCAAGCAAAGGCGAATTTGCCCTGGTCATGCGCGGACTTTTTGATGTCCTGGTCTTTGACGATGACAGCCGCCTCACCCAACGGATCACCATTGGACCGGGCGCTAATGTTTTTGCTTTTGACCTGCCGCCGAACATCTGGCATTCATGGATAGCCCGGGCTGACGAATCGGTGTTTTTCGAAACGAAGCAGGGCCCGTATGATCCCCAGACAGCGGCTGAATTCGCCCCCTGGTCCCCGGCCGAGGATGCCCCGGAGGTCAATGCATTTTTTGTCCGCCTGCAAACTGCCAAGGTCGGAGATTACGTGGCCTGATGGCAGCCCTGCTCCGACATGGCATGACAGTTTTACGATCGTTACGAAAGAAAGGTTATGTACCAACTTATTTTTAAGGGTCAATGATGCACGATAAAATGGCCGGCTACGCTTTCGCCTTTGTCTCAGCAATCGGCCTGGGCGTCACGAATTTTCTTTTCACCCGTTCAGCCAAAGCCCTTGGTTCCGTCAACACCACTTTTTACTACTATGTGTTTGCCCTAGTTATCGGCATGGTATGCTGGCTCCCTTTCAGCGAAAACAAACAATTCAGCATTTCAGAGCTCAAATGGCCGATCTTTATTGCCATTGCCATGTTTATCAGCAACCTGACATACAGTTATGCGGTCAGGTATTTTGACACTTCAACACCGGCGATTATCAGGGCTGTCTCGTTTTTCATCACAGGATTGATCGCCATCTCCTTCAACAGGGAGCATCTTTCCTTAAAGGACTGGCTGGCATTCTTGCTGGTCTCTTCCGGCATATTGCTCTTTGGCTATGGTCGACATTTTGTGAAATGACGATCCCCTCTTCTCTTACTTTTTCTTGAAAATCCCTTTTTTCCGCCCCATCCCACGGAAGAAGCAACATGGAAAAGGAATCTCCCCCAGAGATTCTCTTATGCCATTGTGCCGATGGTTTTGCGAAATCGTGCCAGAGAGAAGGAGAATAAGACCGTGCCGATGAGGATGAGGGAGAGAAATTGCGGCCAGACAACCGAAAACCCGGCTCCACGGTAAAGGATAGCCTGGGCCAGCATGACGAAATGGGTGTTCGGCGCGGCCATCATGACATACTGGATGAACTCCGGCATGCTTTCCCTGGGCGTGGTGGAACCCGAGAGGATCTGCAAGGGCAGCAGCACCAGCATCAGCAACAAACCGAGCTGCGGCATGGAGCGGGCGAGGGTGCCGAGGAAGATCCCCAATGAGGTAGCTGCAAAGAGATGCAGGGCGGTGCCCGCCAGGAAGAGAATAAGGGAGCCTTCGATGGGCACCGAGAGCCAGCCCTGGACCACGAACACCAGAGATAAGGCCGAAGCGACCAGGACCACCAGGGCCATAGACCACACCTTGCTGGTCATGATCTCGAAAGGGGTGATAGGCATCACCAGCAGGTGCTCCACCGTGCCGTGCTCCCGTTCGCGGATCAGCGCCGCGCCGGTGAGGATGATGGCAAGCATGGTGATGTTGTTGATCAATTCCATCACGGCGCTGAACCAGGATTTATTCAGCTCTTGATTGAAACGCACCCGCATGGCGAGATCCGCCACCGGTGCTGCCTCTGTACGATGCCGCTGCAGAAAGGATCTCACCTCGCCCTCGACTATTGACTGGATATAGCCGCTGCCGGTAAAGGCCTGACTCATCCGGGTAGCATCGACATTGAGCTGGACCGCCGGCCTGCGCCCGGCCAACACATCGCGTTGGAAATCCGGAGGGATATCCAGGGCAAAGGTGGAGATGCCGGCATCCATCCGGGCATCCATCTCGGCTTGGGTGATCAACACCGGCGTCTGGAAGTGGGGAGGAAAGAAGGCGTCAGTAATGCGGACGGAGAGTGGTGAGCGATCCTCGTCAACAATGGCAATCGGCGCCTTGTGCAGCGTGTCCGGCGTGGCCTTGGTGGAGGCGTAAATCGCGAAGGAAAAGATATAAACAATAAGAAAAAGCATGATCGGATCACGCAGCAGACTGCGCAGTTCCTTGATGCCAAGATGCAGAATATTTGCGGCACGCATGTCAGGGCTCCTGTTTCTTGAGCAGGGCGGTGCTCAGGCCTATGAGGATGGGCACGGCCAGCAGCAGGGGGGCAAATGATGCCTGCAGATCACGGAAGCCGAGTCCCTTGGAAAAGGTGCCGCGCGAGATAATAAGGAAATGGGTGGTCGGGTAGATTTTGCCGATCAAGGCCCCTACCCCCTCCAGCGAAGAAACAGGGTCGATCATCCCGGAAAATTGCACGGCAGGCATGATGGTCAGTATGGCCGTGCCGAACAGGGCGGCGGTCTGGCTGCGCATAAAAGTCGACATCAATAATCCGAAGGCAGTGGCGATGATGACATACAGCGTCGCCGCTGTGGAGAAGGTCAAGAAACTCCCTTTGAAGGGAACACCAAAAACAAATACAGCCAGCACGCTGAGCAGCAGAAAGTTGACCATTGCCAGGGAGGCATAGGGAATCTGCTTGCCCAGCAGGAATTCCAGGCGGGTGACCGGAGTAACATAGAGATTGACGATGGAGCCCAACTCCTTCTCCCGTACCACCGACAGAGCGGTCAGCATGGCCGGGATCAGCATCAGCAGCAGTGGGATCACGGCCGGAACCATGGCCACCAGACTTTTGACATCCGGATTATAGCGATAACGCGTCTCGATGGTGGCGGCGCCAGCGTTTGCCGTCGCGCCGGAGGCCCGCGCCAGGCTACTCAGCCAATGGGCATGCATCCCCTGGACATAGCCGCGCACGGTTTCGGCGCGCTGCGGCATGGCGCCATCAATCCAGACCCCGACGCTAACCGGTGATCCCCGCTTAAGATCCCGGGCAAAGCCGGGAGGAATTTCGATGGCCAGGCTGATTTCGCCACTGCGCATGCGCCGGTCCAAATCGCTGTAATTCTTGATGGGGGTCCGCTCGCTGAAGTAGTGCGAGCCGGACAGGTTGAGTACGTAGTCACGGCTGAGACTGGTCTGGTCCCGGTCAAGGGCCGCAAAGGAAAGGTTTTCCACATCAAGGCTGATGCCGTAGCCCATAACCACCATCAAGATGACAGTGCCCAGCAGGGCAAGGGTCAGGCGGATCGGATCCCGGCGCAATTCCAGGGTTTCACGTCGGGTGTAGCTAAACAGACGGCGCAGACTGAATGCCTTATTCCCCACCTCAGTTCCCTTGTTTTTCTCGCCATCCGACGATTGAGGGCCGGCAAACTCCCCCACGGGCGTTGTCAGGGGGCCAGCACCCACAGCAGCGTCCTCCAGATAGCCGATAAACGCCTCTTCCAGGGTCTGCGCCCCACGCGCCTTGATCAGCTCCGCCGGCGCATCGCTGACCATCACCTTGCCGGCATGCATCAGCGAGATACGGTCACAACGCTCGGCCTCGTTCATGAAGTGGGTGGAAATGAAAATGGTGACCTTGTCCTGCCGCGCCAGATCAATCATGATCTGCCAGAAGGCATCGCGCGCCACCGGATCCACCCCGGAGGTCGGTTCGTCGAGAATCAGCATCTCGGGCCCGTGGATCATCGCCACCGCCAGGGAAAGCCGTTGCCGCTGCCCCAGCGGCAGGGAGTCGGGTAGGCTGTCCATGACCTCGGAGAGACCGAAACGCCCGGCCATTTCCTGCACCCGTCCCATGATCCGTTTCTCCGGCATCCTGAACAGACGGGCGTGCAGGACCAGATTCTGCTGCACCGTCAACTCACTGTAGAGTGAAAACGACTGTGACATATAGCCGACCCGGCGGCGGGTTTCCAGATCATGCGGGTCAACCGGGCGGCCAAATAGCCATGCCTCCCCTGCGCTGGCCGGCAGCAGGCCGGTCAACATCTTCATGGTGGTGGTCTTGCCGCAGCCGTTGGAGCCCAGAAAGCCGAAGATCTCCCCCTGGCCGATACGGAAACTCACCTGATCCACCGCAACGAAATCCCCAAAGCGCATGGTGAGATCATGGGCCTCTATCGCAGTCTTACCGGCGCTGTTCGTTTCGCGCGGGGGGATGATGACCGGCCGGTAGCCCTGCCGCTGGGACTCAGGCAGCAAGGCAATAAAAGCATTCTCCAGCGAGGTTGTCTTAGTGTGGGCCAGGATTTCCCGAGGGGTGCCGGTGGCGAGCACGCGGCCGGCGTTCATGGCCACCAGCCAGTCGAAGCGGGTGGCTTCCTCCATGTAGGCAGTGGCGACGATAATACTCATACCAGCCCGATGGGCCCGGATACGATCGATCAGTTCCCAGAACTGGCGGCGCGACAAGGGATCGACGCCGGTGGTCGGTTCATCGAGAATCAGCAGTTCCGGATCGTGAATAAGCGCGCAGCAGAGACCAAGTTTTTGTTTCATGCCGCCGGAAAGCTTGCCGGCCGGGCGATCAACAAAGGGGGCCAGGCCCGTGGCCTGCAGCAGTTCCCCGATGCGCCGTGTGCGCTCCTGGCGGTTGTGCCCGAACAAACGGGCAAAAAAGTCGACGTTTTCAAAAACCGACAGAGTTGGATAAAGATTTTTGCCAAGTCCCTGGGGCATGTAGGCTACTTGGGGGCAAACCTTCTGACGATGGCGCTTGTCCGCCATGGCGCCGCCCAGAACCTCCACTCGTCCAGACTGGATGGCCCGGGAGCCTGCCACCAACGAAAACAGGCTGGACTTGCCCACCCCGTCCGGGCCTATGACCCCGACCATGCAGCCGGCGGGAAAATTAAGGGTGATCGCATCCAGGGCCAGTTTTTTGTCGTAGCGCAGCGAAACCTCCTGCAACCGGGCCACAAAGGGCGGCACGAGTGTCATGCCCCTAGCTGTAGACTCGCGAATGCTCATTGCGGTAATTTCACCTGCAGATGGTCAGGCCAAGCCACCGCGGGGTCCAGCCGGACGAAGGCCATGCCGGGCAGACCGGTCTTGACATTGGTGATGTGCTTTCTCAGCAACTCCGCAGGGATCTGCGCCCTAATGCGGAACATCAGCTTCTCCCGTTCACTGGCCGTTTCCACGGTTTTCGGGGTGAACTGGGCCGAATCGGCAACAAACGACACCTGGGCCGGGATCACATACTGGGGGGCAGCGTCCAGTATCAGCCGCACCTCAGAGCCCATGGCAATCCGACCCGCTGACGCTGTGGGCAGGAAGAAAGTCATATAAACATCGCTCAGGTCGAGCAGGTTAAGTACCTTGCCGCCGGCGCCAACCACCTCCCCGGGCTGGGCAATGCGATATTGCACCCGACCGTCCCGGGTCGCCTTGAGTGCGCTGTCGTCGATATCAGCCTGAAGTCTGACAATTGTTGCCCGTGCCGCTTCAACAACCGACAGGGCTTCGATCTCCTGGGATTTCACTGTGGCGATGGCGGCCCCAGCAGCGGCCATCTGGGCCTTTGCCCCCCGCACCATCGCCTGGGCGCTCAGGACCTGGGCCTGAATGTCGTCAAGGTCCTGGGCGGCGATGGCGCCGGTCTGGGCCAGGGGCTCTAACCGCGCCAAACGTTTTTTCGCAACTGCAGATTCGGCCTCACGCTGCGCCACCAGAGCCGAGGCGGCTGCTTTCTCGCTCTGGCGCTGGGCCGTCTGGTTCTGCATGGTTTCAACAGCACTTTGCGCCTTACGTAGATTTGCCTCAGCCTCGCGGAGCTGGGCATCGAGTACCTCCGTGTCCATCCGCGCAACAATCTGGCCGCTGGTGACGAAATCTCCTTCGCTCACCAGGATGGCCTTGATGCGGCCGGCGATCTTGGCGGCGATATCAATCTCCACCGCCTCGATGCGCCCGTTTCCACTGGCAATCCCGTCATCCTTTGCCTTGTGGCCATATCGCTGCCACAGGACCAGAGCCAAAATGCCCATTGCCACAACCACTATAACCCTGATCAACCATTTTTTTTTCATGTACACGATCCTCTTCGTCGTCGATGCTCATCCCACCCACGGTGATGACCATCTTTTCAAGTAACCGCGAGATTAAATCCTCTGGCAAACAATGCCAGACAGGCATCCACCACCTCAGGGTCATAAATTTTTTTCCGCTGCCTGCTGATCTCCTGCAAGGCAGCCTTTTCCCCTTTGCCGGCCCGGTAAGGACGATGAGAAGACATGGCTTCGACCACGTCGGCCACCCCCACAATGCGTGCTTCCAGGAGGATCTCGTCGCCAACAAGACCGGCAGGATAACCGCTGCCGTCCAGTCGTTCATGGTGTTGCTGCACAATTTGCGCAATGGGCCAGGGGAATTCGATTTCCTGTAAAATCTCGAAACCGGCCTGGGGGTGGGTTTTCAGCAGTTTGAATTCGATATCCGTTAACTTTCCCGGCTTGCACAATATCTCGGCAGGGACATACAGTTTGCCGATATCATGGATAATTGCCGCGGTCCTGATCCCTTTTATCCGGTCTTCGTCAAGCCCTCCCATCTCCCTGGCAATGGCGCAGGCCAACTGGGCAACCCTTTGTTGGTGCCCCGCCGTGTAGGGGTCTCTTTTTTCCGTTGCCGACGCCAAGGCATGGACCGTCTCGTCCACGACCCGGGTCATCTTCTCCAGACCCTCCCTGACTGTCGTTTCCAGCTTTATTTTTTCGGTGATGTCATAGAGAACGGCAACTGTCCCGATGACACGGTTTTTGTCATCAAGCACAGGCGCCGCAGAATAACTGATTCGTATATCCAAACCATCTTTTCTGGTAGCGCTGAGCGGCATGGAATTGAACACTTCCATGAGCAATGTCCGCCTTCGCAACTCTTCGTAAGTTCCCCAGCCATTTCGTGAAAGAACGCCAATTGACCGTCCAAGTACTTCCTCCTCTTGCCAGCCGGAAATCTGCTCGGCAGCCTTGTTCCACAGCCTGATATTTCCATCAAGATCAATGGCAATAATTCCCAGAGGCGATGACTTGACCAGCGCCTGCAAGCCTTGGGCATTCACCCTGATATCAGGCTGCCATATTTTTTCCGGATTTTTTCCATGTGTATTTTGCATATGCGTGGCTCGCAACCTGCCTCATAGCAGGCTCTCAACTGTGGAGACATAATTCGTATAGACCAAGCACAAGAGTGAATATTCACTCCGGAACCGGGTTTGACAACTTTTGTTTGAAACCCATCCCATACCTTTTTATATACCTTTTGATGCCATCCCAGCAGGCTTGGATGGTCTGCATAATTAAATGATCATCCAGCTCGATGAAGCCGAGAATATGCGCTCTGGACACTGCCAGAAGCGGGTCAAAAACCAAGGCAAAGAGCACGACCAGTGGGAGGTCCTTCACAATTTGTTGCCCCACTCCCTTTTCAAAAATCCAACGGTACAAATCCCCATCTTGTCCGTTTCCCAAGAGCCAGTCCTTACGTAACGCTACGCCATAGGGCGAGCTGAGGTATTGCTCCAGATAACGAAAATCAACGGGTTTAGCGATGAAGTAACGAAGCAGTGCCGTGCCAAGGTGAACAAACCTATATTCACCTCTAAATTCTGGCTGTTAATGCCGGCGTTTGCTGGATGCAGAAAGCGGTATTGCAACGTGGGATCTTTTCCAAAAGTCCACTTCCTTCATCCTTTTTTTCAAGTCACTGCGAAAGGTCTCATCGCTGTCCATTGAGAATGCATCCTGCGCTTCTGATTTGAAAATTCTTCAGGGTAATCCATTACTGATATGGTAAAGCGACAGGTAGTTGCATGCACCAACCTCAATCTCCCGGTTCTTCACCGGAGTAAAGCCGTAAAGGCGGAGCGTCTCATCAAGTTCCGCCGGACTGATGCGAATATTAAGCGGCGGGCCGGGATGGCCCGATATCTTCTTAAACTCAAGCACCGCCAGAACGCCGCCTGGTTTCAAAACCCTTTTGATTTCGCTCAACAAAATCTGGTCGGTGCCCTGCTGCACCAAATCATGGAATACTGTGGCCATGAGGCAGATATCTATAGTGCCGTTACCAAGAGGAAGCGTACACAGATCACAGACTCTGGGGTAGATATGGGTGATACCGCCAGCAATTATCTCATCGATCAGCCGGTCGATTCCCGTCTCCAACATATCAAAGGCAAATATTCGGCCTTGGCATCCAATATGGGTCGCAACTGACAGGGCATAGTCGCAGCGGCCACAGGACATAACAAGAAAGATCGTGTCGTCCTTGATATCCAGTTCTCTGTAAAGCCTTTCCTGGTCGATCAAATCGGAACATCCCTTGTCGTCGGCAATGTTTTTTTTCTTTTGCGGCCCAGTCACTCACTCACCTCTTCAGTTCGCTATAAGGTGTTTCCTGAATCCACTTCTCTGTCCTCTGGCTCCCATCCCATGTCAAATGCTTTACGAGACACTCCATAGAGGTGTCGCCACCGCCTTTCCATGGGACCATTGGCTGGTGCTTGCAGTTACTCAGCACCTCCGCCCAATACCGCGTAAAGCCTCACCTGGTTGGAGATTTTGGCCAGTCGGAGGGCGATAAGGCCCTGCTGCGCCGCATAGAGGGATCGCTGTGCATCAAGGACGCCCAGGTAGCTGTCAATTCCCTTTGTATAGCGTTTATTTGAGAGGCGATATGTTTCGGCAACGGCATTGACCAATGATTGTTGCGCTGCGACCTGCTGATCCACCGTGCCCTGCACGGCAAGGGAATCGGCTACCTCCCTGAAAGCCGTCTGGATTGCCTTCTCGTACTGGGTCAGGACGATTTCACGATCGGCCTTGCTGACCCGCAGGGCAGCCCAGACGCGGGCGTCGAAAATGGGCATAACGATCTGGGGCGTAAAATTCCATGTGCCTGTTCCGGAATTGAAGAGGCCGGAGAGATCGTCGCTTGCGGTTCCCACAGCGGTGGTCAGTGATATACGGGGGAAAAAGGCGGCCCGGGCCGCGCCGACAAAGGCGTAGGCCCCCTTGAGCCGATGTTCCGCCGCCATGATGTCCGGCCGACGCTGGAGCGTTTCCGAGGGCAGCCCCGTAGAAATTTCCCTGGGCGGAATGACGTTCTCCAGATTAACCGGCAACAACTCCTCAGGCACCGGAGCACCGGCCAGGAGGTTCAAGGCGTTCTGGTCCTGCGCCACCAGTTGCCTGTAGCGGAAAACATCTCTCCGGGCTGTATCCAGCGGGACCTGAGCCTGCTTCAGATCCAGTTCGGTGGCGACCCCGACATCATTCCTCTTTTGCACTAAATCGTAGGAGGCCTGCTGTGTTTCAAGGGTAGACTGGGTCAGTTTCAGGTTTTCACGATCCGCAGCCAGGGTCATGTACGCCCTGGCAACCTCGGACACCAGCGCGATCTGGGCGCTGCGCCGGGCCTCATCCGTAGCCAGATATTCCTCCAAGGCTTGATCTTTCAGGCTCTTGATGCGACCAAAGAAATCAATCTCCCAAGAGGCTACACCCAGTTCAAGACTGTATTGTTCACTTGTCCTTGGATCTCCAGGGCTGACAAGATCAGAGGAAAGGCGCTTTTTGCCTCCGCCGCCGCTGGCATTAACTGCGGGGAACAGCTCCGCCCGTTGCACGCCGTACAGTGCGCGCGCCCTTTCCACATTCAAGGCGGCAAGTCGCAGATCCCTGTTATTTTCCAGGGCCATGCCGATGACCTTCTGCAACTGTTCGTCGGGGAAAAATTCCTGCCGGCTCAGCTCAGGGGCGACCGGGGTCTCGGGTGTGTCCGGGACGGTCTGGTAGGCCTCACCCTGCGGCCAATCCCCTGGAATCGGCAATTGAGGTTGGGTGTATTCAGGGGCCAGCGAACAGCCGGCCGCAATGAGTGCGACGCCGGCCAATAACAACAATAATCGTCTATTCATGGGCGTGTCCCCCCGGGGAACTTTCTGCAACATGTTGTATGGTTACTTTCTTTCTGTGTTTTCCCAGGATCTTATAGATCAGCACGTAAAAGAGCGGCGCGAAAATTGTTACCAGAAAGGTCGAGGTTACCGTGCCGCCCAGCACGCCGGTGCCGATGGCCCTTTGCGCCCCCGATCCTGCCCCGACGGCCAGAGCCAGCGGCAGGATGCCGAAGCCGAAGGCCAGCGAGGTCATGATGATAGGCCGCAGCCGCAGCTTAGCCGCTTCCAGGGTCGCCTCAATCAGACCTGCCCCTGCATCAACCCTGGCCCTGGCGAACTGGACGATCAGGATAGCATTCTTGGTGGTCAAACCCAGGGTGGTCAGCAGACCGATCTGGAAATAGACGTCGTTGGGCATCCCCCGCATGCTTGAGGCAATAACCCCGCCGATAACCCCAAGGGGCAGGGTCAGCAGAATCGCGATGGGGATGGGCCAACTCTCATACAGGGCCGCCAGACAGAGGAAGACGACAAAGATCGAGAAGGCGTAGAGCAGGGGCGCCTGGGAGCCGGCCATCCTCTCCTGGTAGGAGAGTCCGGTCCAATCATAGCCGATGCCCTGGGGCAGCTTGGCGATGATCTCTTCCATGGCGGCCATGGCCTCGCCGGAACTCCTTCCCGGGGCTGGCTCGCCCCAGATATTGATGGACGGAAAGGCGTTGAAGCGCTCCAGCTTGGGTGAACCCATGACCCAGCGGCCTGAAGCAAAAGAGGAAAAGGGAACCATCTTGCCGACGCTGTTACGCACATAGAGCTTTTCCAGATCCTGCGGCAGCATGCGAAAGGGCGCATCCACCTGGGCATAGACCTTTTTGACCCGGCCGGCCTGGATAAAGTCATTGACATAGGAGCTGCCGAAGGCCGCGGCAATGGTGTTGTGGATGGAATCGATAGGAATCCCCAAGGCGCCGGCCTTGTCCCAGTCCACATCGATGTGGTATTCGGCCACGTCACTCATGCCGTTGGGCCGGACCCTGATCAGACGCGGATCCTGGGCCGCCATGCCGAGGAGCTGGTTGCGGGCCGCCATCAATTTTTCATGGCCCATACCGCCCCGGTCCAGCAACTGTAGATCAAACCCGGTTGCCATACCCAGTTCAATGACCGGCGGGGGCGGGAAGGCGAAGACCATGGCCTCTTTTATTTGGGAAAAGGCCCCCATGGCCCGACCGGCGATGGCCCCGACCTTCAGGTCCGGCCGCTGGCGCAGCTTCCAGTCTTTCAGTTTGACAAACCCCAGGGCCATGTTCTGTCCCTCACCGCCAAAACTCGTACCGGCTATTGTCATGATGGAATCCACCCCATCTTTCTCTTGTCCCAGAAAATAGTCTCTGACCTTGTTAATCACGGCCTCGGTCTGCTCCAGGCTGGAGCCAGAGGGTAGCATGGCCTGGACCATCAGGATACCCTGGTCTTCATCCGGAATATAGGATGTGGGCATGCGCTGGAACAGATAACCCATGGCCCCCACAATCAACACAAAAAGGAACAGGTAACGCAGTTTTTTCGCCAGAACCCGCCCGACCAGTCTGACATACAGATCCCTGCCGCGGAAAAAAATCCGGTCGAACCAGCGGAAAAAGGGGCGCAAAAACCAGACTGCGCCATCAGAGGGTTCATGCCCCTTGGGCACAGGTTTGAGCATGGTGGCGCACAGCACCGGGGTCAGAACCAGGGCAACAACCACAGACAGGAGCATGGAGGAAATGACGGTCACGGAAAACTGGCGATAGATGACCCCGGTGGAGCCGGGAAAGAAGGCCATGGGGCCGAAGACCGCCGACAGCACCAGGCCGATGCCGATCAGGGCGCTGGTGATCTCGCCCATGGATTTGGCGGTTGCCTCCCGGGGTGATAGCCCCTCCTCGGCCATGATACGCTCAACGTTTTCTACCACCACGATGGCGTCATCCACCAAAAGCCCGATCGCCAATACCATGGCGAACATGGTCAGCATATTGATGGAAAAACCGAACAGCCCCAGGATCCCGAAGGTTCCGAGCAACACCACCGGCACCGCGATGGTGGGAATCAGCGTGGCCCGGAAGGTCCCCATAAAGAGATACATGACAACAAAGACCAGCAGGACGGCCTCGAACAGGGTCTTGACCACCTCGTCAATAGCCACCTCCGTAAAGGGGGTGGTGTCGTAGGGATAAATCACCTTCATGCCGGGGGGGAAATAGTGGCTCATCTCCTCCAGCTTCTGCTTAATGGCATTGGCCGTATCCAGCGCATTGGCGCCGGCAGCCTGGCGGATTGCCATTGCGGCGGCGGGTTTGCCATTGTAATTGGCCACGATATCGCTGCGTTCAGTCCCCAGTTCCGTGCGGCCGATGTCCTTAACGCGGACCACCGAGCCATCCGGATTGGTGCGGATGGGGATGGCGGCAAACTCCTCCGGGGTCTGGAGCAGATGCTGAACAATGATAGCGGCGTTCAGGCGCTGGCCCTCCATGGCCGGTGACCCGCCTAATTGACCGGCGGAGACCTCGACGTTGTAAGCCCTGAGCGCCAGGATGACATCTTCCATGGTCAGGCTGTAACTGGTCAGCTTGTCGGGATTTACCCAGACCCGCATGGCATACTGGGAGCCGAAATTTTGTACTTCACCGACCCCCGGCACCCTTGAGAGGATCTTTTCCAGATTGGACTGGGCGTAGTCCCGCAGATCATTGCCGTCCATGCTGCCGTCTTCCGAGGTCAGGCCGACAATCAGCAGGTAGTTTCTGGTGGATTTGCTGACCTTGACGCCGGAGCGTTGCACCACATCGGGCAGGCTGGCCATGGCCAGCTGCAGCTTGTTCTGCACCTTGGACCAGGCCACATCCGGATCGGTCCCCGGCGCAAAGGTCATCTCGACCCGGGAGGCACCCGACGAAGAACTGGTTCCGGAAAGATAGAGCATATCGTCCAGCCCGGTCATCTTTTGCTCGATGATCTGGGTTACAGTATTTTCAACGGTCTCGCCCGAGGCTCCGGGGAAATAGGAATCAATGGCAATGGCCGGCGGCGCGATGGACGGATACTGTGAGATGGGCAGATTATAGATCGCCAGGCCACCTGCCGTCATCATGATAATGGCGATGACCCAGGCAAAGACCGGCCGGTCTAAAAAGAACTTAGATAGCATTACACGTCTCCTTCACTGCGTTTTTTGGACGGTGCGTCGGCACCGGCTGCAGGCACTTGCCCGGCCTGCGTCGGATCAAAAGGAGAAGCTTTCACCACCGTGCCCGGCCTGAGCATCAGCAGACCTTCGACGATCAACCGGTCGCCATGGGCAAGTCCTGACGAAACAAGCCATTTGTCGCCGATGGCCCGGTCAAGGGTGAGCGGCCGATAGCCGGCTTTGCTTTCGGCATCAACGATCAAGGCATAGGGATTGCCTTTTGGATCCCGGGACACCCCCTGTTGTGGAATAAGGATGGCCTGCTCATTGACGCCTTCCTTGATCACCGCCTGAACAAACATCCCCGGCAGAATGACCCCTTCAGGATTGGGAAAGACCACCCGCAGGATGACCGAGCCAGTGGTCGAATCAACCGTGACATCGCTGAATTGCAGCGTCCCCTCCAGGGGATAGGAAGTGCCGTCTTCCAGGATGAGTTTGACCTTGTTCTGGTCCTTTTCGTGCTGATTGAGGAGGCCGTCCTTCAGGCGGCTCTTCAGGCGCAGCAAGTCGATGGTGGATTGGGGCATATCAGCGTAAATGGGATCCAGTTGCTGGATGGTGGCCAGGGCCAGGGCTTGGTATGCCGTGACGATGGCGCCATCGGTGACGTTGGATTTGCCGATGCGACCGGAGATGGGCGCCGTGACTTTGGTGTATCCCAGATTGATGCTGGCCGTCTCCACCGTCGCTTGCGAATACTGAATATCGGCCACGACCTGGGTCAGGGCGGCAGCCGCGTCGTCGTAGTCCTGCTGACTCACCGCTTTGTCCGCTAGTAATTCCTTGTAACGCTCGACCCTTGACCTGAGTGTAAACAGATTGGCCTCAGCCCGGGCCAGGGCGGCCTTGGCATTGTCGAGGGCTGCCTGAAACGGAGCGGGATCAATCTGATAGAGCACTTGGCCCGCCTTGACCTCTGAACCTTCCGTAAACAGGCGTTTCTGCACCAGACCGCTGACTTGGGGCCGAATTTCCGCGATCCGGAAGGCGGACGTGCGTCCCGGCAGCTCCGTGGTTATCAGCACGCGCTGGGGATTAACCACCACAACCGAAACCTCGGGGGACACGGCCTGAGCAGGTGCGCTGGCTGTCGAATCCTTGCCGCAGCCGGTCATCAGCAGGCTGCCGATCATCAACCCTGCGAGAGCAATCACTTTTGCTTTGTGTAACATTTTCATGGGAACCTCATAGTCTTTACGGAATGAACATTCATTCCGCTAGTAGATAAAAAAAATTCGCGCTGTCTTCCTTGAGCTAGCGCCTAATTCCGTCCCAACAGGCCTCGATAATCTTGGTGATCAGAACATTATCTAACTTGACCACATCAAGAATGTGGTCCCGGACCACGTAAAGAACAGGGCCAAAGGCCAGGTCGAAAATAACCGTCAGTGGAAAATCCTTTATCATCTGTTGGGAAATACCTTCCTCGAAAAATTCATGGAACACATCGCGGTTTTCTCTTGCCCCCAAGATTCGGTCCCTGCGGAGTGCCGCACCGTAGGGGGAGCCGTGAAACTGTTCCACATAGCGAAAATCAAGGGGGTTCTCGATGAAATACTGCAGCAGCGCCTTACCGAGATGGAGAAATCGTTCTCGAACAGGCCGCTCGGAATCATATCCCTGCAGGATGTACGGAAAAAGTCGATCTTCTATATCCTCATACAGGACGGAGATCAGGATATCCTTGTTTGCAAAGTAACGGTAAATCGTGCCGGCCCCAACCCCTGCCCGACTGGCGATCATGGCTATGGGAGCCCCGTGAAAACCGTGTTCGGCGATAATTTCAAGGGCAGCACGGATAATCTCGTCGCGTTTTTCTGTTTTTAACATGGTTTTCCTTATTGCAGTCTCGGAGTGAATGTTCATTCCTAATGTATTTCCTTATCCTTTATACGTCAAGAAAAACTTTGCGCCCGCTTTTGGGCGAATCGACAATAACCGATAAAACAGGTCGCATTGTGCAAAATGACCGGCGTTCCCCGCTCCATCATTTTATAGAAAGGGCTTTGCTAAAAAATAGCAGCCAAGACCCGCGATCACCACGCCCGCCCCTTTGCGGAACCACAGGCTGCCCCGGCCGAAAAATGCGCTTGTTGTAAACCTTTTCACCATGGCTGTGGAGCTGCCTGCCACGGCAATGGGCAGACAGTGGCCAACGGCAAAAAGCAGGATGAGCAGCACACCGGTCATCACCTGCTTCTGCACGGTGATGATGGCCAGGATGGGGGCAATGAAGCCGAAGGTGCAGGAGCCGGAGAGAACACCATAGGCAAGTCCCAGCACAAATGCGCCCCAGTGTCCCCGTAACCGCAGCCGCCCCATGACACCTGCCGGCAGACAACACCTGGCCAGGCCCAGCATGTCCATAGCCACCCACAGCAGGATCAGCCCCACGGCAATGGTCCAATAGGGACCGATATCGCCCAGCATCCGGCCGAGCAGGGCACAGATAATACCCACCAGGGTGATGGTGAGAAAAAGGCCGCCGCTGAACAGCACCGCATACCAGGCAGCCTGCCGGCCCTGGACAAGCTGATCCTGACCGCCCACATAGGCCACGATCAAGGGGATCGAGGCCAGATGGCAGGGGCTGAACAGCACGCTGATCATCCCCCAGGCAAAACAGCCCAGGGCGGCAATGGCAGTGGTGCCGGCCATCCACTGGTTGACGAGCAGAAAAATGGAATCCATCGTGATCACTTCTCCTGCTGTTCCATCACACCCATTTCTTTGAGTTTGGCGACAATGCCCTCTTCAGCCAGAAAGCCCTCATGCCGGTAGATTTCCTTGCCGTTTTTGTCAAAAAAAATCTGGGTGGGGATAGAACGGATACCAAATCTCTTAGACTGACTGCCGTCCTCCCAGACATCGATAAAGACAATGGCCGCCCGGCCCGCATATTCCTTTTGCAGCTTTTCCAGGATCGGCGCCATCATTTTACACGGAATACATTTGCCGGCCCCGAGATCAACCATGGTCACCATGTCTTTCACCGGAATTTCCTGCTGCGCAGCCCAGGCTGGACCACTCAGCAGCAGAATCACGGCAATAACGATACATCCCAGCATCCTGTTACGCATTTTTTTCTCCATTATTTTGCAGTTGTTAAAGAGAGGTACTCCCCATCCACACCGCTTTTCCCCCGGTCCACCGTATAGGCAAACATGGGAATATAAATCAGGGTCAGAATGGTTCCGACCAGCAGGCCGCCTATGGCCACGTCAGCCAGGGGGGAAAGACGTTCCAGTCCAACAGCCCACTCAAAGGCAATGGGGATCATGCCGGCCATGGTGCCGAAGGCGGTCATGAATACCGGTCTGAACCGCACCCGCACCGACTCCATGGCCGCCGCAAAGGGCGACTCCCCTGTCTTGCGGAACACCTGGTAAAAATCAATGAGCAGTACCGAATTTTTGATGATGATGCCGAAAAGCAGCATGATGCCCACCATGCTGGGCATGCAACTCGGCTTATTAAAGACCAGCATGCCCCAGGAGGCGCCGATCATGGCAAGGGGCAACACCAGGATCATGACCACGGAAAGCCGAACCGAATGATAGATGGCAATGAGTGCCATGAGCAGCAGGACCACGCCGATGGCAATGGCCTTGATCATGCGGGCGAAACTGTCCTGCATCTGTTTGATGTCTCCCTCCTGGCTCAGCTCGACCCCGCTGAAATCCTCCTGATGCAGCTCCCTTTCCACATCCCCCATGATGGTGGACATGGCGCGCTTACTCCGGTAGCCTGATACATCCACGGAATAGAGCATCTGATTGCGCTCGATCCTGTTAGCCGTGAGGCCATAGCTGATGGTGGCCAGTGCCTCCAGGGGAACAACCCCTTTGGGTGTCTGGATGGGGATGAGGCGCAGATTATCCGGATGACTGTCCAGGGCAGGGGCAAAATCGAGCCTGACAAACTGGCTCTGCATGGAAACAAGATTGCCGTTAATAGCCACCGGCACGCCTGCCAGCGGCAATTGGGCCGCGATCATCACCGGGGTCATGCCATAGGCCAGGGCCTTGTTGGTATCAATCTCCAGCCGTGCCTCGGTGAAGTCCTCATCCCAGCTGGTATTTACCGAGGTAAGCCCCTTGACCCGGCCCAGGGCGGAGACAGCCCGGGATGCGGCCTGGGGCAGCAGATGATAGTCCTCGGCCAGCAGCCGCACATCAACCGGCGCCTTGATACTGCTCATGGCGGTGGCGCCGAAATCATAGACATCCGCCGCTTTGACATTGGCCAGTTCGGTCAATTTGCCACGAATTTCATCTTCAATCTGCCAGACGGATTTCTTGCGCTCAAAACGGTTGACACAGTTAATGGTCATAACGGCTTCCGTGGGAAGCGATCCGGACCCCATGGACAACACGCCCGGTTCCGCCCCGAAGGTAATCGAACTCATCTCCACCTCCGGCTGCGCCTTGAGCCAGGCTAAAACCGGCAGCAATCTCTTTTCCACCGTCTCCACCGTCTCATTGGCGGAAAATTTGACATGGGCCTTGATAATGCCGGTATCCATGGGCGGCATCAGATCTCGGCCGATAACAGGCATGATGTTTCTGATACTGACGGCCAGCAGGACAATGACCCCGACGGTCATCAGCAACCGGCGCAGCCCGGACCGCCCTCCGTTGGAAAAGCGCAGGATGGAGAGATAGGGCCCCACCAGCCGGCCGAAACTCCTGTCATACACCTTTTCCAGCAGGAGTTCAAAACGGGTTTTCGTGACGCCTTTCCGATAAAGCCAGAAGGAAATGGATGGAATAAAGGTGATGGAAAGAAAATAGGAGACAAGCAGGGCAATGATCAGGGTGGAGATCAGGGGCCTGAATATTTTTTCCGGGAAATCCCCCACAAAGAGAAAGGGGATCATAATGGCAATGGTGGCCACCGTGCCGGCAAAAACCGGGGCAATGACCTCTTTGGTGCCGGCAATGATGGCGGTATTGAGATCTTCTTTAAGCTCGCCGAGATGGCGCTCAATATTTTCCAGCACCACCACTGCGTCATCAACCAGCATGCCGAGGGCCAGGATGATGGCGGTGTAGATGACGATATTGAGTTCTCCGCCGCCCATCCAGATAATGGCGATGGTGGAGAAAAAAACCATGGGAATGGAGGCCAGTGCCGCGGTCACGGCCCGCAGATTGCCGAGAAAAAGCAGAATCACCAGCAGGGTGAAGAAGATGGCATCCCGCAGGGCCTCAAGCATGTTGACATTGGCGGTTTCGATCAGATTGCGCTGGGTGTCCGCCAGTTGAAAATCAATATTGGTGTAACGCGGTATAAGCTGGGCAACCGCGCTCCGGGCCGCCTTACTGGTGGACAGCACCGAGCCCCCGGGCGCCCGCTGGATAGCCAGGGCGATGGCGGGTTTGCCGTTGCCGATATAGCCGGATAACCTTTTCTGATGGTGCCAGCTGATGTCGGCAATATCCCCCAGGCGCACGTTGGTCGCCACCGGCAGCATGGCCAGCGCTTCCACCTGATCCCGCTCACCGTAATAGGCCAGCGTATAAAAAGAATCCTCGCCCTTGACAAAACCAATGGGTACATCCCTGTCCAGACTGCGGATGATGCCGCCTATTTTATCCAGGGCAATGCCGTAACTCTTGGCCTTGAACGGATCGATATTGATCATGATGGCGCTCTGGAAACCGCCGAAAATCTCCACATTCCCGATGGCGGAATTCCTGAGCAGGGCCGGTTTGATGTCACTTTCGGCGATTTTGCGGATATCGGCCAGAGACAGGTTGTCATTTTTCGGGCTTAAGGCAAAGACATCAACGGGCAGGGTAAAGGAGCCGGCCGTGTAAATGGCCGGGGTGACCCCTGCGGGCAATTTGTCCCGCACCTTGTTGATAGCGTTGTTCACATCCACTGCCGCCGGATCAAGACCTTTTTTATACTCGAATTCAGCGGTGACAATGGACATGCCGGCAATATTGGTGGAACTCACCTGGCGGATGAGGGCAAGGGTGGATATTTCCTGTTCAATGGGTTTGGAGACCGTGGCCGCCACCATATTGGGGGTGGCGCCCGGCACCTGGCTCATGACGATCACCGTGGGCCGTTCGGAATCGGGGAACAGGTTCTTGGGCATGACCACCAGACCGTAGACGCCCAGCACGAAAAATCCGGCAATCAGGCTGTAGAGCAGGTAGGGACGTTTATGAAAGAAATCGAACATGGCTCAGGCCCCGGCCTTGCTGTCAACAGGGGGAGAGGCCGCCATAACCTTGACCGGCGCGCCGCTGGCAACCCGCAATAAAATATCGGGTTTGGCCATCAGCACCGTTCTGGCCTCAAGCGCTTCAGCAACCACCACCCCTTCACTGCCGCGGGCAATAATGGTCACCGGGGTCTTGACGGCGGCTCCGTTTTCCCAGATAAAGACCGAGGTACGGCCATCAATGGTGAGCAATGCATCCATGGGCAGCAGGACCGTATTCCCCGCATAGATCACCAGATCGATGCGTACATATTGGCCTTCCAGTGTCCCTGATTCCTTGGGCATGGGGGCCACATACTGGGCCAGGCCGGTGGTGGCCGTGGCCTGGTTTCTGGCAGACAGGGCAAGGGCGTGCCCCTGCCAGAGGGCCTGGGTCGCCTGCAGTGAAGCGGGCAGGGAGAGGTTCAGATACTGCCCGGAGCAGGCGGCAATGCGAAAAAGGGTTTTACCGGGCATGGCCATATCCCCCACCATCACCTCCCGCTTGCTCACCGTGCCGCAGGTGGGGGCAAGGATATCCGTATAGCTCAGCAGTGACTGGATCTCTTTTTCATCCTGCAGCAGGATCTCCTTGTTCTTTTCCAGGGAGGCAATGCCATTGCTGGCAGCACTTATTTTTGCCTCAAACTGGGCAATGGTTGCCTCTTCCTGGCGGGACTGCTCCTGTGAGGCGCCCTTGACCGCCAGCAGTTCCAGGGTGCGCTGATGGGTTTCCCCGGCAACCGCCAGGGTGGTGCGCAGGGACTTGAGATCCTCTTTTTTGGCGGCTATTTCATAATCAAGTCCTGCCCGTTTCAGGTGCAGACTCTCCTTTTTGGCGGCCAGATCCGTGGCATCAATGCGGGCCAGCACATCGCCCTGCTGCACCACGTCCCCTTCCTGTTTGAAAATCTTAACGACCCGCCCGCTCACCTTGGTGGACAGGGTTGACGAGAGTTCCGAGCCAACCACCCCCATGGCGGGCAGGGTAAGGGTAACCTGATCTTTTGTGAGCTTTACCGCCTGCACCACCACCGGCAGAATGGCGGCCGGCGTGTCCCTGGCCAGTTGCGCTTTTCTTTTTTGCAGCAGCACCACAGCACCCAGCACAAGCAGGGCCACCAGCAGAATCGTCACTATCTTTTTCATTGCACCACACCCCGCAGATCAATGCCGTAGAGGACAGCCTGTTGCGACCACAATTGCCATCTCTTGCTTTGCACTTCCTCCACCGCGGCCTGGGAGGCCAGCAGCTGGCTTTCATAGCGCAGGTACTCCTCAAGGGTCATGCGACCCGCAGTAAAGGATACCTTGGCCGTGGCCAGGAGTTCATGGCTGTTTTTTTCCGATTCCCGGGCAAGCTGCAGCGACTGTTCAAGAAGCGGCAGCTTGTCCGTAAGATTTTTCGCCAGGGCCGCGAGTTCAATTCTGGCCTGGGCCAGCTTTTTTCTGGCCTGACTCAGCCTGATGTCCGCCATCTCCTCGCCGGTGCTGATGGTTTGGTCAAAAAGCGGCATCTGCAGTTTCACCCCGCCGTAATTGTAGCTTCTGAAGATATGCTCATCGGTATTATAGGCCTCGCCGTCGTTGCCGGAGATGGTGCCATACAGCAAAAGCACGGGATAGCGCGCTTCACGGCTCCTCTGGGCCTCTTTTTCCGCGGCAGCCACCTCTGTGGCTATCTTCTGCTCGGTGATGAAATCAGAGCCGGCCAGTGTGCCGGCAAGCGCCATGGCAACCGGCGCCGCAAGATCAATACCGGTCAGTTTCTTCAGGTCGCTCCGCACATCGGCAATCCGGGCCATGATACTGTTGCGCTGCTGCTTCAATTCATTGATTGAGTTGTTGATTTTGTAGAGCTCGATTTCGGCCGCCCGGCCGTTTTTCACCTTGAGCTCCACCTCCTGGCCGGTGATTTCCAGGGAATCAATGCGGCCGGCGATGGCCTCATTGAGATTAACCAGATAGAGATAGCTGCTGTTTGCCGCAATCACGGCGGACTCCCTGGTGATGAGATTGATCCGGTGCGCAAGATTTGCTCTGTCGCTTAACAGCTTCACCTTTTCCTGCAGGGTATAGAGCTGTTTGGCATAGATGGGCATTTCCAGAGTCAGGCCGTAGCGCAGGATGTCACGGGAAAACGGTATCGAATCACCTGCCGCGATATCAACCTCGGTGGGCGGCATGGGCCGCAGGTTGGTGGGCGAATTATAGCTCTCCGTCCGTCCGAAGAGGTTGACCTTGGGATAGAGGGCGGCCCGTGCCTCTTCCACCTGAACCTCTGATTCCCGCACAGCCAGTTCGCTCAGTTCGACTGCCGGTTGTCCGGCAACCGCTTCCAGCAGATCACTGATATCATAAGCCCATGCCGGCATGGCCCGCAAAAGCAGGCCCAGGGAGAAGAGCAAAATCCACAGTTTCTTTTTTTTCACTTATGAGCCTCTTGCAAAATGGACGGGGTTCAAAATTTCAGCATTTTAATGAAATCCCGGATCTCATCCCGTACCCGGCGGTAATGGCTCAGCGCCTCTTCTTCAGTGTTGGCACCCGCGGCAAGTTTCGGCGGATCATCAAAACCATGGTGCACTACCCTGGTGGGTCCAGGGAAGAAGGGGCAGTTTTCATCGGCATGGCCGCACACCGTGATCACCAAATCAAACTCCTGTTCAGGCAGATCCTTCACCAGCTTGGAGCGGTGATTGCTGATGTTCACTCCGGCCTCGGCCATCACCCTGACGGCCAGGGGGTTGAGACCATGGGTCTCGATGCCGGCGGAATAGGCGATGATATCGCCTGCGCGAAGATGCCTGGCCCAGCCTTCCGCCATCTGGCTGCGGCAGGAGTTGCCGGTGCAGAGAAAGAGAACCTTTATTTTTTTATTTCTAGACATGACGCACCATTTGAACATGCCCCACAATAACGGCGCCTTGCTGCAGTGAAAATCTTGCTGTGTACAAGGAGCGGGCCATGCCCGCGATAACGCTATTGTGGGCATACCAATGCCGCGGGCATGACCCGCTTCTTGAAGATGGCATTACGCTGCGGCTGGGACCTTCATATTAACTCGTTTTCAAAGTAGAATTATTTGAACCAGGACATAACATCCTTTTTGCTAGGCACCTTGCCGGTGCATTTGATCTTGCCGTCAATCACCACAGCCGGGGTGGCAAAAACGCCCAGCTTGGCAATCTCGCTGAAATCGGAGA
The DNA here is from genome assembly GCA_018816555.1 of Pseudomonadota bacterium. Lineage (GTDB taxonomy): Bacteria > Desulfobacterota > Desulfobulbia > Desulfobulbales > SURF-16 > SURF-16. The sequence continues at coordinate 52,163 of JAHIVT010000071.1, forward strand.
TTTTCTGCACGATAACTCCTATACCCGCCTCTCCCAAAGCCTCATTGACTATTCTTTCCGTTTCATGACATTTCGGACAACCAGGTCCGCATACTTTGATTTCCATGACTTTCTCCATATTAAGTTGTTTATTTTTCCATCAAAAAATGAATTCCTAATAATGTCTATTTTTCACCACGGAGCACACAGAGGTCACAGAGAAATATTTTTTTAATTACTGTTAGTTATCTCTGTGTGCTCTGTGCTCTCTGTGGTAAATTTTCGGTTTTTACAAAATTTTCACAAACACGTTTCTTAAAAAAACGAGCCGAAAATAAGCCCGCTGATGGTCGCCATGACAATCACCAGGCAGACAAAGACCACTGTTTTCTTGGTGCCCATGATGCTGCGGATTACCAGCATGTTGGGCAGGCTGAGGGCCGGACCGGCCAACAGCAGGGCCAGGGCCGGTCCCTTGCCCATGCCGCTGCCGATCAGACCCTGCAGGATCGGCACCTCGGTCAAGGTGGCAAAATACATGAAGGCCCCGGCAAAAGAGGCAGCGAAATTTGCCATGAGTGAGTTACCGCCCACGGCCCGGCTGACCCATGTTGATGGGATCAACCCCTCCTGCCCCGGTCGGCCCAGCAGAATGCCGGCAATAAGCACCCCGAACAGCAGCAGGGGCAGAATCTGCTTGGCAAAACCCCACGACTCCCTGAACCATTCCCCTGTTTCATCCTCCCTGGGACTGATGACAACACTCAGAGCGAGAACCCCGGCCACAAAGGCCAGAGTGGGATGGCCGGAAAACAAAAAGGCAAGAATAAACGCAGGGACAGCAGCCAACACCACCTGCCATTTAGGCAGGCCATACCATGTCATGAGCATCAGGCCGAGAGCAGCGGAAAAGATGCCGGTGATCAGCCATTTATTGCCATAAATGGTATGCCAGAGACCGGTGGTTTCTGCAGGTTTTCCCCAGTTGGCAAAGACCAGGATGCCGACCATGGCGGCAAAATAGAGAACATTCTGCCATAGTGGGCGCGTCACCTCGGCTTCCGGCATCTCAATATGGGCCTTTTCCATTTCCTCCTTCCTGAAAAAGAAATGCATGAGCAGGCCGATAATAACGCTGAAGAAAATAGCCCCCACCGCCCGGGCAATGCCCAGCTCCGGCCCGAGGATGCGGGCCGTGAGGATAATGGCCAAGATATTAATGGCCGGACCGGCATAGAGAAAGGCGGTGGCCGGTCCCAGCCCAGCCCCCATCTTATAGATGCCGGAAAAAAGAGGCAGAATGGTGCAGGAACAGACGGCGAGGATGGTACCAGACATCGAGGCCACACCATAGGCCAGCATCTTGTTCGCTTTGGGCCCAAGATATTTCAGCACCGAGGCCTGGCTGACAAAGACGGCAATGGCGCCGGCGATAAAAAAGGCCGGTACCAGACAGAGCAACACATGCTCGCGAGCATACCATTTGACCAGGTGCAGCGACTCCATGACCGCATTATCAAAGCGCCCGTTCCCCACCGGCAAATAATAGCAGCCGATAAAAAACGCCACGATCCAGACCAGCGTCTTCCATTCTCTTTTCCAATCCATCACTGTTTCTCCAAAAAGAGTGCGGAGATCAGCCGCAGACAGCTATATATTTTTTTGTTCATCTCTCAGCACCTCGTCCACCAACCGGCGGACATCGGCCAGGCATCAGTGGGCTGCGGGGTTATTGGCGGCACAGTTGCAGGCCCCTGCCCGGGATACGGCCATAATCCGTTCGAGAATGGTCGAATGGCCATATCTGGCGGCATCCTGCCTGATATCCTCCCTGGAATAACCCATGCAATAACAGACCAGTTCCTTGTTTTCCTTCATAAGAGCCCCTACTAAATAATCAGGTTAAAAAGAAAACCGGTGAACAGGATACCGACGCCGACAACGCCGATGAAGACGGCGATCAGTTTCGGTTTCAGCACCTTGCGCAGGATCACCATCTCGGGCAGGGACAGGGCGATGACGCTCATCATGAAGGCCAGCACCGTGCCCAGGGCCGCACCTTTACTGAGCAGGGCCTGCACCACCGGCACGATGCCCGCGGCATTGGAGTACATGGGGATGCCGACCAGCACCGCGGCAGGCACCGACCACCAGGCATCCTTGCCCATGATGGCGGCCATGAAATTTTCCGGCACAAAGCCGTGGATCATGGCGCCGACGGCGATACCGGCCACCACATAGAGCCACACCTTGCCGACGATGTCTTTTACCGCCTCGCCGCCCATCACCATGCGGTCATGCCAGCTGAGTTTCTCTTCCACGATGATCTGCTCGCCCATGCGGATCTCCCGCACCCAGTCTTCAATATGGTGCTCGAGATGCAGGCGGCCGATGACCCAGCCGGCAATGATGGCCACGGCAAGGCCTGTAGCCATATACAGAGCGGCGATCTTCCAGCCCAGCAGGCCGTAGAGCAGCACCACGGCTATCTCGTTGACCATGGGAGCGGCAATGAGAAAGGAAAGGGTCACACCCAGAGGCACGCCGGCCTGGACAAAGCCGATAAAGAGCGGCACAGCGGAACAGGAACAGAACGGGGTGACAGTGCCTAATAATGCCGACAAGACATTGCCGGCCGACTCCCTTTTCCCGGCCAGAATCCTGCGCGTCCGCTCAGGAGTGAAAAAGGAACGGATCATGCCCACCACAAAAACAATAAGAGTGAGCAGCAGCATGACCTTGGGGGTGTCATAGACGAAAAACTGGATGGATGCTCCCAGATGACTGCCCTGGTCAAGCTGCAAAAGATGATAAGCAAAAAAGTTGGAAAACGGCAGCAACTGGAGGTAGAGCACATACCAGGCTGCAAGACCGGCAAATCCCAGGCTGAGCTGCTGAATGGTTATCTTCTTTTGCCTGACCGGGGCACCTAACGAGCAGACCCCACCGTCACAGCCGCAGTCAATCTTTTCCGTAGTTTTCATGATGTCTTCTTTGTGAAGGATTCGTATGTATGTCCCTTGCGGCTGCACCGTAAGGGAGGTTCGCGAACCGCCCCTACACAAACCTCTCGTCTTTTTATTATCTGTTTTTTATTATCTGTATGATCCGCTTATCAGGCGGCGCAGCTCCGCTCGCGGTTCAACTGGGGCAAGCTGTCAACCATCTCCCGCACCTGCGGCTCCTCATCAAGCCAGCCCTTGAGATTACCCAGCATCACCCGTGCGTACTCGGAGTCCTCCCCTGCGCTCAAGCGGTAAATGATCCAGGAACCTTCCTTGCGATAGTCAACCAGCCCGGCCTCTTCAAGGATCTTAAGATGTTTGGAGACGGTGGGCTGGGCCAGGCCGAGGAGCTGCCGCAATTCGCAGACACAGAGTTCCTTGACGCCAAGGATTTTGATGATCTTCACCCGGCTGGGATCAGACAAGGCCTTCATCACACGGACAAATCGTTTCATGCTTTCCTCCTGATACATTTTCATATTGCCATATGGCTATATGTAGCTCAGTAATTTGCTTCTGTCAAGGGGGCAGTAAAATTTTCCCAAGGCCAAACACTTGACACATATCCGCCTACACGGATATATTGAAGATATTATGAAGGAGATGGCTAAACTTTTTAAAGCCCTGTCCGAGGACGTACGGCTACGGATTCTCGGCCTGTTGTGCCAGGGCGAGCTGTGTGTCTGCGACCTGATGGCGGTGCTTGATCTTCCCCAGTCGACAATCTCCCGGCATCTCTCTTACCTGACCAATGCCGGTTGGCTGGCCGGGGAACGGCGGGGGGTCTGGATGTATTACCGTCTTATCGATGATGGCGGTGACCTCCAGCAGGATCTCATGGCCGTGCTGATAAAACATCTGGCAAAGCTTCCCGCCGTTGCCCGTGACTATGCCAGGCTTACGCAATATCTGAAAACCAAAAACCCGTCAGCCTGCGGCTGATTTGTCAATGTTTGGATTGCGGATTGCGGATTGCGGAAGGGCATGATGGTGCAAACTTGTTTGCAAAATGGAATTAATAAGGAATTTATCAATCATGACACAACAGAAAAAAAGGCTTTCCTTTCTTGATCGTTTTCTCACCTTCTGGATCTTTCTTGCCATGTTTGTCGGCGTGCTGGGCGGCTACCTCTATCCCGGCATCCGTGATGTCATCAATTCCTTCCAGGTGGGCACCACCAATATTCCCATCGCCATCGGCCTGATCCTCATGATGTATCCGCCCCTGGCCAAGGTGCGCTATGAAAAGCTGCACGAGGTCTTCCGCAATGGCAAAGTGCTCGTCCTGTCGCTGGTGCAGAACTGGATCATCGGTCCCATCCTCATGTTCGGTCTGGCCATCGCCTTCCTTTCCGGCCATCATGAGTATATGGTGGGCCTCATTCTCATCGGCCTGGCGCGCTGCATCGCCATGGTCATTGTCTGGAACGATCTGGCCGAGGGCGACCGGGAATACTGCGCCGGGCTGGTGGCCTTCAATTCCATCTTCCAGGTGCTCTTCTTTTCGCTGTACGCCTGGATTTTTATCACCATTCTGCCCAGATGGCTGGGCATTGAGGGCGCTGTGGTGGATATCTCCATGGCGGATATTGCCAAATCGGTTTTCATCTATCTGGGTATCCCGTTCATTGCCGGCATACTGACCCGGTTCATCGGCGTGAAAGCCAAGGGAGAAACATGGTACCAGGAGAAACTCCTGCCGAAAATCAGTCCGCTAACCCTTATTTTTCTGCTCTTCACCATCCTGGTCATGTTTTCGCTCAAGGGTGAGTACATTGTCCAACTGCCGCTCGATGTGGTGCGCATCGCCATCCCGCTCACCATCTATTTTCTGGTGATGTTCCTGGTTTCTTTTTTCCTGTCGATGAAGGCGGGAGCCACCTATGAACAGTCGGCAACCCTCTCGTTTACCGCTGCCTCCAATAACTTTGAGCTGGCCATCGCCGTGGCCATCGCCGTTTTCGGCATCGACTCGGGCCAGGCCTTTGCCGCGGTGATCGGCCCCCTGGTCGAGGTGCCGGTGCTGATCTCGCTGGTCAATGTGGCCTTCTGGTTCAAGAGAAAATATTTCCCCTTTGCCAAGGAAACCCCTACAGGTATCTGCCATGTGAGCTGCAAGCCATAGCACGCTGCTCCGTTCCTTGCACCAAAAGATCTTCCGGGCCGAATGGCTGCCGAAGAGCGCAAACCGCGCTCGTCCTTACCAAATTTGAGCAGAACAATGGACAAACCACTGCCGCCGGTGTAGCCTGTCATCCGACTGAATATGATCTCTAATGATTTTTTACCATGCTCTTGATACCCACCGATTAGCCACATATTTAAAGAAAAAAACATGAACTTTGATGAATCCATTAAAATATTTGAATTGCTGTCATATATAGTGACAACAATTGGTCTGCCGTTCGCGATTGGTACATTCATTTTCCAGAAAAGGAATGAGCACAAAGCCGAAGAAGAAAACACATTCCATCAACTGGATGAAAGCTATGTTTCGTTTCTTCAGCTATGTTTGCAACACCCTGATCTGGATATTTTCTGCCCGCCTATTGGCAATACATACAAACCTACAGAGGAGCAGCTACGAAGAGAGCATGCAGTGTTTGGGATATTAATTTCATTATTCGAGCGAGCTTATTTCATGTTTAGGGATAAATCCCCTGAATTTAGACGTTCACAATGGAGGGGCTGGGTTGAGTATATGGAATGTTATAGTTACCGTGCTAACTTTGAAAGAGAATGGAATAAAATCGGCAGCCAATTTGACAAGGAGTTTCAAACATTTATGCAAAATTTAGTAGAAAAGACAAAGGCGGCTGACAATGCTGCCGACGCAAAAAAACCGCGCGGCTGATTAGCTGCGTGATCGAATTCTAAGGATGCAGCAATGATAAGAAAAATAAGCAGCGCCTATGTGGGCGGGCTTATCGGCGCCCTGGTGGACAGTTTCAATATCTGGATGCTTGGCAAGATCGGCTTTACGGCATTGATCGGTGTGGGCCTGCGCCCGGAATTCAGACCGGCATGGCTCTATCCGCGCCTGGTCTGGGGCGGTATCTGGGGTCTCCTCCTGCTGCTGCCGATCATGAAAAGCCGTCCCATCCAGCGGGGCATGCTCATGAGTCTTGCCCCGACGGCCATGGTCTACTTCGTCATGTTCCCTGAGATGGGCAAAGGAACCTTTGGCCTCGGGTTCGGTCTTCTCACCCCGGTTCTGGTCCTGTTCCTGAACTTTATCTGGGGCATCGTGGCTGCCTCCTGGTACGAACATGGGCGCTGACAGCAGAAAGTCCCATAAAAACGGAGATTTTTTCAATGAGCTTTCCGAACTCCACCCTTCCGTACAGTCTGCGGAGCACTTTTTTCTCTCGCCTCTCCCTGAAAAGGGAACATTTTTAATGATAATGATTACAAGTTATATATAAGGCGTGTTTTGCCTCCTTCTTGTTGTCTGACCAAGATGAAATCTTGACCTGCATGTAAAGCACCGGCAACAGACCCATCGGCCATGAAAAAAATATTTTCTTATCCATTCATATTGATCGCCCTCCTCTCCTTTACGAGCTGCGCCACCAACATTACCAAGCTCAACACCTCGGGCCTGTACACTTACAAAATCAATGCACTGGGGGTGTCAAAAGACATTCAGGCCGAGACCATCAACACGGCCAACAGTCTCTGCCGGGGCATGAATAAAGATTACAAATTTATCAGAAATATCATTTTACCCAAGTCCGTCATGGGCGTGGACATGATTTCCTATGACCTGATTTTCAGCTGCGTGGAACCGGGCAGCGCACAAATACCACCCCCCTATACCACAAAAGAAAACCAACAGGAGAACCTGAGCACTCCGGAGATCATGCCGGGCAGCGAGCAAAATCAGACAACCGCCGAGCCCCCCCCCCCGGAAAAAGAAAAAAAAGTGGCGGTAATCAAAGCCGTCTCTCAAAAAAACAGAAAACCCGGGGCAACCGGCGACACTCCGGGCCAACCGGAGAGCCTGGGCGGACCACCGCCAAGCAAGGAGCTTGAACTGAAAAAGGATGAGGGCCACATCATCGAAGAACCGATTCTTGAATAAGAGCTTATTCGTAAATAAGCTCTTATTCAGTATCGCTAATCAGCTTTGCTTGACAACTACCTATCATTTTTTCCCCGCAGCATGGACCAACCGACAAAATACCCACACACCCCTGACTGACGCATTCTACTAAAAGCACACAATTTTCCCGAGTTAGACAATATCTTTTGCTTTTATAGGCAAATATACCTATACTGCTGACAGAGATAAACAACAGGCAGACCGTCTTATCACCATCTGGATGCAGACTTTTCCCCCATGCATCTGTTGCCTTGTTATGGAGGGTTTTGTGAAACCGAATCTGCGCATGAAAGTGATGCTTATACCTCTAGGACTGGTTTTTTTATCAACCGGCCTGCTCATGGCTATGGCCATTCTGATACAAAAGCATTTATGGCAGGATATGCTGGGCGAAGCGTCTCTGCCACAGTCGCAACTCTTCCTGGACGGGTTGAGAAATTTTTTGCAGCACGATGCAATTGAAATCGCCTGTATCCTGTTTTTAATTATTGCCTCAACGTTTATTGCCACCCATTTTCTCATCAATCGTCTTCTGGCAAATTCCCTCGGAAAAATTGTGGACAACATCCGCTCCATTGCCCATGGCAATTACAATTACTCTTCCCCCCTGGACGAGGCAAAGGAACTGCGTGCCATTGTCAGCGAGGTCCAGAGACTGGCCCGCAAACTTGAGGAACGGGACATTCGAATCAAGAATGAAATCGCTGAACGCATCCAGACCGAAAAGGAACTGCGCACTGCCAAAGAGGAATGGGAAAAAACCTTCAATGCCATTAACGATGTTGTTTGTATACAGAATACGGAAATGAAAATTCTGCGGGTCAATCAGGCTGTCACCAAGCTGTTCAATATTGACCAGAAGGATGTTATTGGGAAATATTGTTATGAAATTTTCCGGGGTGGATTAGGAGTCTGCCCGGGTTGCCCCACCTTGGCTGCTGTTCAGGATCTGAAAACACACAGAAGCGTCATGCACCATGAGGAGCAGGGTAAAATTTTTGAAGTTTCCGTTTCCCCGGTTGTCAATGAGGAAAACAAACTTGAAGGCATTGTCCACATCGCCAAAGACATCACGGAGCAGAAGAGGATAGAAACAAGGATAAGCCATTCCCATAAGATGGAGGCCATCGGCACCCTGGCAGGCGGCATTGCCCATGATTTCAACAATATCCTCTCGGCAATCCTGGGATACGGCGAACTGGCCAAAATGCGGGTTCCGGCAGACAATCCAGCAAGGGAAGATATCAAAGGGGTTATTCAGGCCGGCCTGCGCGCCAAGGAACTGGTGAATCAGATCCTGGCCTTCAGCCGCAAGACGGATAACTCTCTCATTCCGGTACATATCCAGTCCGTGGTGAAAGAGGCAATGAAACTCCTCCGGGCGTCAATCCCGACCAACATCGAGTTTCAACTGCGTTTTAACGCCCAGTACTGCAATATTCTGGCTGACCCCTCCCATGTTCATCAGGTCATTATGAATCTGGGCACCAATGCCTACCATGCCATGCAGGAAAAAGGCGGCATCTTAAGCGTATCACTGAAAAAAACCTGTCTCATGAACCATGTCATCCCTGATTTAAAGGCAGGTCTCTATATTGAGCTCGAAATAAGCGATACAGGGCACGGCATTCTCCCTGAAATAAGGGATAAGATATTTGATCCCTACTTCACCACAAAAGAGCTGGGCAAGGGAACCGGCCTGGGACTTTCCGTGGTCCACGGTATTGTAAAAAGTTACGGCGGCGCAATCACGGTTGACAGCCTGGTGGGAAAAGGCAGTATCTTCACAATATATTTCCCGATGGTTGATATGCAGCCTGACGAACAGCGGGGCGTTGATAGGGAGGAATTTTATCAAACCGGCACGGAGCGGATCATGTTTGTCGAGGATGAAACAGCCATTCTGATGTACAGCAAGAAGACACTGGAGGCTTTCGGTTATCAGGTTTCCTCATTCACAAACGGCAACGCTGCCTGGCAGGAATTCAGCATTCATCCGGACGATTTTGACCTTGTCATTACCGACATGGCCATGCCGAACATGACAGGAATGGAACTCTCCAGGAAAATTCTGAAACTCAGACCCGCCCTACCGATTATTCTGTATACGGGACACAGTGAAAACATTACCAAGGAACAGGCCAGGGAATATGGTGTCAGCGATTTCCTGATAAAACCTGTTACGCCAAGTGAACTTCTGCAAACTATCCGTAATCTACTGGATAAAAAAACAGCTAAAATCAGTTTGCGTGGCGAATGGAGCGACAGGCAGAAAGCCACCTTGCCGCTGCAATCCCCCTGCCTTTGCGGCCATGGCCTCCGGGCGCAGGGAAAATAAAGTGTTGAATCAGGTGATTAGTCTGTAGGTGTTTAGTCTGTTAGCTAAAAGACTACAGACTATCAACCTAAACACCTAACCTCCTACCCCTCTGCCGGAGGACCGAGCATGGTGGTAAATCGCTCCATGACCCAGCCGTATTGACCGTTGGGCAACTGCACGTAATACCAACCGGCGGAACCACCATAAATGGTAAGAATCGTCCCCTGGCGCAATTGAAAAACAACAGGATGCTCTCTGCCCGGGCCGGAGCGCACATTCAGTCTGTTGGCAATGACGGAGACACTGCCATAGATCTGCGGTGGTTGCGGCTGGACAACAACCTCAGGCGGCGGGGCGACCACCATATATCCCTGGGGAACCTGGCGGTAGTAGGTATCGCCAAAGTTAAAATAGATTCCCCCGCCAATGGATACCCGTGAATGTCCCAGAGGCAGACTGGCGACAATGGCGCCCACCGGACCCGAGACCACCACATATCCCCTTGTACCGGGACTGTAAAAAATACCATCCCAGAAATAATAAGGTGACCTGCCGACATAAATTGTTCTATGGCCATGGGGCAGCTTGGCAATCACCTGGCCATGTCGGAAGGGAGGCCCCATGTACCCCCGTCCCCGTCGGTGATCGGCACTGGCTCCGCCCGCAGGGACAAGTGATAAAAAAAAAACCCCCAGGAGGAGAGCTACGATTTTCTGCCTTGCCGTGATATTTTTTTTCTTCATGGTTTCCTCATCATGTCAGCTGGTTCATTGCACTTTTCATTTTGCAACAGGCTCTAATGTTTGGCCATTATTGACTTAACGCCATTGACGATCAAAGAGTTTCATAGCCGGGGAAAATTTCTCCTTTAATTTACCGGCTATCCATGAAGAATGCAATGGACCTGCCCATGGCATTATCCGCCATTGAGTGCCAGACTGACCTTTGTCCAGAGCTCGAAAGGTTCAGGACGTTTTCCACCCGGCGGAGGCATGCCTCCGCCCCCACCTGGAAAATCCCCGCCGGGTCCGCCGCCTCCACTCCCGAATCCTCCCGGACCACGGCCTGTCGGCCTGTTCCCTTTAGACGCTTCACCTGCGGCAAACCCCACCCCGATGGTCTTTACCCCGTGTGGTGCCACCACAAAGGGATAACTGGAGTCTTCACAGATCAGGGGGACCTTCACTTCATAGACCAGCAGTCCCTTGGTAACGGACATCCGCAGCTCAATACCAAGCTTGTCGGCCTCGTCGAGGGACATGATCCGACTGGCTACCGCACTGCCGGGTTGCAGAATTTCCACTTGCTCCTGCGCTTTTTCCAGCATGCCGTCCATCTGTTCGTTCACGACTCTTGGCTCTCTCTCCCCGATCTGCTGTGGTGGCATCATCTGTCTGCCCATGGGGTGACGCAGGCCGAACGCCTTGTTTTTCCCGCCGTTTGCGTCAAACCAGATAGTGCAGCCTTCATGCAGCAATTGTCTCTGCAGGCCGCGATCGCTGGTCGACAACCGGATGTAGAGATTGCAGAAATCATTGGTCGCACCCAGCAGGACCCTGCTCTCGTCAACATAACAGGAAAGGGCGTTATTCCATTCATTGCCGTTACCGTCAATGGTGATTGTTCTATCCCGCCAGGCACTTTGAATCTCCTGAGAATTACAGGCGGTCAACACCATAAGCAGCAGGATAGCGGAGCTGAAGAACAGTGAATGTCGAGAACGTAATTTCATTATTATCTCCTGATCTCCCCTAACCTCTTCTCCGTTTGGGTTGATCTCATCATTACCTCATTTACTTCATTCGAATTCCCCAGCAGGAGGAGGCGGTGGTCTATGTCCGCCCATGGGACCGTGCTGGTTTAACTCCTCTTTTTGTTCATCGCTGAGCACGGTCTGCATCCTGGTGAAGAAATCATCCCTGGCCTGGTACAGGTCTTTCTGCAGCTGCGCAAACTGCTCTCGGGTCAGGCCGTAGCGGTCCAGAATCTCCACCTCCTGCTGGCTGGCATCATCCATCAGGCTGCGAATGGTTACGGTCTGCTCCTCGGTCAAATCAAGATCGTGCTGCAGACGCTCCAGGGCCTGCTCCGAAGTAAAATCGCCACCCGGTCCGAAACCAGCCTGGGCAAAGGCGGTCATGGCAACAAGGCAGACCGCGAGAGCAAATCCCCACCGTAATCTTACAGTCATTATTTTGGTTTTCATAAGCCCCTCCTGAAATGAAATAAAAATGATGGTTTGGTAAAAAAATCTCGGCACCGTACCTGATGTCGCTTAATCTGCACCTATCACGCACTTCCGGTTGACGAGGGAGTTTTCACGCCTTCATCACAATTGTCCACCCTTGCCTTCATCTTAACGCCCTTCTGCCATGCCTGCCGTTAAGTTACTGTTAACCCATGTAAAGATTTGTAAGGAGAAAGAGCTGGCAAAGAAAAAAATCCTCAACCCATATTTTCCCACTTGACTAAATTTAGTCATATGTATAAATTAAGTCATACGCTTAAATTTCAACTTCAACAAATTGATACCATGGCAACTTACGAAACCAGTGTAAAAACCCAGGAAGCATTGATTAACGCAGCAGGCGAATTGGCGGCTGAGAAGGGATTTGCCTCCGTGTCCACCCGGGCCATCGCCGAACTGGCCGGGGAAAATGTCGGCAGCATCCACTACCACTTCGGCAGCAAGGACAAACTTTTTGAAGCCGTGGTGCGGACCGTGGTGCAGGTCTGGCAGGACAATCCGGTCAGCGAACTGCTCAAACAGTACGACACGGAAACTCCCCAGGGACAGGCCCTGGCCATCCGCGCCATTATCCACCGCTACATCCGTCTGCTCTTCAAAAGTGAACTGCCGGGGTGGTACTGCCGGGTCGTTTTCCAGGTCATGCAGAGCGCCGGACCTTTGCGGGATATCTTTAAAAACGAACTGATCAGACCGTCCCATACCGCTGTCAAGGCCCTGTTACAGCGCATCAGGCCGGGCATGGACGATCAAGAGGTGTATCTGCACATTCTGATTATGAATACACCGGTATTTTTCCATGCCGACCGCATGGATTTCGTCCTTGCCGAACTAGGTGAAAAGCGGTACAGCGGCGATTATTTACAAAAATTGGAAGAGATTATCGTGAGGCAGACCCAGTTGGTTCTCGGTCTGCCGCCCAGCTGATGATTAAAGGGGACCTTGAAAATGGTTTACAATTCTTTACGGCAGTACCTGCCGTGCAAATATATAATGGTAAAGCTTCCTGAGCAGTGTTCCACAGACAAAGTATATCGGACAACACATCTTCTCTTTGTTTCCCGGATGCACTGTGAAGGCAAACAGACTTTTTTGAGGCAAAGCAATTCATGAAAACCATTGACACAATCAAACTGATCACCCTGCTCGGCATTTTCGCCAGCATGCTCATGCTGGCCGGCTGCGGACAACAATCCTCTGCCAAGGCCCCGCCCGCCGCTCCAGGCCCCCCTGAGGTAGGGGTCGTGGTTCTGGCCCCTCAATCCGTCACTTTGACCACGGAGCTGCCCGGCCGCACCTCTCCCCACCAGATTGCCGAAGTCCGGCCACAGGTGAACGGCATTATCAAGCAGCGCCTGTTTACCGAGGGCTCGGACGTAAAGGCCGGACAGGTGCTCTACCAGATCGACCCCGCCCTCTACCAGGCCAACTTCGCCAGCGCCAAGGCAGCCCTGGCCAGAGCCGAAGCCAATGTCGCACCGGTTCGTCTCAAGACGGAACGGTATGGGGAACTGGTGAAAATTAATGCGGTCAGTCAGCAGGACTATGATGATACTGAGGCGTCACTCAAGCAGGCCGAGGCAGAGATCGAAGCAGCCAGGGCCGCCCTGGAGACGTCCCGCATCAACCTGGACTACACCAGCGTCAAGGCGCCGATATCCGGCCGCATCGGCCGGTCGACGGTCACCACCGGCGCACTGGTGACAGCCAGCCAGGCCGACCCTCTGGCCACCATCCAACAGCTCGATCCCATATACGTTGACGTTACCCAGTCCACCTCCGAACTGCTGCGCATGAAACAGAACCTGGCCAGCGGCCTGCTGCAAAATATCGGAGAAGCGCAGACCAAAGTCGACCTGCTGCTGGAGGACGGCACCCCATATCCCCAGCCGGGGGTTCTGAAATTCTCCGATGTCACGGTTGACCAGAGCACCGGCTCCGTCACCCTGCGTGCGCTCTTCCCCAATCCGCAGCAGCTGCTGCTGCCGGGGATGTTCGTCCGCGCCCTGGTGACGGAGGGCAGGAACGATCAGGCCATTCTGGTGCCGCAACGCGGGGTCACCCGCAACCCGGCGGGCGATGCCATGGTCATGGTGGTTGGGGCCGAAGACAAGGTGGAGCCGCGGATCATCAAGGTTGCCCGGACCGTGGGCGACAACTGGCTGGTCAGCGAAGGACTGCAGGCTGGTGACCGGGTCATTCTGGAGGGAATCCAGCGGGCCCGGCCCGGAACACCGGTCAAGGTGGTGCCCTTTGGCAGCAAACCTGGGGCTGATGCCGCAGCCGCTCCGCAGCCGGCAAAAAACTGAGGGATAGAGTCTGTAGGTGTTTAGTCTGTTAGTGATAAAAAATAAACAGATCGTAATTATAAGCCGATTTTGGCCTGAGCACCTCACATGTCTTTCCAACTGAATTTTACCTAACAGACTACAGTCTAAAAGACTAAAAAGCTTAGAGCTTCGTAACACTCCTGAAGGAGACGTACATGCCCCGTTTTTTTATTAATCGCCCTATTTTTGCCTGGGTAATCGCCATCTTGGTAATGCTGGCCGGCCTGCTGGCGATCAAGACTCTGCCGGTCTCCCAGTATCCGGCGATCGCCCCGCCGCAGATAGCCATCAACGCCACCTATCCGGGCGCCTCGGCCCAGACCGTGCAGGATACCGTCACCCAGGTGATCGAGCAGAAGCTGAACGGCATCGACAACCTGATCTACATGTCGTCCACCAGTGACTCGTCGGGGGCCGTGGCCATCACCCTGACCTTCAAGGCCGGCACCGACCCGAACATCGCCCAGGTCCAGGTGCAGAACAAGCTGCAGCTGGCCGTGCCGCTCCTGCCGCAGATCGTGCAGCGGCAAGGCATATCGGTGGTCAAGTCCACCAGGAACTTCCTGCTGATCGTAGGCCTCGTATCGGAAGACGGGACCATGGACCGCAACGCCCTGACCGATTACATGGTCTCCAACCTCCAGGATATCATCAGTCGCCTGGACGGGGTGGGCGAGCTGATGATGTTCGGCACCCAGAACGCCATGCGCATTTGGCTTGACCCTGCCAAACTGGACAACTTTCATCTGACCACCAACGATGTCATCGCTGCAGTGCAGGCCCAGAACGCCCAGGTTTCGGCCGGCCAGTTCGGCGGCCTCCCCGCCGCCAAAGGGCAGCAGTTGAACGCTACCATCACCGCGCGGACCCTGCTGCAGACGCCGGAGCAGTTCGACGCCATCATCCTGCGCACCAACAGCGACGGTTCATCCGTAAGACTGGGGGATGTCGCCCAAAGCAAGATCGGCACCGAAAACTATGGGATTCAGTCGTTTTACAACGGCAAACCGGTGGGAGGAATGGCGATCAGGCTGGCCTCCGGAGCCAATGCTCTGGACACGGGCGACCGGGTCAAGGCCAAGATGGAGGAGTTGTCCAAATACTTCCCCCCCGGCATGAAGGTGGTCTATCCCTACGACACCACCCCCTTTGTCAGGATATCCATCGAAGAAGTGGTGCAGACCTTGCTTGAAGCGGTCTGCCTGGTCTTCATCGTCATGTTCCTCTTCCTGCAGAACTTCCGGGCCACCCTGATCCCCACCATCGCCGTGCCGGTGGTGCTGCTCGGCACCATGGGTGTGCTGGCCGCCGCAGGATTTTCCATCAACACCCTGACTATGTTCGCCCTGGTCATTGTCATCGGCCTGCTGGTGGACGACGCCATCGTGGTGGTGGAGAACGTGGAACGGATCATGACCGAGGAGGGGTTGTCCCCCCCACGACGCCACCATCAAATCCATGGGCCAGATCACCAGCGCCCTCTGGGGCATTGCCACCGTACTGACGGCGGTTTTCCTGCCCATGGCCTTCTTTGGCGGCTCCACCGGCGTGATCTACCGTCAGTTCTCCATCACCATCATCTCCGCCATGATCCTGTCGGTGATGGTGGCGATGATCCTCACCCCGGCCCTCTGCTCTACCCTGCTCAAGCCGGTGGAACAGGAAAAAGAACGCTGTGAGAGCGGCTGGTATTGTCCCTTTTTCCGCTGGTTCAACAAGGGCTTCGATTTCTGCAGGACAAAGTATGAAGGCATCGTCGGCCGTTCCTTCGACAGGCCGGTGCGCTACCTGGTGGTGTACGGAACCATTGTGGCGGCCATGGTCTTCTTTTTCATGCGTCTGCCCACCGCCTTCCTGCCGGATGAGGACCAGGGATT
The DNA here is from genome assembly GCA_018816555.1 of Pseudomonadota bacterium. Lineage (GTDB taxonomy): Bacteria > Desulfobacterota > Desulfobulbia > Desulfobulbales > SURF-16 > SURF-16. Next base: position 68,027 of record JAHIVT010000071.1, read on the forward strand.
TATTATCTGCCAGGTCCAGCTGCCTGCCGGGGCCACCCAGGAACGGACCATCAAGGTGATCCAGCAAGTGCAGAAGCATTTTCTTGAAGATGAAACCAAGACGGTGGACGGGGTAATCACCCTGGCCGGCTTCAGTTTTGCCGGCCGCGGCCAGAACATGGGGCTGGCCTTTGTGAAGCTGAAAGATTTCAAGCTGCGCAAAAGCCGGGATCTGAAGGCGCCAGCCGTTGCCGCTCGGGCCATGAAGGCATTTTCGCACATCCGCGACGGTCTGGCCTTCGCCTTTTCGCCGCCGGCGGTGCTTGAACTGGGTGTGGCCAACGGCTTTGACTTCCAGCTGCAGGATCGAGGCGGTCTGGGGCATGCAAAGCTGATGGAGGCCCGTAACCAGCTCCTGGGCATGGCCATGAAAAACCCGAAGCTGATTGCCGTGCGGCCCAACGGTCAGGATGACTCCCCCCAGTTCAAGCTCGATATCGATGATGTGCGGGCCGGTGCACACGGCGTCTCCCTGGCAGCCATCAACAGCGTTCTCTCCACTGCCTGGGGGAGCACCTATGTCAACGATTTCATCCAGAACGGCCGGGTCAAGAAGGTCTACCTCCAGGCAGAGCCGAAGTCCCGGATGCTGCCGGAGGATATCAACACCTGGTACGTCAGCAACAATAGCGGACAGATGGTGCCGTTTTCCGCCTTCTCCACTGCCCGCTGGCAGTACGGCTCACCCCGTCTGGAGCGGTACAACGGCATTCCGTCCGTGGAGATCATGGGGCAGGCGGCACCGGGGATAAGCACCGGCGAGGCGATGGCCGAGATGGAAAAGATGGCCACCGAACTGCCCACCGGGATGGGCTACGAATGGACGGGCCTCTCCTACGAGGAACAGCATGCCGGCGCCCAGGCTCCGGCCCTCTACGCCATCTCGCTGCTGGTGGTGTTTCTCAGCGTGGCGGCCCTGTATGAGAGCTGGACCATCCCCTTTGTCAATCTGCTCATGCTGCCGCTGGGTCTGGTGGGTGCGGTTATGGCGGTTACCCTGCGAGTGCTGCCCAACGACGTCTATCTGCAGATCGGTCTGCTCACCACAGTGGGGCTTTCCACCAAGAACGCCATCCTGATTATCCAGTTCATCAAGGAACAGATGCGCCAGGGCCATGAACTGGTGGATGCAACGCTCATGGCAGTCAAGATCCGGCTGCGCCCGGTCATCATGACATCATTAGCTTTTTTCTTCGGCACCCTGCCCCTGGCATTGACACGGGGAGCAGGAGCCGCGGCCCAGAACGCCATCGGCACCGCGGTGACCGGTGGACTTCTCTCGGCCACCTTTATCGACCTGCTCTTTATTCCGTTTTTCTTTGTGCTGGTTTCCCGGCTTTTCATCAAAAAGGGGGTACCTGCCCCAGTTGTCGGAACCGTTCCCCCGGAGGTGCATTGAGATGAAGAAAGTGACGAAAACCTTAAGCCTTTCCCTGTGTGCGTTCCTTTGCCTGAGCGGCTGCACGACCCTGGCCCCTTTTTACACCCGGCCCGCAGCCCCGGTACCGGAAGCCTGGCCAAGCGGCCAGGCATACCAGGAAGGAAAACAGCTCAACGGCAAAGCCGCAACCGACATTACCTGGCAGGATTACTTTGTTGAGCCGCAACTGCAGCAACTGATCGCGCTTGCCCTGGAAAACAATCGCGACCTGCGGGTTGCGGCCCTTAACATCGAAAGATCCCGGGCTCAGTACCAGATCAGCCGCGCCACACTGCTGCCCCAGGTCGATGCCACCGCCGCGGGCAGCAGCCAGCGGGTGCCGGAAGACCTCTCAAGCAGCGGCCAGGCCTACACCGTCAATCAGTACAATGTCGGCCTAGGCGTCAGCAGCTACGAACTCGATCTGTTCGGCCGGGTGCGCAGCCTCAAGGACCAGGCCCTGGAGGAGTTTCTCGCCACCGAGCAGACGCGGCGCGCCGTGCAGATCAGCCTGGTGTCCGAAGTGGCCGCCAACTATCTGACCCTGGCCGCGGACAGGGAACGCCTGCAGCTGGCCCGGGATACCATGGAGGCCCAGCAGGCCAGCTACCGACTCATCCAGCGCCGCTTTGAACTCGGTGCATCCTCCGAGCTGGATCTCCGCCAGGCGCAAACCAGGGTGGATGCGGCGCGGGTGGATATCGCCCGCTACACCACTCTGGTGGCCCAGGACGAAAACGCCCTCAACCTGGTGGTCGGCTCCCCGGCTCAGGCCGGCTTGCTGCCGCAGGTTTTGTCCGGCAACCTCACCGCGGTGCAGGATATCCCCCCCGGCCTGCCCTCCGGCGTGCTGCTGTCCCGTCCTGATGTCCTGACGGCCGAGAACCAGCTCAAGGGCTATAACGCCAACATCGGCGCGGCGCGGGCCGCGTTTTTCCCGCGCATCACCCTGACCGGCTCCGTGGGCCTTGCCAGCGACCAGCTGTCCGGTCTCTTTAACTCCGGCTCCAAGACCTGGTCCTTTGCCCCGCAGATCGTTCTGCCGATCTTTGACGCCGGCAGCAACCGGGCCAGACTGCAGGTAGCCGAGGTGGATCGGGATATAGCCGTTGCCCGGTACGAAAAAACGATCCAAACCGCCTTTCGGGAAGTGGCCGATGCCCTGGCCCAGCGCGGCACCATTGACGACCAGATGGCGGCGCAGCAGTCCCTCACCGATGCCACGGCCGTCAGTTACCGCCTGTCCAAGGCGCGCTACGAAAAAGGGATTGACAGCTACCTCACAGTGCTTGATTCCCAGCGTTCGCTTTACAGCGCGCAGCAGGACTTGATCACCACCCGTCTGACCCGACTGCTGAACCTGGTTACTTTGTATAAGGTGCTGGGAGGCGGGGCCGAGGGATGAGACAGTCAAACTTGAATTGCTAAAAAATCAGGGATTCCCTGCAGGGGCACCCCTCGTGGGTGCCCTTGTATCCCTGGCACACTCTATCCCCTTGAGTGCCTGCAATCAGTCAGGGCAACCACAAGGGATTGCCCCTACCCGCAAAGTGACGGGTAGTCCCCCAATCCCATTATCACAGAAACAACCTATGCAAAAAAATTATCCATTGATAGCTATTGCCGCAGCGGCCCTTCTCAGCCTGACCGGCTGCGCCGCAGTGGGTCCGAATTATAAGGCGCCTGAGCCCAACGCCCCTGCCGGCTGGCATACGGAACTCAGGCAGGGTCTGTCAGCAGAGGAGACTTCCCCCCAGCAACTGGCAAGCTGGTGGACGACCTTGAACGATCCGCTCCTGACCAGTCTCATTGAGCAGGCGGTGAACAACAATCTCGATCTGAAGCAGGCCACGGCCAAGGTGCGCGAGGCGCGCGCCCGCCGCGGCATCAGCCAGGCCGGGTTGTTCCCCACCCTGGATACAAGCGGCTCGGCCACCAGGAGCAAGAGCAGCGGCAGCGCTGCATCGAACAGCTTCTATTCCGTGGGCTTTGATGCCGGCTGGGAAGTGGATATCTTCGGCGGCGTCCGTCGCACGGTGGAGGCGGCGGATGCGGATCTTGCCGCAAGCCGTGAAAATCTGCGGGACGTGCTGGTGTCACTGACCGCGGAAGTTGCCCTCAACTACCTGGATACCCGCACCTTTCAGGCCCGCCTGGCCGTGGCCGAGGGCAACCTGGCCATCCAGCAGCAGACCTTTGATCTGACCCAGTCACGCTATGAGGCGGGACTGGACAATGAACTGGCACTGCAGCAGGCCCGCTACAATCTGGAAAGCACCAAGGCCCAGATTCCTACCCTGCGCAGCGGTCTGGAAGAGGCAAAAAACCGGCTGGCCGTGCTGACCGGCAAGATTCCCGGCAGCATGCACGAACTGCTGAACGAAACCAAACCGATCCCGGTCATCCCGCCCACGTTGGCGGTGGGGGTGCCGGCGGAAACCCTGCGGCAGCGGCCGGACATCCGCCTGGCGGAACGTAATTTTGCCGCGCAGACCGCCCGCATCGGGGTGGCCACCGCGGATCTTTATCCCAAGTTCCGGCTGACCGGCTCCATCGGGCTGGAATCCATCAAATCGGCTGATCTGTTCAAATCAGCCAGTCAAGCCTGGAACATCGGCCCGTCGGTTTCCTGGAACATTTTCGATGCAGGCGCCATCAGGCAAAACATAGAGGTGCAGTCCGCCATTCAGGAGCAGTATCTACTGGCCTATGAGGCAACGGTTCTCGGCGCCCTGGAAGAGGTGGAAAACGCGATTACCGCCTATGCCGAAGAGCAGCTGCGCCGAGAGCGGCTGGTTGCCGCGGTGGATGCCGCGCGCCAGGCCGAGGCCCTTGCCGCAAACCAGTATAGTGCCGGGCTGGTGGATTTCACCACCGTGCTGAACGCGCAGCAGTCACTGCTTTCCTTTGAGGACCAGCTGTCCCAGAGCGACGGCACAGTCACCTCCAACCTGATCCGTCTCTATAAGGCCCTGGGCGGGGGCTGGAGTTCATCACCAGCCCCGCTGCCCCCGGCAAAAGGATAAAACCATGAGCAACACCAACCAATCCCCGAACACGGATCTGAAAAAAACACTGGCTCTTGAACCGGTCCCTGGCAAAGGCAGGTATCTGAAGCGGCTGCTGGGCTGGGGCCTGGTTCTCCTGCTGATCATCCTGATCCTCTTTAAATGGGGCCTGGGACAGAACGGCTCTGAAACAGAGTATAAGACCACCGAGGCGCTGCGCGGCAATCTCACCGTCACGGTCACCGCCACCGGCAACCTGGAACCGACCAACCAGGTGGAGGTGGGCTCCGAGGTTTCCGGCACCATCGCCGCCGTGCTGGTGGATTACAACGACACGGTCAAGACCGGACAGGTGCTGGCCCGGCTGGATACCACCAAACTCGAGGCCCAGGCCAACCAGTCCAAGGCTGCGGTGGAATCGGCCAGGGCCAACCTGCTGCAGGCCCAGGCCACTCTGTTGGAGGCCCAGAATGATCTGGAAAGACTTACCCGGGTGCGGCAGCTCAGCGGGGGCAAAATGCCTTCCAAGCAGGAGTTCGCTGCGGCCGAGGCAACCCTCAACCGGGCCAAAGCCAACGTGGCGGTGATCCGGGCCAATATCGTCGGGGCAGAGGCAAATCATCGGGTTGACCAGACCGATCTGGAAAAGGCCGTCATCGTCTCGCCGGTCAACGGGGTGGTTCTCATCCGCAGCGTGGAACCGGGCCAGACCGTGGCCGCCTCGTTGCAGTCCCCGGTGCTTTTCACCCTGGCCGAGGATCTGACCCAAATGGAGCTCCATGTTGACGTGGATGAGGCTGACGTAGGACAGGTAAAAGAGGGCCAGCAGGCCACCTTTACGGTGGATGCCTACCCGGACCGCATCTTTCCCGCCCATATCACCCAGGTGCGTTACGGGGCACAGACCTCCGCGGGAGTGGTGACCTATCTCACCGTGCTCAACGTGGACAACTCCGACCTCTCCCTGCGGCCAGGCATGACCGCCACAGCGGACATTGTCGTCCAACAGGTCACTAATGCCCTGCTGGTGCCCAACGCCGCCCTGCGTTATGCCCCGCAGCAACAGGAAGTGGAAACCGCCGAGTCATCAGGCGGCAGCCTGCTCAGCAAACTTTTCCCACGTCCTTCCCACACCAAGCCGAAGAAAAAAGATGAGAGCGGTGACAGGAAAAAACAGCGGGTCTGGACCCTGCGGGACAACCAGCCTGTTGCCATTCCCATTACCACCGGTGCCACCAGCGGCATCATGACCGAGATCAAGAGCGGCGAGGTGACACCCGGCATGCCGTTGATCATTGAAGAAGTGAGCAAAGGGAAATAACCATGACAGCGCAGCTTGAGACAGAGCGTCGTCCCCTGGTGGAACTGCAGGGAGTCACCAAGGTGTACGGCATGGGTACGGCGGCCATGCAGGCCCTGCGCGGAGTGGACCTGCGCATCGATGAGGGTGAATTCGTGGCGGTCATGGGGCCCAGCGGCTCCGGCAAATCCACCTGCATGAACATCCTGGGTTGCCTGGATACGCCGACACAAGGCAAATACCTGTTCAAGGATGTTGAGGTCGGCTCATTGACCAGAAATCAACGGGCTCTGCTGCGGCGCCATCATCTGGGTTTCGTGTTCCAGGGTTTCAATCTGCTGAAACGCACCTCGGCCGTGGAAAACGTCGAACTGCCCCTCATCTACCGGGGTATCAAGGCCGAGGAACGCCGCAGCCGGGCAGCCAGGGCCCTGGCCGCCGTGGGCCTGGCCGGCTGGGAACATCACACCCCGGGCGAACTTTCCGGCGGACAGCAACAGCGGGTGGCCATCGCCCGGGCCATTGTCACCGAACCGGCCGTGCTCCTGGCCGACGAACCGACGGGCAACCTGGATACGGCCCGCAGCATCGAGATCATGGAGCTGCTCACCGCATTTAACCGAGACCAGGGCATCACCATCATCATGGTCACCCATGAACAGGAAATGGCCCAATTCGCCAGACGGGTGGTGCAGTTCCGGGACGGCCTGGTATCGGTGGACCAGGCAAACGGGGAGGGACGCTGATGCTGACCAATACATTACTTCTTGCCCTGCGGGAGATCCGGCGCAACGTCCTGCGCTCCTTTCTGACCATTCTCGGCATTGTCATCGGCGTGGCCGCGGTCATCGTCATGGTCACCATCGGCGGCGGCGCCACGGCCCAGGTCACCGAACAGATTGCCAGCCTGGGCAGCAATCTACTGATGATCCGAGTCGGCCAGCACATGGGACCGGGACAGACCACCTCCGCCCCTCCCTTTGGTCTTGCCGATGCCCAGGCCATTCTCCGGGAGATCCCTGCCATCAGTGCGGTGGCCCCCTCTTCTTCCCAGCGGCTCACTGCTGTCTACGGCAACGCCAACTGGACCACCACGGCCAACGGGGTTGATAACAAGTTCTTTACGGTGCGCAACTGGGCTGTCCCGTCCGGACGCCAGTTTCTCGAGACCGAACTGCGGGCCGGTAAGGCGGTCTGCGTAATCGGCTCTACAGTGGTCAAAGAGCTGTTCGGCAACCAGAACCCCCTTGACAAAAGTATACGCCTGGGTAATTTCTCCTGCCAAATTATCGGCGTACTGGAGGCCAAGGGCCAATCCACCTTCGGCTCGGACCAGGACGATCTTGTCCTGGTACCGCTGCGCACCTTCCAGCGGCGTGTTGCCGGCAACCAGGACATCAGTCTTATCCAGGTCTCGGTGGCAGAGGGCAGGTCAACGGACAAGGCCAAAAACGACATCGAGGAACTGCTGCGCATACGGCGACACGTCATTGGCGCTGAAAACGATAATTTCCAGGTGCGGGACATGAAGGAAATCACCAAAATGCTCACCGGCACCACCCAGATACTTACCACCCTGCTGGGGGCGGTGGCGGCGGTCAGTCTGCTGGTGGGCGGCATCGGCATCATGAATATCATGCTGGTTTCGGTGACGGAACGCACCCGGGAGATCGGCATAAGGCTTGCCATCGGCGCACTGGAACGGGAGGTGCTATTGCAGTTTCTGGTGGAGGCGGTGGTGCTCTCCTCCTTCGGCGGCCTGATCGGCATCCTGCTGGCCCTTACCGGCTCTATCGGCCTGGCCAGCCTGCTGAAGATTCCCTTTATCTTCAACCCCGGCATCATGGTCATTGCCTTTCTCTTTTCCGCCGCGGTTGGCATTATCTTCGGCTTCTTCCCGGCCAGGAAGGCGGCCCGGCTTGATCCCATCGACGCATTGCGGCATGAGTAGGATGATGGGATTGCTGAACGGTGTTGACTGAGCAGGCATTTAGTAACCACCTATTATCACTGCTGTCTCATAAAATCACATCGGTAACATTCCCGAACCGCTTCGCATGGTCTGTTACCGGGCCCAGGACACAGGCAAGGAGTTGACCTTTGTCATCAATGCCGACGATCTGGACACGAAGACGATTGCTCAGCTCTACAAAGAGAGATGTCTGATGATCCCTTTTTAGGTTTTGATGTGTGGGGGGTTGTTTTTTTTCTTTATTCACACAATGTGCCGAATTCTTCGACAAATTCTTTCAACGTGTAAAAGTCTCCATAACGGATATACTCCCCAAGGTCTTTCCCATCCACATCGCCGTCGGGCTCGGCATCGCCGGGACAGGAAACAGCAGCGGCATCTATGGAAAAGGTAGCGGATGCCGTATCAAGCTTGTTGCCGTCGAGATCTTCAATGACGGCGTCCAGCGTGTATTCACCATCAGGAGTGTCCCCGGTTAGCCACTGGAGCACAACCGCTGTAGATCCCGGCTTGAGTTCCACGGTGCGCAAGGGCAGTCCGTCGGTATAGACCTGTCCTCCATATGATCTCGCCGCCACCCTGAGCCGGACCTGTAGTGTGCTGTCAGAGCTGTTTTTAATTTCGATAAATCCATCTACAGCTTCTCCCGGACCAACTGTTATTTTTTTCAAATGAAAATTCGTCACTTCTACAAAAGATTGCTTGTAAAAGAATGAAAACTGGTAGTTGGTATAATAATGTATCTCTCCTGTGTCGGTGTTGATGCTGAATGGGTAGACCATAAGCAGCAGGGTATGGCTGCCGTCGTCATTGGGCAGGACGCTCCAGCTGAACGGCTGATCCGGATACCAGAAATATTCCTCGGGAACAAAGGGCTCTCCGTTTGCATCTTCCATGAAGTCATCCGGCACCACCGGAAGGGTGAGGCCTGATGCCGCTGTAAAGCCGGAGCGGTTCACCAGGGAGACATCCTGCAGTTCATAGCCTGCCGGGATCTGAATTTCTTCAAGCCAATACGGCACCTCATACTGACCTGGATCCGCAAGCATTTTGCCACCAGCTATGGTGACGTGATCAATGCCCTCAATCTGATTTACCTCATATGCAGGAATTTCAATACTGATACCAGACAAAGGTTCAGAGTCTGCATCAGCAGAATCAGCTTTTTCGGTGACAGTTTGAGTGTCCGCATCCATGTCAGGTGGTGTTACGGCGTATTTCGGGTCGCCATAGATATTATACTCCAGCACCCAGCGCCACCAGGAATCCCCAAGGCTCCACAGATAGCGCTGCATATCCCTGAAAGGTTTGCCGATATTGAGCCAGGGGCGCCAGTAATCACGGTAGAAGGTGATGCCGGCGGAGCCGTTTTTGCCTGTATTGGACATACGGGAAGAGCCGATGTAGACGCCCGCATCATTGGCAAGAAAGGTTTCCGCAATGCTGTTGTCACCATCGCTTTCATAGTCCCCGGTATCGCAGGAGGTGGCAAAGACAAAGGGGTTAACGCCTCCCAGATTAATGGGGAAGTGGCCTTGGTCAAGCACATCGCCCCAGCCTCCGGCGTAGCCGTGTCCGTTAAAATAGATCACGTCCTTGCCCGGCACCATACTGAAAAAAACGTCAGGCACCCTGCCCCCTAAATCATTGTCGTAATAAAAAATGTAGTTGCCCCAGACGGAGCCCATAACCATATCCAGAACGCCGTCATCAACCTGGCCTACAGCAAAGAGATCGTTTGGATCCAGGGGTAGGATAATGGGGCTCTCATGGGGATCAGCGAACAGAGTATGGTTGGTGCTCTCGTAAAAAGTGTAGATGAGGTTGTCACTGGCGTCCATCAGCAGAATATCCTCATAACTGTTACCCAGCATGGGAGCAACGGCAAGACGATCACCACTTGATAGTTGCCGGGGAACCCGATACAGCTCATTGCCGTATTGGTCATAAATATATATATAGTTTCCACCAAATATTATTTGTCCATATTCGGCCAGAACAATTTCGTCTTTTCCGCCGGAAACAACGTCGCCCACTGCCAGGTCATGGGGGTAGTCATAGGTGCCGGGCAGTTGATACAAGGAAAAGGTTGTTCCTGAAACATGGCTTAACACCCTGAAGTTTCCGGTAGTGGTTCGCGATATGACAATCTCTTCCACATCGTCTCCGGACAAATCTCCAATCGCCAACTGATCGTTATTGTCAAGGGCCATATTATAAGTAGCCAGCAGCGTATGGGACCAGGCGTAACCACCAAACGGGCTTAAGGTCAGCGAACAACGGTAGATGGAAATGGTGTCCGTGCTCTTGTCGGCAATGACGATCTCCGGTCTTCCACTGTCGCCGCCGATAACATCACCCACGGCCATTTCATCATAGGCATCGTAGCTGAAGGGGAACTGGTACTGCAATGTACCGGAACTCGTATAGATTTTTATACTGTTTGCGGCGCTGTCAGCAAGGATGATGCGGCCGGGCAGGAGGTCGGGAGTTGCCAGATCGGCCACAGCGATATCGTCATTTTCAACAAGGCTGATACCAAACGAGCCGGTTATCACATAATCTCGGACGTGCAGTTTGGTGGGCACCAGGGGCGGATTGTAAAGGCTGTTTATCGAATTGTAAATGGAATTGACGCTGTCGACAAATCCGGTGTAGTAGTTGCCCACGCCGCTGACAAGAAGTGCATTGGATGTGTCAAAACTATAGCCGGTATTGCCGTAAAGAACACCCAGACTGGTCTGGATGGGGATAATCAGATCTGCGGCGCTGTTGCCGATGATGCGGCCCAGGGTAATGTCCGGGTAGCCGTCGTTGTTGCGGTCCTCATATATCTGGTCGCTTAAAGGCACTTCATGTACCGTATTGTTTGACATCGTAAGAATGATGGTGAAGGTGGGCACCACCTCTTTTTCACCCACTAACAGCATATAACCGCTTGTCCGCCAGTTCGGCTGCATGCGGAAGCTCCAGCCGCCGGCGTGCACCACCCCGTTGACCGCCATAACGAAATCGTTGCTGATCTGGTTGAGGAATTCGCTCTGGGCGGCAGGTGATCTGAGGTAGCCGAGCACGGCGTTTTTATGCTGCACGAAGCGAGCCAGTTCGGACAACAAGGCGTTAACGTCCTCTTCCGGATTGAGATTGTACAGGTTGGGCGGATGGGTCACCACCAGATAGTCGCGTTGCTGCACCGGCGCAAGAACCGTGGCGGTGCTCCATGGCAACTCCGTCGTTCCCCACCAGCCTTCAATGACCTTTACTGCCGGTACATGGTACAGCAGTGAATAGGGGATGGTGTTGCCGTCCACCGTCCGGTCGAAAGAGACCTTGGTCTGTTTGCCGATGGCATATTGAAAGGTGCCCGGATCAGGAGTGACCAGCACGGTGGCCATTTCGATGGTGCATTCCTTGGTTTCACCCGGCATCAGGTTGCCGATGGCATAGGTAACCCGGGAGGCCTGTTCAGTTGAGTCAAAGCGCACCCGTGGCGCATAACCGTAATTGCTCTGCACCGCCTGAAAGCCGGCGTGCATATCCTCCACCACAACATCAAAAAGAGGATCAGGCCCGATGTTCTGCACGTACAGCTTGGCCTCATAATAGACCGCGTCACGCTTTACCTGGCCGCGGGTCAGCTTGACCAGTCCATAGCCGAACAGGGCGTTGGGGAATTCATGGAGAATGTTGTAAAAATTTTGCACATCAACCAGAATGGTGGCAGAACTGCGGAGGCCGTCATTGTTGTAAAAATCAATTGTGATCTCGTGATCTTCCCCGTTCTCCACTCCATGGGAGTTCCACAGATAGCTGACATGTTCGTCGTCTCCAGGCTCTCCGTCAATATTGGCAACGTGCAGCTGCTCACCGTCAACCGAAATAACCATTCGGTCGATACCTGATTCATTGTCAATGCCCCAGGCGGATATGGACACCTCGCCCCCGGACACTTTGGTACCGGTAAGGGGAGCACTTATTCCGCCCAGTGGGGCTGAGACGTCAAGCGGGCGGACATAGATGTCAATGGGAAATTGTTGTATTGCCGTGCCGCCGGCCTTGTCGTGGACAACGACCTTAACGATATGCCCACCATTTGCAAAGAGTGCCGGATTTATTACCCAGTCAAAAACATCGCCAAACACCGTATACTGCAGCACGCCGTCGATGAAAAATTCGATGCGCTCCACTCCCACGTTATCTTCCGCAGTCACATGGACCGCGGTTGGGCTTTGGATGGTGCCGGTCACTTCCGTTACATCAACGGAAGGCGGTTCGCTGTCAGGGTATATGCCTGTTTCAAAATATTTCACCGGGCTTGTCGCCTGATTGCCATCCCCATCAACGGACTGGGCAACGTATTGGTAGGTGCTGCCGGGTTCGAGATCGGAAAGCAGCAATCGGTGAATTTCCACAGGACTTGAATCCGATGCCTCAAGAGAGCCTGCCCCAGCCTTTAATTCATAATATATCCGGCTGTCTGTCGGCAGATTGGTCTGCCAGACAATCTCCACTTCGGTTTCAGAGAGCACGTTGGCCACCGGACCTTCGACAATGGCAGGAAAGGTGTACTCAAAGGCGCCCATGTCAATGCGTGTTCCTCCCCCTGGAGGGATGATATCGGTGGGGTCTCCGGCATCGATACAGGGCGAAGCGCCCTGCAGGCGGTAATCCCCATCAACCGGGGCTTGGAAAAGAGGGTCCGCAGTCAGGGCGCCAAAACCGCCACTCACGCCTGTATACTGCGTCGTACAGTTGAAGACATTGTTGTAATTGACTTGGGGAAGCACATCGCCAACGACTGCTGCTATGCCGGTCTGGAAATTGACTATGATATTATTGCGGATCACAGGGGGAGAGATATTGATTGAGATTCCTTTTTGTCCCTGGGTGTCGGGGGAAGCAATGACATTATTGCGGATCATATTGGGCACAACGGGAATGGGACTGCCGATTATGCTCAAAGCGGTATCGAATCCCGAAAATATATTACGTTCTATGGTCAAGGATGAGTTACCGGCGGAGATGCCGATACTGCCGGCTGCCGGTGTGCTGATGGTAACGGTGAAGCCCCGAAACACCGCGTTGAGGACATTGTTCGCCGTCACCGTGATAGGGGCGGCGCCGACAAAAGAAGTACCGATTATTGTTGTGACATCGGCACCCTCGCCGATAACATCGACATAGCTTTTAAGGCTGATGTTTTCATTGTATTCCCCGGCATGGACATGGACCGTATCGCCTCTCACTGCGACTCGAAGAGCCTCGCCAATTGTGGCGTAATCTTCGCCGGGACCAACATAGAGGGTTGCTGCGCGGACGGTAGGTATTGAGGCCAGAAAAAAGAAGAGAGTTGCTCTAAGAAAAATAGACCAGTGTAACCTGCTGTGCGCCGCTTTGCCCATGGTTGCCATTCCCCCCTATGCACCTTTGTGCAGAGCGGTGAAATTCCGCTAATTGATAAGAGGATCGCAAGTCACGAGTTTTCGTAGGTCTGATATTGTCTGGCGTGTTTCTCTGGCAATAAAACTCCTGACGCGTTCTTCAAAAACGGTACTTCACCTTTTTCGTGTGATGATGAAAACAATGAGAAGAGTTTAGAGATAATTAATTTAATGAATGCAAATTCAGTACCTGTTCAGCCTGATATATTTTTTTGAATTTATAACTTTAATATCAGAGTGTTATTCGCGGGATTCGTTTTAGGGAGAAAGCGATAGAAGTATAAAAAATTGAATTTTCATTTATTTTTTCCGTAATCCAGGAATCGCTAGGCGGAAAACTTTATTTTTCCCCTGCGAAAAACAGAAAGCGAACTAACCAGACCACATGGTCAGATTGTGGGAACGTTGCAAGCAAATGCACGAAAAACTTTCAGCAATCTGCTCCTGAAAAAACAGGGGGAAATTGTTTCAGCAGCGGTAAACGAGTTTGCCCGGCATGTGAATTATTTATGTTGTTCACATTTTTGGGATCATTCGAAACGGATAGTCCTCATCGTTGGCCACCGATGGAATAGCCCACCAAAACCGAAGAGGGTGAGCCATGTGAGGATGCCCTCCATAGAAACCGGCTTTTGATCCCACCTGGAGTCTGCCGAGCGGAAGCGTATTATCCTGCCACTCTCCTTCTAAAACCTGGACCCGTCCATCCGCAAATTCCAGGTCTACATTAAGTACAACGTCACGCCGGTAACCTGCATAAAGCTCCTTGTAAGTAGGCTGCTCACGCAGCAGTTCTTCGGATGAGATGTCCGGCCAGACCGTCACCGATAAGGTGATCGTCCTGTCGTTCTTCGATATGACGGAGAAGCTTTCCATCTGGCTGAAGGATATGGCAACCGTCTCACCTGATCTGGTCTTGCCGGTGAGCACGTAAAGGCGGACATCTCCTTCATGGAACGGTGATGGCACCAGGCTAACTCGCTCAAAATCGATTGATTCGGGCTTCCTTTCTTCATCCCCCGGTTCCGGGGCAACAGAGAGAGTCTGATAGGTTGCGGCAAGATTTTTTGCTTCCTCGAGTTCCAGGATGCTCTTGGGGCCCTCTTTTCTCCATGGGGTGGCTGGGTAGCCCTTGCCGCCGCCAACATCCGCCACTGCAAGCTGGACCGCAACAAAAAGCATAATGTACAAGGACAAGGCGGAAATGCGCAGGCCGTCACTGAAACTTGATACTCTCATTTTCTACCTCCTGGAGTTGGTTCCGAAGAATTGTCAACACATGCTCATAGGCTTGATTGACCTCTGAAAGACTTACGTCCAGTTGCACGGCCGTTTCATTCTCTGACATTTTCTTGCGGACCTTTCCATCGGTGCCCCCTATAGCGTCATTCAGAAGATCGCCCACAAGTGTCTCGAGCTTCTGCACCGGCAGCAATAAATCGTTCCATGCCTTTCGGATCGAATCACGGGATCTTATTGGGAAATAAAATACCGTAGCAGCAAAAGCGGAGTTTTGTTGGACCCGGCGCGCCTTGAGGGAGCGGAAGTCCTTGCGCCACTCCTCCAGTCGCGCCTGGCGGACACTGGAAGAGTCCGTGTCAAGGAGTTCCAGGCCAAGATCATAAAACTCTGCACTTATGCCTTGGACTGCGATGAACTGTTTCAAGCTATCACGGATGCTGCCAAGCTGTCGCTCTATCGTATTGTAGCGGTTTTGCCTCTGCCAGTTGATCTTCTCCTGAGTGAACTGAAACCTCGGTATGAGTACACCGCTGATCATCGCTCCGATGATAAGCAGAGCCAGTTTGCTGTCCAGCCAGGCCCAGCGGCTTTTCTTTCGCGCTGCACCCTGGTCTTCAAGGTTGGGAAGCTGCTCCCGAACCTGCCGCTCGATCTCCAACCTGACCGCAACTTCTTTCCCTATCTCTTCGCTATCCATTTTGATGGCTCTCATATTCTTGAAAGGGTGTCATCATGGAATCACGGCCATGAGACCGCTGTCTCCATATTACCGTTTCATCCACCGAATCCAGGCATCCGTTTCGCCCGAAGCATTTCATGGAATCTTTCTTCAAAGCCTAATTTTGAAGACAAAAGCAGCATTTTTCACCATTACCATATCACTTCAAGCAGTAGCTTTTATCCGACTCGCACGTGAAAATCACCGGTTTATCCGGTGCATTTTATTGTTGGAATTAGATATGATGGCCCCGAATTTCCACCCTTTTTCTATACTATATCTTCAATGCCCCCTCCGTGGCGCTTCGGAGCGCCGAACCGAGATTGCCCGGCATTTCCGCTTCGCCCACCTGAACGAGTTCTTTTACCTTCCCTTTCAACTGCTCGAACAGGGTCCTGTCAGGTTGTGCACCTGCCGCCAGTATAATATTGTCCGCCTCGGCCTGAAACTCTTTTCTGTCCCTGTCCTCAAGAGACACAACGGCACCTTTTATTTCGACAACTCTCGTTCCGACAAATATTCTCACGCCCTTTTCTTTTAGTCTTTCAATCAATCGTTTCCGCGGAATTTTCTTGCTCTTTGGGATGATTTCAGGCAGGACTTCGACAATTGTGACCTCCCTTCCCGGACAGGCGATTAAATCCGCAGTTTCGCAACCAATATCGCCGCCTCCGACAACGAGCACTCTCTCTCCCAAAGAGGCTCCTTTCTCGTAGAATTCCCGTGCATCAATAACCATCCCGGACTCAATCCCGGGTATCCGCGGGCGGTTCGCTATTGATCCAGTTGCCAGAACCACCGTGTCGGAATGCGAGTCAATAATGCTCTGTACCGCGCCCTCGTGGACCAGCTTGATTTGGGTGCCGCTTCTCTTTACGGAATCTTTGAGATAACGCAGAGCCTCCGCCATTTCTTCTTTGAACAGGGCCTTGTTTGCAAGGCGCAGCTGTCCCCCGAGTTCGGCCCCACGCTCCCACAGCTCCACGTCATGCCCTCGTTTTGCCGCTACGATTGCGGCCTGCATTCCAGCCGGCCCGCCGCCGATAACCAGGACCTTTTTTTTCACTGCTGCGGGGACAACCGTCCAGAGATATTCACGGCCGGCAAATGGATTAACGGTGCATGCCCTGCCCCAACCGGGCACACCTTTCTCTGCACAGTCCTGAAGACAGTATACGCATCCTCGTATACCCGCAATATCGCCGGAAAGCGCTTTGGAGGGCAGGTCCGGATCAGCCACAAGCGCCCTGGCCATTGCTACAAAATCCGCTTTTCCGCTTGAGATTATCTCTTCGGCCAAAGCGGGCGTATTTATCTTTCCGATGGCGATTACGGGAATAGAAACTGCCGCTTTAATGCGGGCAGCCACATCAATCAGGCTGCCTGGCGATGCATCATGCCCCGGTATGGTTACGTGCTTGGTGCTCTTATTTCCCGCATTGGCAATAATTGCATCGCAGCCGGCCTGTTCCGCCCGCAAAGCAATCGCAACGCCATCCTCGATCGTCAGGCCGCCGGGAACAAACTCGTCACAAGTCAGCTTCACCATAATCGGAAAGCTTTTCCCGGCATACTCTTTTACTTTAGAGATAAGATCCGTCAGGAAAAGAGATCGATTCTCAAGTGTTCCCCCCAGATCGTCAACCCGCTTATTGGTGAGCGGAGATAAAAGCCGGGATATCAGGTCCCCGTAACTGGCCTGGATTTCTATCCCGTCATATCCAATACTTTTCGCAAGTGCCGCACCTCGGCCCATAATTTCTACTATTTCCGATGCGTCTGTTGAAGACATGGAGCTGGCAAGATCAATCACCCAGGATTCGCCCTTCTTCTTTGCCCCGGGAACCCCTGCTTCACAGACTCTTTCCCTGGGATAGTTTAATTGCATGAAGGCCCTTGCGCCCGCGGCATGGATGATGCCAAGCAACTCCGAAACGGAGGCACGATGCTCGTCAGTGTCCACCCGGATTTCGTGTGGTCCCTTATAAGCTCGAGGATAATCCAGGCAAACGCAATCCAGGACAATCAAAGAAACTCCGCCCCTGGCACGTCGGGCGTAAAACGCCTTCATACGGTCGTTCACTTTGCTGTCGGTGGCGTATTTGGTGGGATAAAGAGGCATGATAATCCTGTTTCGCAAATCGCACTCACCGATTCTGCCAGCCTGAAAAACATGGGGAAAAAGCATATACCCTCCTAAAAGGAAAAGGGAACAGATTTACTGTGCGGCCGGGCAAGGTCGTGTAGTCCAGCGGGTGCGGCGTTCGACGAGCTGGGCGCGGCTCATGGTTAAGGCGTCGGGTTGGGGTTCGGGACCGGGGGCGGCGTGGCAGGCCGCGGCGTCAGGGTCACGGTCGTCTCGTCGTAGTTTGCGGTGTCTCCAGCGCGGACGGTGACCGTACCGGGGGTCGTGCCGGGGGTGAGTTCGCCGCCGGACGTGATCGTGCAGCCGAGGGCGGGCGGACGGATGCTGAATGTGGGTGTCGCCTGCTGCCCCTCGGCATCGACGGAGATCGTCGTGGTCGTCGCCGCGGGGGCCGCCCCTCCTGGGGGAGCGGGGGCCGCCACGGGGATGGAGGCCGAAGTGGCGCGGCACCGACGGAACACCGTCGGCCCCGCGTAGTCCTCGACTATCTCCTGGTTGATGCCGCTAGCATTGGCGCTGGTGACCGCCTTAAGCTGGTTGTTGCGGTCCTCGAAGGCCCGCCGATGTGTCGTTGAGGTGACCGCTGTGGCGCCGTATGTCTGGCTCGGGAAGGTCAGGTTACGGAAGTTCTGGGTAGCGGTCAGCGCCTGCGGCAGCCCGGGGTTGGGTGTCGGGTGTGAGGCGTTGACGACAAACGGGCGGGCGTCGATGGTGTGGCCCCACGTCACGTTGTCCGGTCCGGTCATCGTACCGGAAGAGTCCAGGTCCCAGCCGGAGGTTGCCGAGCTTGAATCGTTGACGGTGATCGTCAGGGTGCCGAGCGTTCCCGTGATGGTGAGCGTCGTACCACTCGCAGCCGCAAAGTGCTCGTTGACGTGGGATCTATCCAGCGCGGTCTGCCCGCCCGCCGGTGAGGTGAAGGTGTGGGTGAATTCCCCGCCGTACAAATTTGCGGAGCCACCGGGGGACGCGCTCGTGCTGGTAATCCCCGACGGTATGGCGGTGAAGTTGAACGGGGCTGTCCAGGGCGAGGTGCTCACGAGAGTGGAACCATCGGGCGCCGTGGCGTTCTGGCGGGCCTCGACGTGGGCGCTGCCACCTGTTTGACCGGCCGCCACCGTGATCACGCCGCTGGTGTTGTTGACCGTCGTCCCGGCCGCGATGGTGGCGTTATCGCCGGAGATGGAGAGCGTCACGCCCGAGGCGTTCGCGGGAGTCGTGGTGGCCGAAAACGACAGGCCGGCGACCGGAGGTACCGTCACCCGGTCGTGGTTGACGGTGAGACCGGTGAGGGCGACGAGACCAGCGGGATCACGAAAGAGAGCGGGGGGCGGGGCGGGAGCCACGGCTGGGGCGACGGTACCTTCCGACACGCTGACGGCGTGCCGTTCGGCTGCCTCGGATGGCGTGCTGATCCGGAGGTCGCCGGAAGGTGTCGCCACACCCGATGGGTGACTCGCCGCGTGGGTCAGCTCGTGGGCGAGCAGTCGTCTGCCCTGCGCCGACCTCGGAGCGAAGCGCCCCGGAGCGAAGACGATGTGCCGCCCCACAGTGTATGCCTGCGCGGCGACCGCCTCCGCGGACGCACCGGCAAGTTCGTCGGTGTGGACGCGCACGTCCGCCAAGTCGTGGCCCAGCTGCGCTCCTATGTCGTGTCCCACGTCGGCCGGCAGCGGCCGGCCTTGGGTTTGGAGCACCTCGTGCACGATCTCCGGCGCGACCCCGGGTCCCGGTCCTGCCGCGTAGCGGTGGAGCTCGTTGTCGTCGTGGTCACTTCCTTCAGCACAGGCTTCGGCAGCCGTCGCTTCGGTGGAAGCCTTGTCGTGCACATCGTTGCAAATAGGGGTACCAGCCGAATTCACCCCTGGTCCTTGCTTGTCATGCGCCCGTGCATCAAAGTCAACCGGCACGCCGTTCGGCGTCTCGGAGTGCGCTGGTATCCGGCTGAAATCCAAGCCGGAATGAGATGTTGCCCCAGGAGTGTTCGAGCTATCTTCAAGGCTATCAGGCTGAGTATTCAGCAACCGCAGTACGGCTTGATTGCCAATCGTTCTTTGCAGGTTCAGGATCTTATTCACCTCATGGCGTTGCCCGAATTGTATCCGATCGGGTAGGCCACTCCTGGCTGCCGGAGTCTGTTGAGAGGCTTTCGGTTTCTCTGCGTAAGTGCGCATAGCTAAACTCCTTTCGTTCGATTATCAGACACCCGACGAGTCTGCAGGAAAAGTCCTGCTCCATGTGGTGATTTTAATTTTTTTAGATTTTTCTCAAAATCATTCCCAGGCAACATTTGAAATAACAGCATTTTTAATCTTTGCCTGAGTTGATTTCTTTATATTTAAGGGACTCGGAAATTCTAAATATTCCGGTTATCAAGTCTCAAAGCGCCGTCATTCCCGCAATGCTGTTAAGCGGGAATCCAGGATCTTTGCTGGATGCCCGATAAAACCATTCGGGCATGTCGATAATAATAAACGGTAAAATTGTAATTCCCATCTCCCTAAGCAGCTCCCCATGCAAAACTCCAGCAACTTACTAAAAATATAGAATTTTCACCTTTAGTTAAGCTCTCTAACCAGCAAAATAACGTAAAAAAGAAGTAAAATTCAAAAAAATTGAAGTTTAAATTGCCTCGATTGGACTTTTTCTACAGCCTCAACGTTGCCACTGAAAAACCAGTCCGACTCAATTGGCCTTGTTGGGCATGTAAATACGGGGTTCACCTTCGCTAGAAATCCTTTCGCCTGTCATCGTATTCAAGTCTGAGATTAATTGACGCAGAATTTCGTCAAGTGCTAGTTTTGTCGACTGCTGGACGGCGTTTTTTTGCCCAAAGGCACCAGCCCAGAACATCTTGCCGCCTTGTGTCTTTCCATCTTGCTTATAGGTTTTTGAGAAGACCACTTGTCCCAATCGGGACAGAGATATTTTTAGAGATATGTGTGCGCCAAAATCTTCAAACGTGTAACTTTGCAGATCGAATATCAGTAAACCCCTTGAGTCGTCAGACACGTCCGATACCTTTTGTAAAGCACCGAAGGCATTCTGGACATCTGCAGACTGTAATGAGTCATCGAGCATTTTGCCGAATTCAACGATCCATAGGTTAGCGTAACCTGTTGCTACTGCTCGAAATTCATAGCTGTGGCTCTGCGTGTTCGACGTTAGAAAGTACTCTGACGCCTTGTCGGTATTTGGTAGATTTGCAGCTCCGGTATTGTTGACAAGATATTGCGGATAGTCTTGCTCTATGACGTGTCGGATAGAGCAGGCAGAAGTAGATAGGACGAGTAAGGCGACTAGAAATATGCTCCGAAATACCCTCATAATTATCTCCCATTTGTTGAAATGTTTATCAGCCATCGACTTGATGGTTATGTGACGCCCAACGTACTACTCACCAGTAGTTGTGAAGCGCAACGGAACAACGATCTGGTGAAGTAGATTATTCTGCGTGGTATCATAATCCAGGGAAAGTGTCTGGAACGCAGGCTTTCGAGAATAGATGACCAAACACTGTAAGCCGACGTTCGCTATTTATGTAAATACCAATTTGATCGTTGGTTTCTTTGTCAGTAATGGTTTCCTGATTTCCGACTTGCCATGTTCCAGCAAGATTTAAGCTATGCAAATGATCCATATAAAGCCATATATGTTGAGGAAACATTAGATGAGATACCGGAAACTCTTCGAGGATAAGTCGTTTATTGCAAAAGAGATGTTTAGAATGATCAAAATCAGCTTGTTCACGAATTTTGTATGCCTTTTTTTTCAAGTAATAAAGTACTGTAGCCTCATCAGAACTCAACTGCTGAATTATTTTGGGAAAAGCGGGGTGAGCAAGATCTTGTTTTGTTTTATCAATTGCACGAGAAAGCAAATTAATGAAGAGCTCTGAAATTATTGTATCTTCCTGGGCATAGCTCAAACCTTCAAGGGTAGGGATGACGATTTGAGGGTGTCCTTCGACCATGTCTGCTTCGTTGACATTTTTTGATATTTTCTCAAGATACCTTTCCCATCTATCATGTTGCGCAGCTAGATACTCCAAAGGAGCCAAGATAAACCTTGCAGCTTTTACAACTTTGCCAAGCGATTCTCCCAATTGCCTAAGAGCTGGTTGAGCTGCGTCTTTGTATACTTCCTCTGAGGGAATAAGTTTCAAGAGCTCTTTCAACATTTTAATTCCTTAATATGCATAACCAAGGGTAACATGACGCCGCCTATGAACTCGCAGAAAGAAAAATCAGACGTACCCGGCCGTTCAGGTTGACCCGCTTATTGGCCTGTTTCTTCGTTCATTTGATTGGGTTTTCATTTGGAGGATTTTGGTTATTGTTTTTTTCTGTAGCGGTAGCGCTCTTTGTGTAAGCATTTCCATTATCTTGGCTGGCATGTATGACAATTGGTGGATTGTGGGAATTGGTGCATTTTTCGGTTGGCAGGGCCTTAATTTGTTGATGAAAATTTGAGACGGCGGGCCCCCCAATAATTGGTTGCCACCACTGCCCTAATAATTGAAATAAGAAGCCAAATATTAAAAATCCAAGCCCCCAAGCCATGCGGTGGTAATTGTGTTTTTCATGCCTTACATATTCTTCTGATTTTGATTGTTCGGCTAGGTTTCGCCATGTCGGGTTTTCTTTATATTGTTTGCCTTTGTATTGATTTACAACTTCAGAGGCCACAAGTATTGCGCCAACAATGTCAAAGATTAAACCGATTGAGTTTATTGATGCTGTGGTTAGTTGTGTATTCATTTTATTACAGGCAAACAAGTTAGTGTCAAGTTTCTTGATATCTACTCCAACCTAACATTCTTGACAACGAAATAGGAGATTTTCTACGCATTTCTAACTTGTTATCATTCATCAGGGAATGATAACAGGAAACTTGATAACCTCACCCTGCAAGATCCATCGGTAAGCAACCGTTTCAGCAAGACCACAACTTGACCTTCTTCCTGAAGTTTTAAAGCCGGTTCCATGGGGGATCGTGGCTCTATCCGCGCCAGAGGGTCAATATGCTTTATGGACATGACAACGAGCTACTGACTGATTCAATTTACCCCCTGCCCCCCCTGAAAAAATCTGTAACGCTGTTGACCGGACTTTTTGCGACTTTATCATAGCGGGCGGGGGCCGAATTCCATGAGCCTCATGGCCGCCGAATTCCCCTTATACGTTTCTGCAAATTTTCCCTGAAAGCTCCTGGCCAGCCTGTTTGTCGCCTGCCTGTAGGCGGCGACATTCTCCCATGTTTCCCATGGTTTGAGGATATCCTGTGAGGAAATTCCGCGACATTCCAATATCATTTCAAAACCGAATTGTTCGTGAACTTGATGACGGGCATTTTCCAGATCGCCATTTAATGCCGCAGAGATTATCGCCCTGCTGTCTCTGATGGCAATGCGCGATCCGACGCCATAACCTCCGCCGGACCAGCCGGTACTCACAAGGTAGACCTGGGCGCCTGAATGCTTCAGTTTTTTCTCGAGAAGTTGTGCATATTCAAAAAGATTTCTGGCCATAAAAGGCAGACCGTAGCAGGCGGAAAAAAACGGCTGCGGTTCGGTCACGCCGACCTCGGTGCCTGCCAGTTTAGATGTATAGCCCATGAGAAAATGATACATTGCCTGTTTTGTGGTCAACCTGGAAATAGGCGGCAACGTCCCTGTGGCATCCGCAGACAGAAAAAAAATCTTACTGGGATGATTGGCCATGCCGGTCTCACTGGGATTAGGCAGGTTCTTTAGAGGATATGATCCCCTGGAATTCTCCGTTATGCTGTTGTCGGCATAGTTGAATCTTCCTCTGGTCATCACCACGTTTTCAGCCAGTGCACCGAATTTCTTCATGGCATTGTAGATATCCGGTTCTGCATTTTTATCGAGCCTGATGAGCTTTGCATAACAGCCCCCTTCCATGGCGAACAGACCGTTTTCTCCCCAGGCAATTTCATCATCGCCAAGCATGGTCCGATGGGGGTCTGAAGAAAGGGTTGTTTTCCCTGTTCCGGACAGGCCGAAAAAAACGGCCGATTTCCTGTCATCTCCAATGTTGGCACCGCAATGCATTGGAAAGATGCCCATGGTTGGATAAATATAGTTCAGGAAGGTAAAGACACCCTTTTTCGGTTCACCGCAATACTTCATACCTGCAACGAGAATGATCCGCCGGTTGAGATCCAGAATAACAGCACCATCCTGCTGCAAATCATATTTTTCCGCATCAAGATTTAAGTCAGGAAGAACGATGACCGTCACGGCATCCTGTGCTATCTGTCCGGGCAAGATCATATCCAGTGGCGGAAGGTCGCGGAACTGGTTGAGGGCAAACAAAGCACGGGAGGCATGGCTCGTGATAAACTGAAAGGGAAAGGCATTGTGCAGATCCGCCCCCAGCATTCTGTTGGCAACAAAAATCTCTTTTTTCCCGTTGATATGATCAATGATTTCCTTATAAATCATATCAGCTCTTTCCCGGTCCATGGGTTGATTCAATCTGGAGTTTGAAAAATCAACACCAGGGGCATCTTTAACAATATACCTGGCAACCGGTGTTCTGCCCGTATGCCTCTGTTCGCCATACAGGTCATCAACTCTGGTATTGATTAGCAGAGTCCCTTTCCTGCTCAACTCACCTTCTCCTCTTCGGATTGCCTCTGTAACCAGCTTGGAGAAATGCAGGTTTTCTATTCCTCTGGTCAACCCCAGGTTAATAACCACATCTTTATTTATTCCTAGTCTTTCGAGATCAAGTAATTCATGTATAGACATATCCATTCTCCTTTTGGAGTTATGATTACTGCCAATTTGTACTCAATGTCATTAACTTCAGACATCCTGATCTCGGGAGAATTTGTCATGACACCAGTTCGTAGACCAAGCGCATGGAGGTGCCAGGAAACTGGGTCATGGTGGCATTCAATTCATCACATAAATGGCGCAGGACCTCGCTGCTCATTCGATTGGCCAGATGATGCAGGCGAACCCTCAGCGTCCCGGCATTCTCATCTGGGATAAGGTCAGCCTCGGTTGCATAGGCGGCCC
>JAHIVT010000006.1 GCA_018816555.1 Pseudomonadota bacterium
TGCCCATTATTTTCTCTGGCACCTCAAGATAAGGTTGGGAAAAAAAAGCACCAGCTATTACGCCGTCGCAGCTTAGATGGCTGCTGAAAGCGGTGTTGCCGCTACGGGTGTTTGATATGGAAATGACCATCGAACTTGTGATGTGGATTCAGGCGCGGAATCACCGTGCCTATTTATCACACCGGGCAAAAAGAACGTCTGCAACCAGCACTATTCAAGTTGCGTTGTAGGGTTAAGGTTAAAAGCAGGTTGGTTGATCTGCGGATAATAACAGCGGTTTTAACTTCAGGCTTCTCCCTGGCGTCATTCCTATCTTGGTTATATCAGCCCCAAAGAATTCGAGAAACTGTGGCTTCTGAAAAAAGCCGCTTAACAAAAGTGTCCATTTTTACTTGACCAAGTCACTCCGAGATGATCGACCGGTAAAATCCGTACTCTTTGGTGAACTGATTGTCATAATTCAGGATAAATCTTGCGAAATGTTCACTCAAAAGATGCCATAAGGGAGAATTTGGCCAGGAATTTTGCCGAATTATCAATGGCTTCAAAAACCGGTTCTCGACGGGAATGGAATTCAAGGAAAATTGCACTGTCTTCTCTCTATCCTCCCGACACATTTGCCCCCCTATTTTTTTTGGGAACGTCTTAACGCTTCGTCTATCAGGCGCTCTTCAACCTCTTTGAGCGTGGGAACGGGTCCAAGACAGGAAAACCACTCCATCCTCGGAATTCGCGAATCTGTTTGTGGTTGACTCGCTCCCACGCAAAAAGTGGGAGCGAGCAAGCAGCGTGCCGTAAATTAGAAATCTTCAAAGTCCTTGTTGTCATCCAGAGGGAAAACTTCTTCTGGGTTTACCGCCTTTCGATAAGTCTGTTTTCTCCCGGGCGCCGGAAGGGCCTTCGCTTTTCCCGAAGCCGTCCTTCCGACCACGGGGGGCTTTCCGCGCGCCGGCCGGCCTTGGTTCATGGTTGTCTGTCCGGCTTTTCCGCCCACGAGGGCCACTAGTTCATTGACCATCGCCTTCATCTCCTCGGCCTGGGCGCTCATCTCCTCCGAGGCGCTGGCGGATTCCTCGGCGGTGGAGGCATTTTGCTGGACCACCTTGTCCATTTCGGATACGGCCGTGTTCACTTGGTCAATTCCCTGGGCCTGTTCATTGGAAGCGGCCGCAATTTCACCCACCAATTCGCCCACCTTGCGGCCATTGGTTGCCACCTGATTGAAATCCTCGCTGGTCTTGGCTACAAGCCCCGAACCATCGTTCACTTTCTTCACCGTCCCTTCGATGAGTTGGGCCGTGTCCCTGGCTGCATCGGCCGCCCGCATGGCCAGGTTTCGAACCTCATCGGCGACGACGGCGAATCCCGCTCCCGCCTCACCCGCGCGGGCCGCCTCCACCGCCGCATTCAGGGCCAGAAGATTGGTCTGAAAGGCGATTTCATCAATGGTCTTGATGATCTTGGAGGTCTCCTCGCTTGCCTTGGAGATTTCTCCCATGGATTGGGTCAATCGGTTCATGGAATCATTGGCCTGGCTGACGCCTTGATTGGCCTCCTTCATAAGCTTGTCGGCCTGATTTGAGTGGTCCGCGTTCTGTTTGGTCATGGACGAGATCTCTTCCAGTGAGGCGGATGTCTCCTCTATGGATGCCGCCTGCTCCGACGACCCCTCGGCCAGAGATTGGCTGGCGGCGGATACCTGGTAAGAGGCAGAGGCCACCTGGTCCGCGCCGGCATTCAGGCCTTCGACAATTCGATTGATGGGTTTAGTGATCGATCGAACACAGAAGAAGGAAAAAAGAATACCCGCTAACAAGGTCAACCCACTAATAACGTATAGCAACGTTATCGTGGTTGTCTTTTGGTCGATCGCAGCGGTTGCTTTCGCAGTGATAATCTCGTTGACATTCTTGGCCAGCTTGTTGGCCGCGGCCTCTATTTCGTGTGCCGCTTGCCCCATGACCGGGTACTGAGATTTCATAGAGGCTATGTTCTCGGACAATCTCTCCAGGGTGTTTAAATAAGCCACTGCGCCGGCTTTAATTGGGTCGGACAGGGTTTGATCTGTCTGGGTCTCCGTAAAAACCGTCCCCAGGTTATTAACGGCCTTCCGGATTTCATTTACATATTTCTGGTCCTCACGCATTATGAAATCCTTCTCGTCACGTCGTATGGTCAGATATGACACCATAATTTCAGGATGGCCGGTCTTTTTGATGGCTGACTCCATATCGTGGGCCTGTTTGCGCAGATCACCCTGGATGCCGGAGTCTTTGTCACCTTGGGATAGGATCAGGTCAGCCACCTTGCCAAAGGCCGTTTTGTATGAATCCGTGCTCTTCAAGATATTTTGAGATTCAGTTACAGCGACATCCAGATTAAGCTTTTCAGCCTGGGTAGTGATGTCCCCGGAAAGACCCATTAATTTCTTCAGGGTATCATCCATCTGCTGAACATACTTATTGTCGCGGCGAGCGATGAAGTCCTTCTCATGCCGACGGGCGGTAAGAAGCGTTGTATTAACGTCTTTAGCATGATCGCCGATTTTTTGATAAACTTGGATCAACTCTGCAAAATTATCCGTTATATTGATGAGTTGATAAATGGAAATTCCGCTGATAATGATCATAAGAAATATCAAGGCTGTAAAAGAAAAATACAATTTTCTACCTACGGTCATTTTGTTTATTTTCATTCTATCTGCCTCCTTATATCTCTATTATATTTACGTCGTCTTCTCTAAGACAGCAACAACATCTTCAGCACTCAGGGCCCGATCGATGTCAAGCAGGATCTTGACGCCCCCTCCCATCTTGGCCATGCCCAGAATATAGTCGGTGTTGATCCTGGCGCCGAAAGCGGGTGTATCTTCGATGTCATCCACCTTGATGTTCAATACCTCCGAAACCGAATCCACCACGATGCCGATCATGACGGTGCCGGCCCACCCTTCGATCTCCACCACGACAATACAGGTTCGCTCCGTGTAAAGGGAAATTTCATGGTTGAAAGACGGCTTGCCATCTCAGGAATAAGATTAACTTGCCACCTTCCTGCCGCCAGATCTAACTTTCCCCGGGCAACTCTAACAGGTTATCCATATCTCCCAGTAAAAAATGGGAAGAGAGTGTATCCTCCCGTTTTACGATATATGTTAAGTTAAGAAGCCTCTTAATCACTTGAGATTGGGGGCCAATAAAAACATAGCTGCGATTTCACCCAAGATAAATTCCCTTTTTTAAAATGGCACTGGAATAAATCACTCACTGGGGTAAACCAATATTCGTACAAAAAGTACAAAGTAGCGCTATTTTATCATACCAATCAGCTGCTATAGCTAATTTATTTTCTCCTTCCTGCTAATAGTTTCTGCCCGTCGTCTCGCAGGTTCCCATCAGGATCAACGTGTCGGTAAAGAGTTTGCCGAGTTATCCCCAGTTCATTACAGAGATCTCCAACCGTGGTCTCCGGTTGCCCCATTGCGGCCATGGCAAGTCGTAGTTTCGCCACCGTCATTTTATAGGGTGCCCCTCCTGACCTTCCACGGGCACGAGCGGAGGCTAGTCCTGCTTTTGTACGTTCAGATATGAGTTCCCGTTCAAACTCTGCGAGTGCTGCAAATATGCCAAACACCAACTTCCAGACAACCAGTGTGTCGCCTTCTCGTAAAGATTTCAGCGCAGCATCCAACCCAGGTCGAGCATCAAGCTTACCTGATGCTCTATCTTCATAAATATGATCTGCAGCAACACCGGCAGCGATGAGTGCATCCTTATTGTGTAAAACAAACAACACCCAACAAAAGATTATTCCGACTCTGCATCTGTCCGGAGGCATGACACCGGGGGTAGTTTGCCGATGGCGAGACTCTGGACGCAGAGCGCGGCAAAAAAAATGACGGGCATGGAGTTAAAACAGACGACAGCGCGGGTACCGACTGCCCACCTTGATTCCCTCACCGCGTAGTGAGGGTTAGGAAGCTGAAAGCAGACACCCTGCCCGTCAGGGAGAGTGTCATCCTTAATGTGCAGTTGAAGACGAATGGTAGATATGAACAAAAAACAGAATTCGTATTGCAATCTCCGCCCTGGGGAGATGGTCACCGATCTACCCGGCGCCTGCCTCGATACTGGGAAATTTGATTGCAGAATTCCCGGATCCGGACCAGCCAGGTCGATCAAAATGCAATCAAAAAGTCAATTGCGGCACCGGGGCCAGCTGGCGGTGGTATTGACCGTTTCATATCTTACCATAACAGGAAACATCTCAAGTTTACAGTTATTCGCCCAGGCTTGAGAGCGCCGGTGGATATCTTTACATGTTGAATATCAGACCGGGATAACGAATATAGCAATTTATTTTTACCAACTTCAAGAATTGCCCCTCACAAATTCATTCTCTTCTTCCCATACTTTTTCTTGACTGGTTTTAACATTTTATGTGAGCATCAATACTAAGCATTATGAAACTGAGATGGTGAAGAATATGGCATCTTCAACAGAACCGCGAAGGTCTTATCGGCCTTTTCAATCCTTATGAAACGACGCATTTGTTCCCCCCTGTGTGCATGTCTCTACCATCTACAGAACAGAGGCAATTCGCACTGCAAAAAAACTATAATTGAGGAGGAACCAATCGGTTGGACGGACTGAGTATGGAAAATACTGAACCCAGTGGTCGGGTGCGACGATTCTTGACACAGACCTACGCACGAGCAGCACTACCCTACCTAGCGGTCGGGCTGCTGCTAATCATCGCCATTGTCGGCGGAAGCCATGAATTAGAACACCATATCAATGCAATCGAATCATGGATCACGAAGCTTGGCCCATGGGGTGTACTCGCGTTCGTCGGACTGTTTACCCTGGCGACGTCGCTCCTGGTGCCTGACACGGTATTGTGCATTATCGCTGGCGCTCTCTTTGGGCTTCAGTGGGGAGCCGCGGCGGTACTGGCCGGTAGCGTGCTGGCCGGGACGATGCAGTTCGCGTTGTCGCATAAGCTCTTGCAGGCATGGATTCAGCGAACGCTCGCGGCAAAACCATCGCTGGCTGCTATCCAACGAGCCGTTCGTCGTGATGAATTTCGCCTTCAAGTACTTCTGCGCCTTACTCCGTTGAATCCTGCAACGGTCAGCTACCTGCTTGGGGCTGCCGGTGTCCGGTTCCCAGGGTTCCTGATTGCGCTCCTGGCGCTCACACCCAACCTGATAATCGAGGTTTACTTTGGGCATGTCGGCAAGCACGCTGCCCGGTTGGTCGTCAATACTTCTCGAACCGCAGACCTGCACGATCTGGCGATCATTGGCGGACTCGCGGTGTGTATCGTCATGATGCTTTTTGTCTCGAGAATGGCCCACAAGGCTGTCATGCAGGCCGTGACCGATACTGATAAAGCCGAGGAGGTTGCAAGGAAAACCGAGATGACCTCCAACTAATTTTCGAACAGGACGCTGGATGGGTCGGGGATTCGCGTTCTTCTTCCCCTCCTGCAAACTGGCGTTATGCAGATAGATCAGATTTCACGCTTAGAGGAAGGTAACTATGGAAAGACTCTCAACAGCATCCACTTCTGTCCCCACACCGCCGAAGCCGAATAATAATTACTTCCGCTTCCACCTTCAACACCTTCATCTTGCCCCTCTTTTTGGAGATGATTGGTTCGCACTAAAGGCCGAAGCTTTCGCCCGCTTTTTTGGAACGCCTTTTTTTCTAGTAGGACAGACAATTATCGTTGCAATCTGGATCGGCATTAACGCTCTTGGCTTAACTAAGTTCGACGTCTACCCCTTCATCCTGCTTAATTTGGCATTCAGTCTCCAAGCGGCTTATGCCGCGCCACTTATTTTGCTTGCACAGACGCGACAGGCCGATCGGGACAAAGCTCACGCCGATGCTGATGCTCGGCACAGGGAAGACCTTGCCATGGCTAGCGATCAGCGGCTGACGCTTGCTCAACAAAATACGGAACAACTGATGGAGTTGATGCAACAAAACACACAACTAACCGAACTCACGAAACAACTTAGTGAGCGTATTGAGAAACTGACCATCGAGATGCATGACAAAATTTTGCGTGAAGAATCCAAAACTTAAAATTTTCTTACACTATGATGACAACTAAAAGAAAAAAAGCCATACATGTCTATTTTCATTGCAGGAATTCATGCTAATGGCACTTACGTAGATCATGCTGAATAGCATTGATTTTTCGAAAACCAGCTTTATTTGAGTATATCTTGGGAATACATATCTTGCTAAAGAAATGGTAACCGATCACGGGGTATGAATTTTTCACGGGCGACATGAATTCCGTTATGTTATGGTGCGCTCCATAGACTGGAGGGCACTTTCATGGAACAAACATATCATATCCGTGGCCGGGATATCACTCCTGGCGATCTCGACA
>JAHIVT010000072.1 GCA_018816555.1 Pseudomonadota bacterium
AAAATATTGCCAAACCGTTTAAATGGAAATTCACCAGAGACAATTTGAACCAAATATTGAACAAGATCTCTGGGTATTTTGTTAACCATGCAAAGGTTGCGGCATAAATACGTCACTATATTTGCGAATAAGAGTACTAAGTCAAAACACCACTCAGCGCAAACGCCAGGTGGTCTTGAGCAGGCAGGCCTCCCACAGGCGACGCCACCACAACTCCCGGCCCGAGGTCAGGCTCTGCTGCCAGGCGGAAAGGGAGCCGGTGGCCTGGGCGTCCCGGAGATAATGGACATGCCAGCCGGCCCGTCGGGCGCGCAGGCATAAATCAATCGGCCAGTACAGCATAAGGCCAGGATGGATTTTGCCGATGTCATCGAGAAGAAGCCGGCTTATGGTGACGCCCGGACCGGCATACCAGTCCGACTCGCCGCCGGCATATTCATTCCAGCCGACTGCCGGATGTCCGGGCAGAGATCCTGTTGGGGCAAGCAGGGAAAAAAAGGATGGGAAGCGTCTGGCCACCGGCTGGATTTCACCTTCCTCATCCCGCATTTTCGGGCCGGCTATGCCTGCGTCCGGCACCTCATCGAGAAAATCCACCAGCCCCTGCAGACAGCCGCCGGCCACCATGGTGTTGTCGTCCCACACGGAAAAATAACGGCCGCGGGAGGCGGCAATGGCCTGGTTGACGGCGCCGTTCACATAACTGCCGGAATGCAGGGCCAAGATGGTAAGCTCGGGGAATTCGGCCTGCAGGGTGGAGAGATCCCGCCGGTCTCCGCGGCAGATGAGAAAAATCTCCAGGGCGACGTGATCCGCCGTGTCATGCAGGGTGCGCAGAAAACGCCGCGTGGTTTCCGGCGGGCCGAAGCCCGCCACGCAGACAGTCAGATCAGGGAACGGCTCCACCACTTTTTATATCTCCGCCAGCTTACTCCTCACCGAAGGGAAAAGATTCAGATCGGTGTGCGGCAGGAAAAGGGCGGCCATGTAGTGGTGCATGAACTGGGGATTCTCACTGAGCTCCATGTTGGTGATGAGCCGGCTCACCTCGCTGCGCTGCCGGAAGCGCTTGTGATCAACAAGGCTGATCTGGGCACCCAGCAGGGAGCCGTTGCCGAGATAGAAGAATTTGTCGCGATCCAGATCAGGCAGCAGACCGATGCTGATGGCCCTTTCCAGGTCAAGATAGGCGCCGAAATTACCCGCCAGGATGATCCGGTCCAGATCGGTAAAGGCCATGCCCACGGATTCGAGCAGGGTCTGGTAACCGGCATACATGGCGCCCTTGGCCCTGGTCAGGTTGTCGATATCCACCTCGGTGATGACGATATCCTCGCCGATCAGCGAATCCTTTGACCAGGCAAGCACATACTCGTAACCGTCATGGCCGTCTCTGATGCGGGGATGGTCGATGCTCCGGTTGAATTTGCCCTGCTGGTCAATCACCCCTGACTCCAGCAGCTCGGCCACAATGCTGATCAGGCCCGAGCCGCAGATGCCCCGCGGCTTGGTGCGGTCAATGGTGACGATCATCGGATCATAGGTGGTCGGATGAATCTGAAAATTCTCAATGGCGCCGCTGCTGGCCCGCATGCCGAATCTGATGCCGCCACCCTCAAAGGCCGGGCCGGCGGAACAGGCCGTGCACATCATCCAATCCATGTTGCCCACCACGATCTCGCCGTTGGTGCCGATATCAATGAACAGGGTAAGCTCCGGGCTTTTGTGCATCTGGCAGGCATGCACCCCGGAAACAATATCGCCGCCCACATAGCTGGCAATGGAGGGGTAGAGAAAAAGACGGACCGAGGGATGGGCCATGACGCCCAGGGAGGCGGCCCGGGTCAACGGGAACTGGCTGCAGGCCGGTACATAGGGGGCCTCCCGTATGAATTTCGGATCAATACCGAGCAGCAGGTGGGACATCACCGTGTTGCCGGCCGCCATGATATAACTGATGTCACTGGGACTGATCATCACATTGCGGCAGACCGACTCAATGATCTCATTGATGGTGTGCACCACTCTCTCCTGCAGGGTTCGCAGACCGCCGGACCGCTGGGAATAAATGATACGGGAGATGACATCCTCGCCGTAGCTGATCTGGCCGTTATAGGCCGAGGACTCGGCCAGCACCTTGCCGGAATTGAGATCCAGCAGGATGCCGCTCACCGTGGTGGTGCCGATATCCACCGCCAGACCGTACAGGCGGTCCGTGGTATTGCCCGGCTCAAGGGCGATGATCCTGTCCGGCTCTTCCTCCCGCTTACCGCGAAGCAGGATGGCGGTAATCTCCCAATTGGCCTCCCTGAGGATAAAGGGCAGCTCCCGCAACATCTCCGGATGATCGTAGGTCGGCTCCTTGCACTCAAAGCATCCTTTCCTGATGCCCCGCAGCAGACGCTGCAGGTCCGGGACATTGTCGTCCAGGGAAGGCGGATCTATCTTGATAAAACGTTTTTCCACCGGAGGGGCCACATCCCATTTGCCGATCAGTGCTTCAAGGGAGCGGGCGGAGATGGCCCGGGTGGTTTTCGGCTTGCGCTTCAGAGCCCGGCCATCCTTGCCCATTGCTTCCGGTATTTCCACCACCAGATCGGAAAGCACCTTGGTCTGGCAGGCCAGCCTGACCCCATTCGCATATTCCGCTGCCTTAAGATGTGTACGATCCGAGGTAACCTGGCCTTCCTTGATTTTCACCTTGCACTTGCCGCACACCCCCTCGCCTCCGCAGAAGGCGTGGATATAGACACCTGACGTGGCGGCGGCCGTTAACAGATTTTCACCGTCTTCAACAGTGATCGTGGTTTTATCCGGCAGAAATGTTATTTTTTTGCTCATTTTTTTATCCTGTATGAAGTGACACAAAAGCGGTTTGCTGACACAATATCAGGAAGTATGTTCTTGTCAAGAAACAAGAATATATCTGTTAGAGTGAACCACCGCGCGGGCAGCCCGGCAATCCTGACAAAGTCCTGCGACCAAACAGAATTCTCTTGTCATCACGGGTAAGTCCCGTTACAATGATCACGATATTCTGCGAGTATTTTAATAATACCATCCACCGTACTCAATCGATCACTAACGGTTATTTCTGATATACTTAATCTGGGAGGAAAGAAATATGGCTGATGACAAAGTTGTTCATGTAACTGATGGAGATTTTCAGGAAAAAGTTCTGAAATCCGATATTCCGACCTTGGTGGACTTCTGGGCTCCCTGGTGCGGTCCATGCAAAGCAATCGGCCCCATGATTAACGAACTTGCCGGCGAATTTGACGGCAAGGTGAAAATTGCCAAAATGAACGTGGACGAAAACCCGGAAACCCCGGGCAAATACGGCATTCGTGCCATTCCCACCCTTATCTTCTTCAAAAACGGCAAAGTCGCGGATCAGATCACCGGAGCTGTTGGTAAGACCCAGCTTGTAGCCATGCTTGAAAAGTAGAAAGTAGTAATGCAGGAAACTGACTATCAATTGATTATCGTGGGCGGCGGACCTGCCGGACTCACCGCAGGCCTCTATGCCGCCCGGGCCAAACTGAATGTTGTTCTGCTGGAAAAAGGTGTTGCCGGCGGACAGGTGATGAATACCGACTGGGTGGACAACTATCCCGGTTTCCCGGAAGGGATTACAGGCTTTGACCTGGCCGAAAAATTCGCGGCCCAGGCAGAGCGCTTTGAGCTGCCCACCAAACTCTGCGAAGTACAATCCATGGATCTGGTCGGTCCGGTCAAAAAGATCTTTCTGGAAGGGGGCGAAACCCTGACCAGCCAGGCCGTTATCCTGGCCACAGGAGCCCGGCCCAACCAGCTCGGCATTCCCGGAGAAAAAGAACTGACCGGCAAGGGGGTGTCTTACTGCGCCACCTGCGACGGCCCCTTTTATCGGGGACTGGAGATCGCCGTGATCGGCGGCGGCGACACCGCCATCCAGGAGGCCATCCATCTGACCAAATTCGCTGCCAGGGTCACAGTCATTCACCGCCGGGACGAACTGCGGGCGACAAAGTATCTCCAGGAAAAGGCCTTTGCCAACGACAGGATAGAATTCATCTGGGATTCGGTAGTCACCGAAGTGATCGGCAGCAAGGAAGTCGAAGGGCTCCGGCTGAAAAATGTCCAGAGCGGCGAAGAGGCGACTCTTGCCGTCAAAGGCTGTTTTGTGCTGATCGGCATCCGTCCCAATAAGGAGATGCTGCCTCTGGACCAGCTGGATAACGACGACGGCTTTATTATAACTGACAAGGAAATGCGGACTTCCCAGCCCGGAGTCATGGCGGCAGGCGACATCTGCAGCAAAAATGTGAGACAGATTGTCAACGCAACAGGAGAGGGCGCGGTCGCCTGCCTTGCTGCGGAAAATTATCTGGGCTCACTCAACTGAAACGAACAGGGTAAGGTAACGCTGGGAAACAGCGCATCTGTGCCTTTTGTTTTTTTAAACACAGCTCCCCATATGCAAATGAAATATTTTTTGACAAATCATCCCACGTGTAATCTCTGCGGTAAACTCACTCTGCTTTTCCTGTGCGCAGCTCTGCTTCTGCTGCCCGGCTGCTCGATATTCAAGGATATCAAGTCGATGTTCAGCGACGAGTCGGAGACCGTGCAGGCAGGCCCTGAAGCTCTGGCCATAAATGGTCTCGATGAGTTCACCCACGCCGAATACTCCAGCGCCCTGAAAATTTTCCAGGAGATCCAGGAGCGTTTCCCCTTCAGCAGTTACAGCCTCATGGCCGAGCTCAAATCAGCCGACTGCCATTACTATCTCGGCCATTACACCGAGGCGATCACCGCCTACGAGGATTTTGCCAAAAACCACCCGACCAATGAGGCAACCCCCTATATCTACTTTCAAATCGGCATGTGCCACTTCCGCAAGGTAGACACCATTGACCGTGATCCGGGCAGCGCCACCGATGCAGAAACAGCCTTTGAAAAACTTATCCGCCTCTATCCCACTTCTCCCTACACGGAAGAGGCCAAGGCAAGAATCAAGGATTGTCGTGATTTCCTGGCCGGTCATGAATTGTATGTGGCCAGATTTTATATGAAAACCGAAAAGGTGGAACAGAGCATTACCCGACTGGAATACCTGCTGGACAACTATCCGGACAGCTCGGTCGCCCCGCAAGCCCAGGAACTGCTGGCCCAGCTGCAGGCGGGCACACCGCCGAAAGGCAAATGGCGCGACTGGATACCGGAGATCGGCCTGCCTGACTGGTCCATATTCGGCGATTTCGGCCGGATTTCGCCGGATCAGCCTTCTTCTTCCAAGTAAGAGGGGAAAGAGTCTTTCTTCCACCACAGAGATCACAGAGAAATATTTTTTATTACAGTCAGTTAACTCTGTGGGCTCTGTGCTCTCTGTGGTAAATTTTCAATCAAGGCTGGCTCCAGCTTTTTTATTGCGCTTTTGCCATCTCCTGTCATACCGCTCCTGCTCGCTGTAGATGCAGCCGCAATAGGGCTGGCGGTAGAGTCCCATGGCAATAGATCTGTCGATCCCCTCCTGCCATCCCTGTCGGAAATCCCGGTAATAAAAGGGGACCCCGTATTTTCTGCCCAGGGCTTCACCCTGTTCCCGGATCAAGGAGTGGTTCTGAAAGCGGCTGTAAAGAAGGGTGGTGGTGAAGGCATCCGCCCTGACGGCGGCGGCATACTCCGCTGCCGCGGCAAGACGCATCCCGTAGCAGAGGCCGCAGCGCTCATCCTCATGAAAGACCACCTGGCGCAGAAAATGGCGCAGGCCATAGTCCCGCCTGATCTCCACCTGAAAACCGGTCTGGGCGGCCAGCTCCTCCAGGGCCTGGATTCTCTGTCTGAACTCCCGAAAGGGATGGATGTTGGGATTGTAAAAAAAACCACTCACCTCCATCCCTTCCCGGCGCAAAACATCAAGGGGATAGATGGTGCAGGGCCCGCAGCAGACATGCAGGAGGATGTTCACGGATTACGCACCTTATAATCCTGAACATCGATTTGATACTTGTGAATCTTGTAATTGATGATGCGCAGGCTGGTGTCGAGCAGTTCGGCGGTTTTGGTCTGATTACCGTTGGCCTTTTTCAGCGCATCGACAATGAGTTCCTTTTCAAAGTTCTCCACCGCGACGGCCAGTGACAGAGGGTTTTTGTCGCTGGTGCTTTCCGAGCTCTGCAGAGTGGGCGGCAGATGGTAGCTCTTGATGGCATCCTCATCACAAATCAGCACGGCCCTCTCCAGGCAGTTCTGCAGTTCACGCACGTTGCCGGGCCAATGGTACTGCATGAGGAGATCAATGGCCGGGGTTGAGATGCGGGAAATATTTTTCTGATTTTCCTCGCAGAACTTATTCAAAAAATATTCGGCCAGCAGCAGCACGTCGGTGCGCCTTTCCCTGAGCGGCGGCAGATACACCGGAAAGACATTGAGACGGTAATAAAAATCTTCCCGGAACTGGCCGCTTTCCACCGCTTTTTCAAGATCCTTGTGGGTTGCGGCAATCAGACGCACATTGCACCTGATCGGCTTCACCCCGCCCAGCCGCTGAAATTCCCGGTCCTGCACCACATTGAGCAGCTTGACCTGCACCGCATGGCTGAGGTCGCCGATTTCATCGAGGAAGATGGTGCCGTCCTCCGCCTGCTCAAAACGCCCCTTTTTCAGGGTGTTGGCGCCGGTAAAGGCCCCCTTTTCATGGCCGAAGAGTTCGCTCTCCAGCAGGGTTTCCGGCAGAGCCGAACAGTTTACCGCCACAAAAGGCTTCTTCTCCCGTTTGCTGTTATAATGGATGGCCTTGGCGACCAGGGTCTTGCCGGTGCCGGATTCACCGCGCAGGAGAACGGTGGCATTGGAGTCCGCCACCCGGTAGATCATCTCGAACACCTCCTGCATGCGGCTGCTGTTGCTGACGATATTACCGATCTGGTATTTGCCGCGCAGCTCTTTTTTCAGCAGGGTGTTTTCCCGCTCCAGTCTTTTTTTCTCCTCGTTGACGGCCAGAATACGGGTAACGGACTGAGCAATCAGGCCGGAGAGAATGGTGAGGAAACGGAGATCCTTGTCAAAATCCAGCCCTTCCCGGTATTCCCGGTCCACACTCAAGGCGCCGATGGATTGCAGGCCATGCTTGATGGGCACACAGATAAAAGAGACCATCTTCTGCTTGATATCGCCCCGGGAGCGGGTGCGATTCAGAAAAAGAGGTTCCTCGCTGATCTGCGGCACAACGATGGGAGCACCGCTTGCCACCACCCGGCCGGTAATCCCCTCCCCCACCTGATATTTGCCCCGTTTTCTGGCCTCGGCGGTCATGCCGTGGGCCACCTCTATTTCAAGAATGGCGGTGGTGGGATTGACAATGCTGACAGTGCCGTTATGCATGCCCTTTTTCTCGGCCAGGATTGTCATCACCTGCTGCAGGCAATCGCGAAGATCCATGCTCGAGGCAAGCACCCTGGTTATCTCATAAAGGGCCGTAATTTCAGCTAATTCGTATTCTGCTGTTTTCTGATCCATTTTCCTATTTTTTTTACATGCGAGAGGGTGACAAGCTCTTATGCTGTCCGTCCGGATCCGCTAGCTGCGCGCTTATTGCTGCAGTTCATCCATGTAAGGTAAACGATAAGAGGGAAAAAGACAATTTGATGTTGCGTAAAAAAAATTGCAGCGCCGACGCATGATACACTTTTCGCGCAGCTCAGGCAAATCAGAAGACAGGTAGGCAGGGAATGAGAGGCTGTATTATTTTATAATTTCCGAGGTGGGGAAAATAAGGGTCACATCTTTTCTGCTCAGACTCATGAACTTTGTTTTGGCGATCAGTTTGTCACCCGCCAGATGATAGATTGACGCATCAGTGACCGGCAGATAGTCCGAGGTTGCCTCGGCCATGAAATCCGTTAATCTTTCCTGGGGGAGTGTATGCACTATGCCAACGATTTTAAGACTGACAGTCAAAATGATGACTTCAAATGATTCCTTGTCGATTTTTACATACATAAGGCACTCCAGAATATGCGAACTGTGAACAGAAAATGTAAGTGGAATACTGCAACAAATATGAAACTTTGTAAAACAATATCATCGCCTTCTGCAAATAGCAAGCAATCTCCCCGCAAAAAAAAAGCAGGGAAATATTTTCTTTTATCAGCAGGATATACGCAGTGTCATAAGTTCGAAGCGCCCATCCAGGCGCGAAACGAGAGTGGAGCCGGCGGAGCAGCCGTGTAGCGCTGTGAGCAGGCACCGCAGCGAACGACAAAGGCTGATGGGATGGATATCGGACTTAGGGACTCGGAAAATGTTAATTTACCTGGATCGCGCCCGGATTTGGGTCAGATTTGGTTGCACCGCTTGAGCAAAACCGCAGGCGTAGCTGTGCTCAGGCGAGGATTTTGCGATTGAGGCGCGGCCAAAGATGGCCTGAAGGCGGGATGCGTTATGGTATTTTGGCATTTTCCGAGTCCCTTATGACGCTGTGTTTAGATAAGCATCGAGAACCAGTGCCCAGGTTTCATATCCTCTGCCGGTCAGATGCACACCGTCCGGCAGAAAACAGGTTTTCCCGGCCTTCTGCGCCGCGGCAAAGGCAGCATAAACATCAAGGTAATCGGCATTGGCGAGACCGGCTATGGAGCGGAGGGATGCATTGAGCCGCACAACAGCATCGGCCGCCAGCCAGGAAAAACGAAACGGCAGCAAACTGGTTACGGCAATACGGGCCGCAGGCAGCCCCTGGCGCACCCTGAGCAGGATCTCTTCGTAATCCCGCAGAAAGGTGTAATCCCCGCCGGCCAGATTGTTGGCGCCGATCATGATAACCACCACATCCACCTTGCCCGCTGCGGCCAGCTCGCCGGAAACCCGGTCCAGCAGTTCCCTGACCCTTTCCCCGGCCTCTCCGCGGTTGATCATGATCATCTCTGCGAAACGAGCCTGCCAGTCAAAAAATTCAACCAGCGAATCGCCCAGCAAAAGTATTGTCTCTGTTTTTTTCATGTGTTGAAGCTACCTCGCACAAATTTACTGACTCAAATTTTTGTTCTTCATTATAACCCAATCGACAACAGGATAAACAAACTATCTCCCCTTGACTGATTGGTGAACCTGACAATTTTTCAGCAAACACAAAAAAGATAATAATTACTATTTACTTTGGTGCCATATTTGTTTATTTTTAAAGATAAGCAACCTTGAAAAAACGCCGACACGGCTTCCAGAAATTTACCCCGGTAACCATTTCACAAAAGGAGAAGAAAATGGGATTATTTGAAAAAATAGGCTACACGGCAGATGTTACTCCCACCATTGACTGGCAGCTTATCCCGGCGGAAACTTTCGCTATATTCGAAAGCTGGGGTGGCCGCGAACGGATCAAGAGCGCCAAGGAAAAATTTTACTATTTCTTCATTGACTCCTGGGAAGAACCGGCCATTCTCTGCCTGATGGAACGGGGCATTAAATTTGCCCGGGTCCTGGCACGGATTGACGCACCCCAGGAACTGATCGACAATGCGGTAAAATCCCAGGGGAAAACCATGGGCCTGGATAAAAGTTATGCCATTGACGACCCTCTGAAAAAATGGCTGAAGGAAAATGTGGTCGACACCGACGACGACTCCAAAGTGATACCCTATGACGACACCATTGAAAAAGAGAATATGGGAACACCATTGCCGGGCCGGGATGCCGATCTGCCGGCCGGTCTGACCAGAGTCACTCTCAACAGCGCTCCCCGGGACCTGCGGGAAAAGGATGCGGACGCCATTATCAGGGCCGGAAATTTTTTTGACACCCAGTACAACATGAAGGGGAAATTCTCCAATTTCCTGGTTGACAACCATGACGGACTGACCGTGACCGACAAGGTGACGGGCATCATGTGGCAAAGCGGCGGCAACGACATTACCAGCATCCGCAAAACCCAGGCGTATATCAAGAAGATGAATGACAGCAGGTTTGCCGGCTATGACAACTGGCGGCTGCCGTCAATGGAAGAGGCACTCTCGCTGATGGAAGCGGAACAGAACGACAAGGGTCTTTACCTGCATAAATGCTTTTCCGCCAATCAGCCGTTTATCTTTCTGGCCGGAAGACGCGATCCCTGCGGCTACTGGTTCTGCGATTACAAACAGGGAACGATTTACTGGGCATCCGGCACAATACCAGGAGGATTTGGCAGGCTCTGCCGAACGATCTGACAGACAATCAGCCGACATCCAATGCAAGGCAAATCACTCTGCTCACTCAGTGCTTTGCCTTGCTGATGCCTGCTTCAGGCAGGGATTTTCACGCCAGCAGTCCATTGACAAGTCTGACGATATCTTCATTGCTAAAAGGCTTGTTCAGGCTGGCGTCAGCGCCCAGCGGCTTTGTCATGGGCAGGTAATCACACCCCTGGCTGTCTCCACCGGAAACAGCCAGAATTTTTACGGCGGGAAAATCACGTTTTATCTCAATGATCGTCTCCATGCCTTCCTTTTCAGGCATGAAAATATCGGTAATGACCAGATCAAACGTTTCCTGGGCCATCATCTTCAGCCCCACCGCCCCATTGTCGGCAGTGATCACCATATGCCCCTGCGCTTGAAAAATACGCTTCAGTAACCCGCGGATCTGTTCTTCATCATCAATGACGAGAATCTTAGCCATGCACGAACTCCACAATATATCAAAAAGTTGTTAATCAATTTTGCATTGACGGACCGGCGAGAACCTGCAAGATTTACGATCAGCAGGTAGGCAACTACTTTATTCTCTCCCCTGTCAGAATATCAATAATACCATTTTCCTCATCCCCGGCACCCGCTTTTTTCCTGTCCGCCGGGGGAGTATCTTGGGTGGGGGTCGCAGTTGGAGTGGTTTTTACATTAATGGTCAGGTCGGAAAAAATATTTTCCGGCACTTCGACATCCTGAGTTTCTTCAGCCGGTCCCGCCTCAACGGCCAACTCTTCAGCCCTCTCATCTGCCAGATCAGCCAGACCGCCCTCCAGAACCAGCTGTGAAAAGGCGCCCAAAGCATCACTCACCTTTTCCATCCGCCTGGACAGAACCGGATCAATGCCGAACAATGTCCCGCGGGCAATACTGATAATTTCCAGGCAGGCAAAAACATCTTCAATGCGGCGCAGATCATAAACATGTCCGCCGTTGCCGTCTGATCCCATGCAACTCCTCATACCATAGCAGAAAAAATCAGGTCCAGTCCCATCAGCCCTGGAGGATAAAACAGCTTATCCCTAACATAATACTACAGATACTAGCATGAATAAAACTTGATGTGTTATATTTTTCTCAGCAAAATTTACAGCCATGACACTTGCAATTTGCTTCCCA
This sequence comes from Pseudomonadota bacterium, assembly GCA_018816555.1. Classification (GTDB taxonomy): domain Bacteria; phylum Desulfobacterota; class Desulfobulbia; order Desulfobulbales; family SURF-16; genus SURF-16. The sequence goes on from JAHIVT010000072.1 coordinate 11,325, forward strand.
AAATGCTCCTTTGCTAAAAAAATCTGCAACATTTCCGGTGGAAAAATGTCTATCCGTAAAAAATAACAATACGGATAAGGAGAGGCAATGACAACAGATGTCCAGCAACTGACCAGAGAAATCGAGACGGAAGCTCTGCTTCTTGACCAGATACGCCGAGAAATCGGCAAGCTCATCGTGGGACAGAACAAACTGGTTGAACGGCTCCTGGTGGCCCTGCTCTGCAACAACCATGTTCTCATTGAAGGGGTGCCGGGCCTGGCCAAGACCCTGACCGTCACCACCCTGGCCCAGGCCATCCAAGCCTCGTTTCAGAGAATTCAGTTCACCCCGGATCTCCTGCCGGGCGATCTGATCGGCACCCTGATCTATAATCCGAAAACAGGGGATTTCACCACCAGGAAGGGGCCGATTTTCGCCAATATAATCCTGGCCGACGAAATAAACCGTGCCCCGGCCAAGGTGCAAAGCGCCCTGCTGGAAGCAATGCAGGAACGCCAGATCACCATCGGCGACCACACCTTTCCGCTGGATGACCCCTTCATGGTGCTGGCCACCCAGAATCCCATTGAGCAGGAAGGCACCTACCCCCTGCCCGAGGCCCAGGTTGACCGTTTCATGCTCAAACTCAAGGTCACCTATCCCTCCAAAAGCGAGGAACAGCAGATTCTGCGGCTCATGGCATCCTCATCCGAGCTGCCCAGGGTAACCACTGTCATCAACCCCGAGGATATCCGGCGGCTGCGCCGTAAAACCGAGCAGATTTATCTGGACAGCAGGATAGAGGAATACATCGTCAATCTGGTGGACGCCAGCCGCAATCCCGAGGCTTACAAAATGAGCATCCGTCACCTCATCCAGTACGGGGCATCCCCCAGGGCCACCATCTTTCTGGCCAAGGCGGCCAAGGCCAACGCCCTGCTGGCCGGCCGCGGCTTTGTCACCCCCCAGGATATCAAAACCATCGCCATGGATGTGCTCCGCCACCGGGTCATCGTCACCTATGAGGCGGAGGCGGAGGAGAAAACCAGCGAGGATGTGATCCAGCAGATACTCGACACGGTTGAGGTACCATGATCAACAGTGAACTGGCCGCCAAAATCCGTACCATCCGCATCTACACCAACAAGGCGGTAAACGACATCCTGGCCGGGGAGTATGAAAGCGTCTTCAAGGGCCGGGGCATGGAGTTCGACGAGGTGCGGGCCTATCAGCCCGGCGACGACATCCGCACCATTGACTGGAATGTCACCGCCCGCACCGGACACCCGTACATCAAGCAGTATGTGGAGGAACGGGAGCTGACCATCTTTTTCCTGGTGGACCTTTCCGCCTCCGGCGCCTTTGGCAGCGAGCAGCGCCTGAAAAACGAGGTGGCCGCGGAACTGTGCGCCCTGCTGGCCTTTTCCGCCATCAAGAACAATGACAAGGTGGGGCTTGTCGCCTTCACCGACACGGTGGAGCTGTTCATCCCCCCCAAAAAGGGGACCACCCATGTCCTGCGCCTTATCCGGGAAATTCTCAGCTTTTCCCCGGAGCGGGGCGGAACCAATATTGCTGCAAGCCTGCACTTTTTCGGCAGGATCAGCCGCAAGCGTTCGGTGGCCTTTCTGGTCTCGGACTTTATTGATCAGGATTTCTTCATCCCCATGCGCATCATCGCCCGCCGCCATGATCTGATCGCTGTTTCCATCACCGACCCTCGGGAGCGGGAACTGCCCGCAGCCGGACTCATTGAGCTTGAGGACGCGGAAACCGGCAAACGGATCACGATAGACAGCAGCAGCCCTGAGGTGCGCCGCGCCTTTGCCGCCTCTGCCGCCCGGAGATTAAGTGATCTGGCCGGTCAATTCGCTGCCATGGGGGTGGACCACATACCGCTGCAGACCAACCAGGATTATGTGCTTGACCTGGTCCGTTTTTTCCGGATGCGTGAACGGCGGCGCCGCTGATTACCATGTTACGAAAACCGATTTTTCTGCCATTACTCGCCCTTATCTGCGCCCTGGGCCTGCTGCTCGCCGGCTGCCGGAACAAAGAGTCTGCGGAGAGCGGCACCCCTGTCGCCCCCCCTGTCACCGAGGAACTGCACAGCGGCGAGTTAACCGTGCAGATCATTCTTTCCAGTTCGCAGATCTCCATTGCCGAGAGTATACAGCTCACCCTGGCCGCCACGGCGCCGGAGGATTTTAGCGTCAGCTTCCCGGAATTTACCGACAGCGCCCTGGGCGATTTCACCCTGGCCGGCACCACCCCGGCGCCCAAGGAACTGATCGGCGCCCAACTCAGGCAGAGCCGCACCCTGACCCTTACCCCTTATCTGCCCGGCGAGTACTCCATTCCGGCCATGACAATCACTGCCCAGGATACACAGCACCCTGAGCAAAAAACTGAAGTGACCATCCCGGCCCGCACCATTACGGTCACCTCCTTTCTGGGCAGCAATGAAAAAGACCCGCAGATTGCCGATATCTACGCCCCGCTGGCCCAGCCCCTGCCGACCCTTTACTACCTGCTGGCCGGCGCTGCCGTTGTGCTGCTGCTTGCCCTGCTCTTCTATTTGTGGCGCAGACACAGGAAGCACCAGCCCCCGCCCCCGCCGGTACCGCTGCATGTGGCGGCCCTGGCTGAAATCGACCGCCTACTGCACGAGCAGGGAGCAGGCAGCGACTTTGCCCATTTTTACGCCAGGCTGACCCTGATCCTGCGCCATTACATCGAGGCCCGCTTCGGCCTGAAGGCACCGGAACAGACCACCGAGGAATTCCTCGACTCCCTGCGCCAGGCCCCTGTTTTCAGCCAGGAACAGAAACAGCTGCTCAGGGACTTTCTCGGCCGCTGCGATCTGATCAAATTCGCCCGCATCATCCCTGACCGGCAGGAGGTGGAGTCCGGCATCGAGCTGTGCCGCGAGTTCATCCGGACAAGCGGCGAAAAGGTTATGCCGGGCAGCACCGGGGAGGGCCTGCGATGAGATTTGCCACGCCCTGGGCCTTTGTGGCCCTGCTGCTCATCCCGCTGCTACTCTATTACCAGCTTGGCAGAAAACACCCCCAGGCCCTTAAATTTTCCGCCACTTCCCTGTTCGCGCAGGTTAGCATCTCCTGGCGGCAGCGACTTACCGCGCTGCCGCTGTTTTTGCGGGTGCTTTCCCTCATTCTGCTGGTCACGGGCCTGGCCCGGCCCCAGCAGGGCATTGAAAAAACCTATGACATCAGCCACGGCATTGCCATTGAAATGGTCATCGACCGCTCAAGCAGCATGGGGGAAGAGATGGTCTTTAACAACACGGCCACCAACCGCCTGGAGGTGGTCAAGAAAGTATTCGAGGAGTTTGTCAACGGCAACGGTAAACAGCTTACCGGACGCCCCAATGACCTCATCGGCCTGGTGAGCTTTGCCCGCTACCCGGAAACAGTCTGCCCCCTGACCCTGGCCCACGAGGCGCTCAACGGCTTCATGGATAAAATCCAGCTGGTGACCAACCGGGCCGAGGACGGCACGAGCATCGGTGACGGCATCGCCCTGGCCGCGGCCCGCCTGCAGAAGGCGGAAGAGGTCATGTCCAAAGAGTATAAAAATGACAGCAGCGGTCATTACGAGATAAAAAGCAAAATCATCATCCTGCTCACCGACGGAGCGCACAATGCCGGCAACCTCGCTCCGCCGGAGGCGGCCAAGCTTGCCGCCCAGTGGGGCATCAAGATCTACACCATCGGCATCGGCGAGGATATCGACCTGAGCGGCATCCAGGGATTTTTTGCCCGCATGAACCGGATGGCGCGGGGAGTGGACAAGAAGACGCTGAAGGAAATAGCGGACACCACCGGCGGCATCTTCCGCATGGCCTCTGATGCCGATAGTCTGCGCACTATTTACGGGGAGATCGACCGGCTGGAAAAAAGCGAGATTGAGAGTGTCCGCCATATTGACTATGCGGAACATTTCCCCTTTTTCGTCATCACGGCCCTGATCCTGCTGGTCATGGAAATGGCTCTGCGGGCCACCCTACTGCGGAAGATACCATGAGCGATATCCATTTTACCGACATCCACATGTTTCTGCTGCTCTGGCTGCTGCCGCTGCTGCTGCTGCTCTTTCTCCATGCCGCCGCCCGGCGCCGCAAGGCCATGTCCGCCTTTATCCAACCGGCCCTGGCCGACAAATACAACAACACAACCCGTTCCCCCAAACGAGGCCGCCGCTTTCTGCTTTTCTGTCTGGCCCTGGCCTGCATGATCATCGCCCTGGCCCGACCGGCCTGGAACCTGCAGGAGACCACCATTAAACGCTCCGGCCGGGACCTGGTCTTCATGATCGACGTGTCGAAAAGCATGCTGGCCACTGACCTGAAGCCCAACCGCCTGGAACGGGCCAAACTGGCCATCCGGGACTGTGTGGAAAAACTGCAGGGCGACCGCATCGCCCTGGTGGCCTTTGCCGGCAGTGCCGTGGTAAAATGTCCCCTGACCCAGGATTACGGCTTTTTTCTGATGATGCTGGACAATATCAACACGGACAGTGTTCCCCAGGGCGGCACCCTGATCGGCGACGCACTGCGCACCACCATACATCAGGTCTTTGATGATCAGGAAAAACAGTTTAAAGATATTGTCATGATCACCGATGGCGAGGATCACGAGAGCTTTCCGGTGCAGGCCGCCCAGAAAATCGGCGATGCCGGCATCAGACTGTTAATCATCGGCCTGGGCGACGAAAAAGAAGGGCAGCGCATCCCCATCACCACGGCTGACGGCAAAACAAGCTTTCTCAAATACAATGGCCGGGAGGTGTGGAGCAAACTGGACGGCGAGACCCTGCGCAAGATGGCGGAGGCCACGCCGGGCGGCCGCTACCTGCCGGTGGAAACCGGCACGGTGGATCTGGGCGAGGTCTATCTCGACCTGGTGGCCTCGGCCGAGCAAAAAGAGCTTGCCTCAAAAACCATCAAACGCTTTGATGAGAAGTTCCAGATCTTTCTAGCCGCGGCCATTCTCCTGTTAGCCGTTGAAGGCGTAATCGGCCGTGTTCTCCTCATCGCTGCCCTGGCCTTGCTGCCGGTGCTGCAGCCGGCCCCCTGCCTTGCATCAGCCCGCTCGCTGATCAATGCCGGCAATGAGGCATACGACAACAGCAAGTTCAGTGAGGCCCAGACCCTGTATGAAAAGGCGCTGGCCGCCAAACCGGATCAGCCGGCCGCGGGGTTCAATAAAGGGGACAGCCTCTATCGCCAGGGGAAATTCGCCGAGGCGGAATCCGCTTTTGAAAAGAGTATTGCCAATGAAAAGAATCCGGATCTGCTGGCCAGAAGCTGGTTCAACCGGGGCAACGCCCGTTTTCAGAGCACCGAACAGAAAAAGGATCTTGAGGGGAAACTCGCTGATCTCAAGGAGAGCGCCGGTTTCTATCAGAAGGCCCTGGAGCTTTCCCCGAAACTTGCCGGGGCCGGACGCAATCTGGAAATCTGCCGCCGCAAGATAAAGGAAATTGAGCTGCAGCTTGACGAACAGAAAAAAAAGCAGCAAGAAGAACAACAGAAGAAAAAAAACCAGGAGCAGAAACAGCAGGAGGAGCAAAAGCAACAGGAGAATCCTCAGAACGGCGACGACGACCAGCAGAAACAACAACAGGAGCAGCCGGACGCTGAACAAAATAAACAACAGGCCCAGAATAAACAGGAATCCTCCCCGCAGCAGCAACAGGATAAACAGTCCAAGGGGGAGATGAACCAGCAGCAGAACCAGGAAGGGACAAACGGCCAGGAACAATCCATGGCCCCGGAACAGACGGACCAGGACAAGGAACACACGGATCAAATGGTTGAAGCCATCCTGAACGCGGAAAAAAAATTACAGGAAATGCGCATGCAGCGGATGCGCCTGGCGCCCGACGCCGTGGAGAAGGACTGGTGACGCGGCAAGACGCTCTCAGCAGTGATCGCTTACGGTAGAAGAAATAATGAAAAATTACCCTAAAAAAACCAACCAAGCCTTTTTGCTCACCTTCATGCTCCTCAGCCTGCAGCTGTTGGTTGCCGCAACTCTGTTTGCTGCCGCGGACATCTCAGTGGAGACCGTGCTGGACCGCCAGGAAGCCAGCATCGGCGAGCCTCTTTCCATGCAGATCCAGGTCAACGGCGCTGACTCGGCCCAACCCCCGGATCTCTCCCAGCTCGTTGATTTCACCGTGCAGGAGCGGGGCGGACAGGGCAACAGCAGCACCTCGGTCACCAATATCAACGGCAAATGGGAACGCATCACCAACCATGCCTATTTTTTCAATTACACCATCACCCCCAAACGGGCCGGCAGTCTAACCATCCCGGCCATTAGCGTTGAAGTCGATGGCCGCACCTATGACACCCAACCGGTGACCATCACTGCCAGCAAGCCTGAAGAAACGGATGATCTCAAATTACGGATTTTCCTTTCCACCGGCAAATGTTACGTGGGCGAACCGGTGACCATGACCGTCACCTGGTTTGTGGGCAAGGATGTCAATGGCTTTGAATTCCAGCTGCCGGTGGTTGATGATCCCCGGTTTTCCGCCGTACCGCTGGACAGCAAAAGCGCTGGAGCAGGCCAGGATGAAATAAAAATCCCCATTGGCAGCGAGGCGGTTGTGGCCACCAAAGGCCGGGGCGAGTTTGCCGGCCGGGACTTTCTCACGGTCACCTTCCAGTATCTGCTGCTGCCCAAAGAGGCGGGCAGCTTTACCCTGCCCCAGGCAACAGTGGCCTGCCAGACCGTTTCCGGCTTCCGCCAGTCATCAAGACGAGCCCCATTCAACGGTTTCGGCAGTTTTGATAATTTTTTCGGCAACAGCAACCAACCTGTCTACCGCACCCTGGTGGTGCCCTCCAATACCCCGGAGTTAACCGTGCTTCCCCTGCCCGAGCAGGACAAACCAGCAGACTTTTCCGGCCTGGTGGGTGACTATACCATCCAGGCCGATGCCGTTCCCCAGAATGTAAACATCGGCGACCCGGTTACCCTGACCATCACCGTCAGCGGACCCTCTGCCCGGCAGGCCAAACTCCCTGATCTTGCCCGCTTTCTGCCCGCCTCATCCTTCAAAATTCCAGAGGAAATCGCAGCAGGCGACATGGAGGACAACAAGAAGATATTCACCCAGACCATCCGGGTGAAAGACACCTCGGTCACGGCCATCCCGCCCATTGCCCTGAACTATTTTGATCCGGCTAAAAAGAGTTACCAGCTTGCCAGCACAGCTCCTATCCCGCTTACCGTGCATACGGCCAGGGTTGTCACCGCAACCGATGCCGAAGGCAAGACTGCCGCTGTCGGACAAAAGGAACTCAAAGCTGCCGAAAAAGGCCTGGCCCCAAACTATGCAGGAGAGGAGGCGCTCATTGACCAGCGGGCCAGCTCTTACCAGTTTGACCAATGGCTGCTGCTTTTTGTTGCGCCTCCTTTGCTGTTTTTCCTGATCGGACTGGCCCGCTTCATGAAAAACAGAAGAGAGAACGACCGCGGACGGCGCAAAACGAAACAAGCCCTGGCCGCACTTGAACGCCAGCTTGCCGACCCCTCGCTTGCTCCGGAAAATCTCTCCTCGTCGCTGAAAGAATACCTGGCCGTGAAACTGCAGAAAAATGCCGGAGCCCTCACCTTCCATGATGTGGAACCGGCTCTGCTGGCCCTGTACGTTGATGAAGCACTGGTGGCCCAGGTCAAGGAACTGCTGACCCGCTTTGAAACCTGGCAGTATGCAGGATTAAACAACACGGCAAAGGACATGGAGCAGATCAGGACAAAAACCCTCGACGTGGCCCGCAGACTGGAGACCTATCTCCCCTAAAGCGGCATCATCGGCGTGGCTCCGGTCCACAGCAAATCAAAAAAGCGAAAAACGTAAATGAGAGTACGGCCCCTGCTGCGGGTTACAACCCCGCGATCCCCAACTCTCTGTGTATGGCATCACGCTCCTCGGCGGACAGACTCAACCGTTCAGCAAGGTTCTGCAGATAGGTCCGCTCCGCATCGGTATCAACCGTAATGGCAACCAGAGAAACCGCGTAAATCCGCCTGGACGTCTCCACGGAATGGGCCTCGGCGGTCAACTGCTCGACTCCGGCGGGACTGAGCAGTTCCCCTGCCAGAAAATTCTGTTCCTCCTGGCTCAGGTTCGCGCCACGAAACTTTTCCAGGATTCGTTGCCGCTCTTCCTGATCGACCATGCCGTCCGCGCTGGCCGCGGCGATCATGGCCCGGATCAGCAGCACGGCATCGTTCTGTCTGGCGGGAGAGCCGGAAGAGACAGGCGGAGGTCCCGGTGGCGGGGGCGGCGCAGTCATGTCGGGTTGGGCCGATGGAGGGACCGGGGGCATTTCCGGTGGAATAGCTCCAGTCATTCCAGGAGAAGGTGGAGGCACCGCGCCTCTTGGGTCATACTGCGAAGCCGGTGGCGGGGATGAGGATTTATTGGCAAAATGTTCCATTGCCCCAAAGGCCAGGCCCAGCAATCCCAAGCCGACCTGAGCCTTCATGTTGTTTCCCATCCCGCCGCGGGAAAGGCCGTCCTTCAGCATACTGCCCAATAATTTTTCCGGATTGAACATGGTGTCATTCCTTTACGTCAAACACCGATTTTCGCGAACGCTTTTACAGATTAAGACAACCAGGTGGTGAGTCTGGTTATCTTACAATGTAACACATTGAATTTACATGGAATATATTGCAAGGCGACCATAAAGTTCTTCCTGTATTGTTAGCTTTTGT
>JAHIVT010000073.1 GCA_018816555.1 Pseudomonadota bacterium
CTTTTTATATATTGCGAGAAGGGGTTATGCAAGTAAATAGGGCAAAATGTCGCACCTGCTATTTGTTAACCATAACGAAAGATTAACTTCGGCAATCTAATGGTTTGAGTAAAATTAGGGAATTAACATTATCCTGAGAAATCTTCCTGATTATGCGCGGACATAAAAGACTCGCCCCAACGAAAACCAGCGACATGTTTCTTCTCTGAAACGTCATCCCTGCCGGAAAAAGCTATTAGGTTGTTCATAAATCACTTTCCACAAGCATAAACAGAGACATGCATGGCACGGGGGCGGGGCAGCGGCAAGGGAATTAACGATACCAACGCCCAGATCATCACAACCGATAATGGCAGGATCTATAAGCCGCAGGATCTGCTCAGTGCTATCTCAGAGATCCAGCAGTTTTATGTGATCGAGAGCAAGGGCCAGAATATCCCGGCTGAATTTCTCACCCTGGAACGAACCCTGGATTTTTTCAAAATCGGCATGAAAAGTGGCTTTCACGAGGGGCTGGCCCTGGTGCTGCTCTTTCCGGTCTTTCATTTCTATCTCTTCCCTTTTGTCTTCCAGCGACTCGATACCATGAGCCATATCCTGTTCGGCGGTATCCCCTATCTCGCCCTGATCATCAACACCGTGATGTGCAGCTATATCAGCCGCTACTATGTCGGCAACATCACCCGCAAGGGCATCAACTCGCTGCTCATGGGCCGGGCCATGTCCCTGCTGCTCAAGGCCTTTCTGGTTTATGTGGTGTATCTCATCCTGTTTCGGGTCAGCACGCCGGAAAATATCTGGAAGGTGGCCGCTCACTGTGGGTCCAGGGCGGAGAAAATATATTACGGGTTCTTCGAGATCAAGCCGCATCTGCTGCCGGTGGCCGCCGAGAGCGCCATGCTCATGGTGGTGGCAGCGATCTTTCCGTATGGATCGGTTTATCTGCTGGACCTGTGGCATCGGCATAGGATCAGGAGGAACGCGAAAATTATTTCAGCACGATAAAAAGGGGGATTAAAAAATGGCCGACGAAAGCGACAGCAAAAAGGCAAAACCAACCTGGCAGGAGATCCAGGAAAAGAAGATCAATATGGTCAAAGAGCGGGGCTCCCGGGTACTGAAGATCAATTCGCCGCTGGGCTCGACGCTCTTCAACATCCTGCGCCAGTTTGACATGGCCTATGCCCACTTCAAGGCCAGACTCGGCGAGATGGACGGTATCTCCCACGAGGAGGGCGAAGAGCTGATGACGGAGGGCCGGGAGATCGTCATGGCCTTTTCGGATTACACGGCCAAACTCAGCAAGCGGATACGGTTTCGTTATTACACGCCCCGGGAAATCAGTGAATTCATGAAAACGGGCCAAGCTGCTGATGCAGAATAATCTTGCAAGTGCGGGATGGTTTTGCTATCTGAGCAATGGTACGGTTTTTCAGATGAAAACATCTCACAAATTCAGACAGGAGGGCGCATGAACAAAGGTGAACTGGTAGAAAAAGTGGCCAAGGATTGTGATGTAAGCAAAGCAGCCGCAGAGAAGGCTTTGGACAGCGTCCTCGCGGCAATCTCCGATGCCGTGGCGGCAGGCGACAAGGTGACCCTGATCGGCTTCGGGACATTCTCAGTTACCGAACGGGCCGCCCGTGAAGGACGCAATCCGCAGACCGGCAAGAAAATCAAGATTGCCGCCAGGAAGGTGGTCAAGTTCAAGGCCGGCAGCAAGCTGGCGGATGCGGCAAAATAAGCACTTACAACCCAAGGCTGGCGATACGGTCAACAGCCTTCAGTTTGTGGTCGTCGAGCAGATGGGTGTAGCGCATGGTCATGGAAATGGTCTTGTGTCCCAAAATGTCCGCCACTGTCCGCAGGTCAACACCGTTCATGATCATATAACTGGCTGCGGTGTGTCGCAGGTCATGCATGTGAAAGTCGTCAATGCTGGCCCTTTTGACCGCGGCTTCAAAACTCTCCCGGAAATATTGATTCGGCCTGAGCCGGTGCGTCATTTTCGGATCTTTGGGCAGGAACACATAATCGTTGCAGTCAAAACCACTTGACGGGACAAGATCGGCCAGGGTTTCGATTGCCGGCACGGTCAGAGGCACCCGGCGCGGATCGGTTTTAGTCTCCTGCAGGTCGATGATTCTCCCGTCAAAGTCAATTTGCCTCCAGGTCAGAGCGGCTCCCTCGCTCGGACGCATGCCCGTATGGAGCTGCAGCAGGATGAAATTGTAAAGGTTCGGCCGGTGTCCCTTCCTGCTCTCCTCCAGAAGCCTGACAATCTCGGCACTGGTCAAAAAACGCAGGCGCCCGGGAGGGGTCTTGGGTTTTCTGATGATGGACACCGGATTCGTCGTTTCGACGCCCCATTCGCGGATCGCCGTGGTGTAAATATGGGAGAGCAGGTTGAGGTCCTTGATAACCGTCGCAGGTTGTACCTCGGCAGAACGCTTTTCCCGAAATTGAGCGGCCAGGACCGGAGTGATCTCTTTTAAAGTGCGGCCGGAGAAATAGTGCAGGGATCTGGATTGATACAGCTCGCGGCGGTGAGTCGATCCAGCTTTTTTGCTTGATGTCTCCGCCAGGTACTTATTCAGGGCATCATCAAAAAGCATGTCATTAGGTGAGACCTTTCCGATATACCCAACTGTTCGCAATGCATGTTCTGTGTCCTCAGCCCATCGCAATGCGTCAGATTTTCGATCAAATGTCCGTGATAAATTAGGATGCCCCTTGATTCTAACCTCAGCGCAATAAACATCCCCTTTTTTACTTCTTTTCAGCGTCTTAATAGTTGCCATGGCGCACTCTCTCAAAAAAAATAGCGTGCTTTGTCAGTTGTGTTTACAAAGTTTTTGTTCGCAATTTTGTTCGCACTTTTGTGCTATTTGACGATATTTGATGCTAATCAGTGACAACTATAGCTAATTTTCCCCCTAAATGCAAGAAGGGCCAAACCCTTTGTTTCCAAAGGATTTGGCCCTGTTTATCGATGGTGCCGAAGGCGAGACTCGAACTCGCACAACCATAGGTTACTACCCCCTCAAGATAGCGTGTCTACCAATTCCACCACTTCGGCAAATCTGATATTATTTTTCTTTACTCTCTGTTTTCGCCGCGTCAGCGGGCGCTGCTGCTTTTTCCTGTTTTTCCGGCACCGCAGGAACAACTTCCTGGGTTGCCGGGGCAGCGGCCTCAGCCGGCTTTTTCTCTGCTTCCGGCGCAGGAGCGACCTTCTCTGCCACCGGTACAGCCGGAACGGCAGCGGGCTTCTCGGCCGCACTCGGTGCTGCCTGGGGTACAGGGGTTTCTGCCGGGGTCAGCGGCATATCCGGAGCACTGCCCGACTGCGGCAAGGGTTCAGCGGACCTTTCTATACCATTTCCCTGTTGTTTCTGCACATCAAAATCTTTCATCACGGAACTTGTGCTTTTATGTGATGAAATATAGGCCAAAGATATTGATGTGATCATGAAGGTGACTGCCGCCAGGGTCGTCACCTTGTTCAGCAACGGCATCGGGCCTTCGGAGCCGAATACTGTCTGGCTTGAACCGCCGAAGGTGGCGCCCATATTCGCACCTTTACCTTGCTGCAGCAGCACGATAATCACGAGAAAAAAACAGACTATTATATGTATAATCGTTAGAATATTTGCCATTATTCAATAGAAAATCAGCCGGCTACCAAAAGGTAAGCAGCTTCACATCATCCATCCCCAGCCTAAGCTGATTTTTTAAAATTTATTATCCTGCAGAAAGAATCGGCTTTTAATGCAGCCCCGCCAACCAAGGCCCCGTCAACATCATCCTGGGACATCAGTGCGTCAACATTATCAGGATTGACCGAGCCACCATACAATATTCTCATTTGTGTGGCAATATTTTTCTCATACATGTCAATGAGGAGATTCCTTACGAAATGATGGGCTTCCTGGGCCTGCTCAACGGTGGCGGTCTTGCCTGTGCCAATGGCCCAGACCGGCTCATAGGCGACCACCAGTTCCTTGCCGCTGGCCAGTTTGATGTCCAGCAGCCCATTGCGCAGCTGCCGCTCCAGCACCTGGAAGGCCTGACCGGACTCACGCTCTTCAAGGGTTTCCCCGATGCAGAGGACAGAAACCAGGCCAAAGCGGGCCGCTCCGGCTACCCTTTTGTTGATCATGCCATCCGTCTCGCCAAAAATATGACGTCGCTCCGAGTGGCCGATAATGGCCATGTGGCAACCGACATCCTGCAGCATGAGGGGTGATATTTCTCCGGTAAATGCCCCCTTTTCCTCCCAGCACACATTCTGGGCTCCAAGCAGCACCCTTGATCCGGCAAGCACCCTGCCCACGGCGGCCAGCGCGGTAAAAGGCGGAGCCAACATGACATCCCGGTCATCGGTTTTCGCGGCCTGCGCCACAGCACTGGCCAGCGCCTCCGCCTCGGCTATGGTTGTATGCATCTTCCAGTTTCCGGCAAGTAATGGTCTTCGCTCCATAATCCCCCCTTTATACATCTTTTGCATCAAGTGCGACAACTCCAGGCAGTTCCTTTCCTTCCATCAGCATCAGAAACGCACCGCCGCCGGTGGACATGTAAGAGATATCGTCCGCCCAGCCCGACTTATGCACCGCAGCGTTGGTATCCCCGCCGCCCACAACGCTCAACGAATGCGAGGTGGCGACTCTCTGCACCAGGGCCATGGTTCCCCTGGCATAGGCATCCATCTCAAAGGCGCCCATGGGGCCATTCCACAGGATGGTCCGGGCCGAGTCCAAGGCCTCGCCGAAAAGGGTGGTGGTGGCAGGGCCGATATCCAGCATCATCCATTCAGCCGGGACGTCCTGGATGGGCACGACTTTCGTCTGGGCATCGGCGGCAAACTTTTCAGCCACCACGCAGTCAACCGGCAGATAGAGTTTCACTCCCTTTTCCCTGGCATCACGGATGAGGTTTGCCGCGGTTTCCAGCAGATCGTCCTCAACCAGGGATTTGCCTATTTCATAGCCCTGGCTCTTGAGAAAGGTATTGGCCATGGCACCGCCGATGATCATGGCATCCACCTTGTCCATGAGATTAACCAAGGCGGTCAGCTTGCCGGACACCTTGGCGCCGCCGATGATGGCTACCAGGGGCCGCACGGGATCACTCACCGAGCGGTGGAAAAAATCAATCTCTTTCTGCAGCAGAAAACCGGCAGCGCATTGCTCGCAAAACTTTGTTACGCCAACCACCGAGGCATCGGCCCGGTGGGAAACGGCAAAGGCATCGTTGACATAAACATCGGCAAGTGCGGCAAGATCGCGGGAAAAACCCTCGTCATTTTTCTGTTCTTCGGCATGATAGCGCAGATTTTCCAGCATCAGCACATCGCCTGAGCGCATGGCCCCCACCATTTCCACCACGGGGTCACCCACGCAGTCAGGAAGAAGCCTGACCGGTTTTTCAATGAGCTGTGACAGGCGCCTGGCCGCCGGCGCCAGACTGAACTCTTCAAGCCGTTTGCCTTTGGGACGCCCCAGGTGCGAACAGATAATCACCCTGGCATTCTGCGACAAGGCATATTGAATGGTCGGCAAGGCCTCGCGGATACGCGTATCATCGGTAATTTGCCTGTTTTCATCAAGGGGCACGTTAAAATCAACCCTGATCAGAACTTTTTTATCTTTTATGTCAATATCACGGATATTTTTCACGACTGGCACCTATTATCATTTGCTTATTATGGATGGAAAATAATCATATCTCAGTGTTACCTGCCACATCTGCTCAAGTCAAATGGCAAATGAGACAATCAGGAGAAAAACAAATCATTTCGCTTTGCCGCCCTTGGCAATGTTCAGCTTGTAGACGACGGCAGCTTCCCTGGGTGAGGAGTAATAATCCCGGCGATAACCGATCTGGCGAAAACCGAATTTTTCATAGAGATTCCTGGCAATGGTGTTGGAGTCGCGCACTTCCAGGTAACAGCGGCTTGCACCCTCCTCGGCCATTCGCTGGAGAGCAGACTGCAGCAGCAGATTGCCTACCCCCTGCCCCCGGAAATCCTGGATTACGGTAAATTTCAGGATCTCCCCTTCTCCGGCCACGGAACGGCAGCATATATAGCCGACAAACCGACTGGTCTCGCCATGGCAGGCAACAAACTGCCAGGCGCAAGAATGATACAGCTCCTCGGCAAACTGGGCTGCGGTCCAGGCCGGCCTTTCCTGCTCGGCCAGGACCAGATCAACCAGATCACCCTCTGTCATGGATCTGATAATCAATTCGTTACATCACACCATCTGTTCGGCGATGGAAACCGTTCGCTCAGCCAGCATATTGGTATAGCTGCCCAGCTCATTATCATACCAGCCATAAATCACCGCCTGGGTAACGGGTACGATCATGATCGGCTCGCTGGCGGCACAACCTTTGATTTTATTCAGATTGACCCTGATGGTCGCGGTCCGGGTATGGGTCTCGGATCCTTCGATGGTAGCCGCGGCAAAAGGTGTGCCGATGATATCGCTGGAGACGTTCTGCTCATCAGAGTATTGCAGGTAGGGGCTTGTCTTGGCAAACTCCCGGTAAATGGAATTAATCCTTTCCCGCTTGATCGGATCATCCAGATCATCCTGCAGATTGACGACCAGAACAATCAGGGAGCCGGTCGAGGTGGGGATACGCACGGATTCCGCGATAAAACCGATCTCCTTCATTTCCGGAATCACCAGACGCAGCGCCTTGGCCGCCCCGGTGGTGGTCAGAATGATATTGTTTAAGATACTGCGGTTTTTACGCAGATCAGCGGCACCGGTTTTCGGCAGGCTGTCCAGCACCTTCTGGCTGCTGGTGGCGGCATGCACCGTTACCATGGAAGCGCTCAGAAAATTTTCAGCCCCGATCTGGTCGAGCAGAGGTTTCATCATATAAGAAAGACAGGTGGTGGTGCAAGATGCCGCGGAGATGAGATTATGCTTGGAAGGGATATAGTCTTCCGCATTGATGCCCATTACCGTGGTCACGGCGTCCGCCGGCATGTTCAAACCCTGCTGCTTGATCTTGAAGGGGGCGGAGAGAATGGCCTTTTCCGCCCCGGCGGCCAGGTGTCCTCGCAGTGCCCCCGAACGGGAATCAGAGTCGGCGGTGGGATCGTTAAAGACGCCGGTTGTATCGACAACCACCCGGACCCCGTTCTCCTTCCATTTGATATCCTTCGGATTTCTCGATTCCCGCAGAATTCTCACCGGCACCCCGTTAATGGTCATGGTGCCTTCGATTTCATTTAAATTTTCTATCACCTGGCCGCCCTTGAAACCATGCAGGTAGTTACCCAAACGGCCGTAGGTGCTGTCCCGGTCTATTGAGGCGGCAAGATCCGCTAATCCCCGGCCTATCTCACGTCCGGTATTGACTACTATTTCTGAAAAATATTTTCTGCCGACATGATGCCATAATGTCAGCTTACCGATCCGGCCGAGAGCGTTAATCCCTAACTTCATTTTGTTTTGTTCTCCTTCATGGATTAATTAAGATGCAAGCATCGGTCTGTTTCGGGTCAACGAAGACAGAACAGAGCATTTTTTCAGTATAAGTTGGATGATGGGTATTTATCCCTAACAACAAAAGGAACAATAACCAAATAAAACAAAGGGAGCAGCAGTGCGCAAGCAAAACTTTATCACCGGCCATAAAATAATAGAAACTTAACAAATCGCCAACCGCCGGTACACTACCTGACCCTGCCTCCAGCCGCGTGCTGCCCGCATACGGATCGTAAAAACAGCGGGAACGGGCTTTTCGAAAATGTCCGTGGCCTTTTTATAAGATCGACAGATAACGTTCGCCGGTATCCGGCAGAATGACCACCACGAGCTTACCCTGGTTTTCAGGACGGCAGGCGACTGTCAAGGCGGCCGACACTGCGGCACCGGAAGAAATACCTGCCAGAATACCCTCCTGCCGGGCAAGCTCTCTGGTTACCTTCAGTGCCTCCTCCGACTTCACCCGGATCACCTCGTCGATTAATTCCCGTTTGAGGATCTTGGGCACAAAACCGGCCCCGATCCCCTGAATCTTATGGGGGCCGGCCTTTCCTTCCGACAGCATCGGCGACTCATCCGGCTCCACGGCCACCACCTGCAATGCGGGCTTCCTCTGGCGGATGACCTCGCTGACACCGGTAAGGGTTCCGCCGGTGCCCACTCCTGCCACGAGAATATCTATCTGGCCATCGGTATCACGCCAGATCTCTTCCGCGGTGGTCATGCGGTGCACCTCTGGATTGGCCGGATTCTCAAACTGCTGGGGCATGAATGAACCAGGCAACTGGGCCGCAATTTCCGTTGCCTTGGCGATTGCGCCTTTCATGCCTTCCGTACCAGGGGTCAGGACAATTTCCGCCCCCAGCAGGGCCAGCAGCTTTCTCCTTTCCACACTCATGGTCTCGGGCATGGTCAGAATGAGACGATAACCTTTTGCCGCCGCAGTCATGGCAAGTCCAATGCCCGTATTGCCGGATGTGGGCTCCACCAGGGTGGCATTCGGCCCGATCAGCCCCTGTTCTTCAGCCCGGCGGATCATGTTGACACTGATGCGGTCTTTAACGCTGCCGCAGGGATTAAAGGATTCCAGTTTGAGCACGATCCTGGCCCGGCAGTCTCCGGCAAGGCGTTTCAGGGCAACCAGCGGGGTGCCGCCCACCGTCTCGGTGATGTCATTATAAATTTTCATGCATGATCCCCCTTGTGGTTTTATCAATGATTTTCAGTTCCGGTAATGGCTTGTCAAGAGAGGTATCAATATCCTGAAACTTCCGGGCACTCACCAGCACCCTGTTTTCAAAAGAGCCTGCAACTTTATTGTATGATTGCACAGTACGGTCAATATTCTTGCGCAATTCTTCAAAATGGGCGGAAAGAACCCACAAACGCCGGAAAAGGGTCCGGCCCAGCTCCCCGATCTTTTCGGCATGTTCGGCAATCTGCTCCTGCCGCCAGCCATAGCTGACCGCCCGCAGCAGGGCAATAAGGGTGGTGGGGGTGGCAAGAATCACCCGCTGCGCCACCCCGAATTCGATCAACTCAGGATCCTGGGCCAGTGCCGCGCTGAAAAAATTCTCCCCGGGCACAAACATCACCACAAATTCGGGAGAACGGTCAAACTGCTGCCAGTAGGCCTTGCTGCTCAACTGGACAAGATGATTGCGCATCTGCCGGGCATGGCTCTGCAGTTTTGCCAGGCGCAGATCATCATCCACCATTTCATGGGCCTCAAGATACGCCTGCAGGGAGGCCTTGGAATCAACCACAATATTCTGCCCGTTAGGCAGTCTGATAACCATGTCGGGACGCAGTTGCCCTTCCGGGCCGTCCACCGTATGCTGCTCAACAAAGTCACAGTACTGCACCATACCGGCCATCTCAACCACCCGACGCAGTTGCATCTCGCCCCATCTGCCACGGGCCATCGGCGTGCGCAGGGCCCGCACCAGGTTGGCCGTTTCGCCCTGCAGGCGGACCTGGCTGGCGGCCATGGACTTGACCTGCTCGGCCAGGGACGTATAGGCGGCAATGCGCTCTATCTCCAGCTGCCTTACATGAACATCGACCTTCTGCAATGACTCCTGCAGCGGTTTGACCAGATCGCTGATGGCCTCTTTTCTCCGGGTCAGATCATCCTGGGCTCGTTCCTGGAAATGGGACAGGGTCGATTTGGCAATCTGCAGAAATGACTCGCTGTTGCTGCGGTAGATATCAGCGGAAAGGGCCTTGAACGAGGCGGCAAGCTCCTCTCTGGCCTCCTTCAGCAGGGCAAGCTGGCCATCAAGTTGCCTATTGGCTGAGCTTAATTCGCTCTTTTCGGCAAGCAGGCGGTGATTGTCTTCCGTGGCCTGCTGCAACAGCCTTTCCAGCTCTACCACCTTTTCCTGCCGGGAGGCCAACCGTTCCTGCAATACCGCCTGATCGGTCAGCAGCCCCTGCTTCTCCCCGGCCAGTCGCCGAACCTCCCGCCGCTCAAGCAGAAAAACCGTCAGCGCTCCGGCAAAGGCGCCGCCGAGCGCCACCAGGATATAGACCAACGGGGCAAAGGAAGAGTTCATGAAGATATTATTAATTTAGAATATGAATTACAATCGGTTCTTGACTTTTTAATAATTATTACTAAAATTAAAAATTATTATGTGAATGCAAGGAGAGGCAGTAAACATACTAAGATAATACCATTCACATTACCACTCGATTTTCAATTCATTTACTTTCAATATATACACTTTTCAGGAGGATGCGATGTCAGAAGCAATATTAAAAGACGGTGAAAAAGGAGCGGTTTTACAGAGAGACAAGCAAACTTACGCCATAGTTCCCCATTTCAGCGTGGGTCTGGTCACGGCAAACGATTTGCGAAAAATTGCCGATGTGGCGGATAAATACCAGCTGCCGGCCATGAAAATAACCAGTGCGGCCCGGATTGCCATGGTCGGTTTCAAAGCGGAAGACATTGACCAGGCATGGCAGGATCTGGGCATCGATCCCGGGCATGCTGCCGGCCTCTGCGTACGCAGCATCAAGGCCTGCCCCGGTACGACTCTTTGCCGTCTGGGCAAACAGGACTCACTGAGCCTGGGCAAGGAACTCGACAGCCGCTATCACGGTTATCAACTGCCGAACAAATGCAAAATGGGCGTTTCCGGCTGTATCAACAACTGTGCGGAAACACCGGTAAAGGATATCGGCTTTGTCGGCAAACCAAAAGGCTGGACAGTCATGGTCGGCGGCAATGCCGCCTCCCGTCCGCAGCTCGCTGTGGAACTGATTGAGGGATTAAACGAGGCCCAGGCCCTGGAAGTTACCGACAAAATCATCAAGCTTTATGAACAGGAAGGGAAAAAAGCCGAGCGTCTTGGCAAATTTATCGATCGCATCGGCTTTGATGCCTTTAAAGAAAAGGTTTTATAGATGACTGATTCGGCTTTTCTGCGGGCAAGATCTGTCGGTCCACTTGGCCCAACGCTCGCCTCAGCAGCTGGAGAGATTTTTTTTTCAGTTCATCATGTTGATTTAATCTCATTATTTCTTTTTCTATGCTAAAATGAACCAGCAAAAGACCACTCACTGAACAAACAGCTATTGACAAGAGGGTAATAGCTGTTATTATATCTGGATTTTTCTGATCAACTTCAGGGCCTATAGCTCAGTTGGTTAGAGCCACCGGCTCATAACCGGTCGGTCCCTGGTTCGAGTCCAGGTAGGCCCACCACCCTTACTCGATACAAAGGAAAAACAAGGCACATTGTTTCGCCGAGCTATTGTTTTTACATTTTTATTTAAGGGAAAATTCCGACAAGTCAATATTTTGCCGGATTTACTGAAAAGGTGCAACCTCATACAGGTTGCACCTTTTTTCATGAGGGACAGGTCGCTGTAAAAAAGCAATCAAAACAATCTGCAACAAATGGTATCACCAATAAAGCTTAAAGATATTCTTGCATATGTGGGGCGGTTTGCTCCTTGGGAACTGGCCGAACCATGGGACAATGTGGGGCTCATGGTCGGCAACCCGGACCAGGAAGCAACAGGACTGCTCATAGCCCTGGATCCAACCCGGCAGGTCCTGGAAGAAGCAATCCTGAAAAAAACAAACATCATCCTCACCCACCACCCACTCATCTTCCACCCGCTTAAATCAATCAACACCGCAACACCCATCGGACAGTTTCTGAAAAAAGCCCTGGCCCATGATATTGCCGTTGTCAGTTGCCATACTAATCTCGATATTATCAGTGACGGGGTAAGCGATGCCCTTGCCCGTGTCCTGTATTTGCATAACACCCGGCCGCTGACCCTTACCGGCAACCGGCCGGACCAGGGATTCGGCAAGATAGGCAATCTGCCGAAACCCATGCAGGGCAGGGCCTTTATCCATTTCGTCACGCAACGGCTTAAGCTTGAGGCCATGATGCTTGCCGGCCCTCTTCCTGAAACCGTATCCACCATCGCGGTCTGCGGAGGAAGCGGCTCCGATCTGGCCGATGCGGCGTTGCAGGCTAGGGCGGACGTATACATCACTGCGGAACTCAAACATTCGGTGGCCCGCTGGGCCGAAGAGAACGGGCTGTGCATTATCGATGCCGGCCATTTTGCCACGGAAAACATTATCATTCCCTTTTTGCTTGCCCGAATGACCGCATTTTTTGCCGAAAATAACCACCCGGCGCCTGTTATGGTCTCCCAGAGGCAGAACAGTCCGCTGCGTTTCTATATTGCCGAAAATATGCCCACAATAATCTAACTTCATGAGGAACGAACATTGAAAGAAGACCTCTCACGACTCATTGCACTCCAGGAAATCGACCTCCAGATCAAAAAACTGGGTGACGAACTGGCAAACGGCCAGGCGGAAATCCTTAAACGACAGGCCTCCATTGAAGAGAAAAAAGACAAAATCGTCAAACACGCTTCAACCATTGAAAACGCAGAAGCCAGGCGCAAGGAGCTTGAAGCTGAAATTGAAAGCGAAGTGGCCCACATCAAGGACCGGCAATCCAAACTGATGAATGTCCAGACCAACCGGGAGTATCAATCACTACTCAAGGAAATCGAGGAAACCAAAAAGAGCAACAAACGCCGCGAAGAAGAAATCGTCCTGCTCATGGAACAGGTTGAGTCCCTGCAGAAAAAGGTGTCTGAACAGGGCAACGTCTGCAAAAGCGAAGAAAAGCTTCTCACCGAGGTTGAAGAAAAAATAACCCTGCTGTCCCACGAAACCGAGGAGAAAAAGGGGAAACTCGAAAAAACCCGTGAGCAACAGATAAAAAAGATACCGGAGAATCTGCGCCGCCGTTACGATCAACTGCTTGACAAACGCAACGGCCTGGCAATAACCGGTGTTATCAACGGAGTCTGCCAGGGTTGTTTCATGAACATTCCGGCCCAGCAGTTTAACGAGGTCCTCAAAGGCGAACAGCTTCTTTCCTGTCCGACCTGCCAGCGCATGATGTTCCATCAGACTGCGGCAAAAGAGGATTAAGAAGATGGCCAGGGAGGGAGAGGCTGCGGAAATTTTACAGGCCCTCGGCAAGCTGCCGGATGATGTTTTGCAGAGATTTCTTCCCGCCTTTCCCGTGGAACGCATCCGAGACGCACTGCATGCCGCCGTCAACATTTTCCCCAAGCCTGCCGGGAAAACCATTAAAGCTCAACCCCTTTTCCCCGAGCAAAATACCCCAAAGCAAAAAGGAAGCCTCTTTCTTTATACTGACGGGGCGTCGCGGGGCAATCCCGGAGATGCCGGTGCCGGCATGGTGATTCTTGACGATCAGGGCGAGGAAATAATCGCCCTGGGCAGATATCTCGGCACATGCACCAACAATGTCGCCGAATACCAGGCGCTGATAATGGGGCTCACCCAGGCGAAGCAACTGAACGGCAGGAGTATTGATATTTCCCTTGACTCCCAGCTCATTGTCCGTCAGATTCAAGGCCTTTACAAGGTGAAAAGCAGCGATCTCCAGCCTCTCTTTGCCAAGGTGCAGGGGCTGCTGTCAGCCTTTGACAGTTACAAGATAAGACATATCCCCAGAGAAGAAAACAAACGGGCCGACCAACTGGCCAATCAGGGGATAGATGACCGTTTAGGAGTGGGCGCATGATCGCGCTGGCGCAGGTCGCCGGTGAGGAAAGTCCGGACTCCGCAGGGCAGGATGGTTCGTAACGCGAACCGGGGGCGACCCCGGGAAAGTGCCACAGAAAACAGACCGCCCCGGTTTTCCGGGGTAAGGGTGAAACGGCGAGGTAAGAGCTCACCGCTTTCATGGTGACATGAAAGGCACGGCAAACCCCATCCGGAGTAAGACCAAATAGGAAAGCGTTTGAGGGCTGCCCGCCCGAGGCTTTCGGGTAGGTTGCAAGAGGTGCCGGGTGACCGGCATCCCAGATAAATGATCATGGCCCCGCAAGGGGTACAGAATTCGGCTTATAGCCCACTCCTTTTTTTATATAACTTCAGGGGAATAGTCTGTAGGTGTTTAGCCTGTTAGAGACGGAAAAGTACCAGACGCAGCCGCCAGTCTACTTTTTACACCTGACAGACTAATAGACTAAAACACCTGACCCCGCTCCTCCATCAGGATCTTTACACATTGGACTCGATGAAAGCAGCTGCCATCATACCGGCCGGAGGCATCGGCAAACGCATGGGCCTGGGAACCCCCAAGCAGTTCTCCTGCCTGGCCGGAGTCCCTCTGCTGGTCCATACCGTAAGGGCCTTTGAACAGGTTGCCGAAATCTCGGCAATCATCGTTGCCGCACCAATGGATTATCTGCAGCATACCAGGCAGCTCATTGAACAATACGGGCTCTACAAGGTCAAAGTCGTTACCGGAGGGGAACTGCGTCAGGACTCGGTACAGGCAGGCCTTGCCCATGTACCTCTGGAATGTGATTTTGTGGCGGTGCATGACGGGGCACGTCCCCTCATCTCGCCGGAACTGATCCGTGCCTGCCTGGCAGCCGCGCAAAAGACCGGGGCCGCCATGGCTGCCATTCCGGTAAAAGACACTATCAAAGAAGTGGGTGCCGATCAATTCATAGTGCGGACCATTGACAGAAAAACCCTCTGGCAGGCCCAGACCCCGCAGGTGGTGCGCACGGATACCCTCAGAAAAGCCTTTACCGCGGCGGCGGAAAAATCGTTCATCGGTACGGATGAGGCATCTTTTCTGGAGCTCATCAATGTACGGATGTCTGTGGTGGAAGGATCAGAACAGAATATCAAGATCACCCGGCCGGATGATCTTCTCATTGCCGAGGCTATTCTCATGAAAAAGGAACAACCCAGCACCCCTCTCGCGGCACCATCGTTGCGCATCGGCCATGGCTATGATGCCCATCAGCTGGCTGCGGACCGTCCCCTGATCCTGGGAGGCATTGAGATCCCCCACCCCACAGGCCTTTCAGGTCATTCCGATGCAGATGTGCTCACCCATGCTCTTTGCGACGCGATCCTCGGGGCTCTTGGCGCAGGCGATATTGGCAGGCATTTCCCTGACACGGACCCATCATACAAAAACATTTCCAGCCTGAAACTGCTGGCCCGGGTTATCGCAACAGCAAACGAGCAAGGCTACACTCTGGGTAATGCCGACATCACCGTTGTTGCCCAGGCGCCGAAACTTGCCCCGCACTTCCCCGCCATGCGGGAAAAGCTAGCCGCAGTCTGCCGCGCAGACCAGAGTGCCATCAATTTAAAAGGCACAACAACGGAAAAAATGGGTTTTACCGGAAGAAAGGAAGGAATTGCCGCCCATGCCGTTGTACTGCTGCAAAGGCAAGCGGACTGAGGTATTTCAGGCACTACGCAGGCTTATTGCAATTTTACTTCACATGTCCGGCAAGGCTGCATCGCCTCGCGTATTCCTAATAAGGCTGGATCAGAATTTCAGCGGGAATACCCAGGAAATTATGCAGATTACGGATCATACGCAGGGAGAGAGACCGCCGTCGCATTAAAATATCACAGACATTGCCACTGCTGCCGATACAAGGCTTGAGGTCATTATTTGTCAAACCTTTTCTGCGCATCACTCGCTTAATTTCCTCGATAGGGTCAGGTAGGTTTTTGCACCTGCTTTTCGCCAGCTCATATGTCTGTATTTTACAGATAAACTTCTCCACCAGTTCATCACCAGGCTGAGCGGCACTGTATTCGGCAAGACTGGAATTTTCCGCCGGGAACAGATCAAAATCATCGTCGGTTCTAAACTTTTTCATCGGATCTACTTCAATACTCCTCTGTCAGTCACAGCGGCAGCACTTTCCGTCATCATGGTGAATGTAATGGTCCGCCCCGGATAAAATGGAGCGGTACAGCTCCATTTTATTCGAGTTCCATTAGTAGTATTCATGACAAGCTGCCCCACAAAGTTTGCTGATTATTAGACATACAATCTCGGCCGTTTGGCCTGATTGCGACGCTTCTCGTCACGCTTTGTATCAGTCAGATTCTTGCGCTCACGCTCTCTCTGCTCAACAGGCTTCCAATCCGGACCAAGCAGATCGGACATTTTGAAAAAGCAGTACCAATTGCTGGGGGTTACAGTCGTTGTTGCTGCTGCTCCCTTTCCTTTTGCAAGCACCTTTGCAATATTGTCACCAATATGAATAATACCGATCAAACCAACTGCTCCTGTCAATAATGTTAAAGGTTCCATGTTCGTCTCCTTAATTGATATTTTTTATAACCGTGAACAAGCCAGATCAAAAACAGGTATCTGCACTCGTCCTTCTTCACCCTGATGCTCAGGTTCGGTGAGTACGTACCGGATGCCGGGGTCTTTGGCGCTCAATTCGGATATTGCTTTTTCCTGATCACCGATTTCCATGATGTGCACCACGTCCACCGCCATGCTATCCGCCCGCTCAATGTATTTTTCGAGGTTTTTCTCCGCCTTTTCATAAAAGAGAGCGATCTCTGCCTCTTTTTTTTCACCTGTGAACTGCAACGGGGCATCGGACACGTTCAGGGCCACGATCGCACAGTCCAGGCGCTGGGCCATCTTCAAGCTGTAATCACTCAACTTGTTGGAATAACATCCATCACCCACCACCAGGATCTTGGTCGGCCCATTTTTCTGATCCATCATTCTTTTAATGGCGGCAGCAGCACCGGTAGGATGTCCAGCGGCCATTTCGCCTATGCCAATGGACTCTTCCTTTACTTTGACAACCTTTACATCATGATCTTTGTTCTTCTTTGCTCTCAGCCAGTCTAGAAATGCCATGATCATCCTCCTTATCTAAAATGTTATGTAAGTTCATTCGTTAAACCGTTTTTGCATCTCGGTTACCCTTTGACTTCTACATATAGCATCAAGCGTGCCACAACGTTTTTTGCTCAATTTACTATATAAAATCAACAAGTTAACCATGAAGACAGCAAACAGGCCTGGCATATGGCCGTCTGAAAAAACTGGGATTGTTGCAAGATGCAACTTATCAATTCAGAATCAGAGGGAAAAAGGAAGAAGGGAGAGGGTGCCTGGCTGGGAAACCGCCGGCAAATCGCCTTGTGGCAAGGATTTCAGACTTTACTGAAGTGAAGAAGCGCTCAAAGAGGCCTTCAGCAGCAGGGTTTGTTGCAGAATGCAATTGTTGTGACATTCCGCAACAAGGCTGCAGATTTTTACAGGAGAATACTTTCTATCAGCTCGGGAAGCGAGCCCACAAGTTGTAACTTCAGGCTGTTTTTTACATCGTCCGGCAGGGCGTTGACCTCTTCATCATTGCGGGCAGGCAGTAGAACCATGGTAACGCCGCCTCGGGCGGCGGCAATGACCTTGTCCCGGATGCCCCCGACGGGCAATAACTGGCCTGTCAGGGTCATTTCCCCGGTAACGGCAACATCTCTGCGGGCCGGCCGTTCGGTCAGCAGGGAAATAATCGCTACGGCGATGGCTGCCCCGGCGGATGGCCCGTCTTTGGCTATGGCACCTGCCGGAAGATGAATATGAATATCCATCTGATCAAAGAAATCTTCAGCAAGACCGTACATCGCGGCATTGCTTCTGATGTAACTGAGCGCTGTTTGCGCTGATTCCTGGAGAACATCGCCAAGGGATCCGGTCAGGATCAAATTATTGTGGCCTTTCATCTTCAAGCCCTCAATGAACATGATCTCTCCACCGAACGGGGTCCAGACAAGACTGGTAACCACACCAACCACATCGTTGCCTTCGGCAGCTTCCCTTCGGTATTTCCTGGCACCGAGAAGCTTTGTCACCATATTGTCATCCACTGCGCGAACCTGGCTCGAATCTTTGTTTACCAGAATGATGCGGGCGATTTTACGGCAGATAGTACCGATTTCTCTATCCAGTCCCCGGACCCCTGACTCCCTGGTATAATCGCCAATGACCTTTTCCAGGGCGACATCGGAAAATTCAGTGTTCAGATCAGCCAGACCGTTTTCAGCAAGCTGCTTGGGAACAAGATAGCGCTTGGCGATAATCAGCTTTTCCTGGTCAGAGTAGCTGGGAAACTCAATCACCTCAAGCCGGTCCAGCAGTGGGCCGGGCAAATTGCTCACATCGTTGGAGGTAGCGATAAACATCACACTGGAGAGATCAAAAGGAATCTCCAGATAATGGTCAATAAAATGGGCATTCTGCTCCGGATCAAGCACTTCAAGCAGGGTAGAGGCCGGATCTCCTCGGAAATCCTGGCCTATCTTGTCGATCTCGTCGAGCATGAAACAGGGGTTGTTGACCTTCACCCTGTTTATTTCGCTGATAATCCTGCCCGGCATGGCCCCCACATAGGTGCGACGATGGCCACGGATTTCCGCTTCATCACGCAGTCCGGCCAATGATACCCGGACAAATATGCGGCCAAGGGCCATTGCCACTGACCGGCCAATGGATGTCTTGCCCGTACCGGGCGGACCGGTAAAACAGAGAACAGGACCTTTGCCCATGTGCAGCCGCTGCTGTTTCTGCAAAACCTCTTTAACGACCCCTTTCAGCTCCTCGAGCTGAACAGGCTTGGAAAGATAATGGGTCGCTCCTTTGCGCAGGGCATCGACGGCAGTGGAAACCGTGGCATAACCGGTTACCAGAATAACGTTGGTATCAGGAGAAATTTTGGTAACCCGCTCAAGCAGCTTGATGCCGTCCATCTCATCCATTTTAAGATCGGTGATGACAACATCAAAACAGCCGCCATTTTCAAACCGGCCCAAGGCTTCTCTGCCGTTGCCTGCCGTCTGGACGGAATAGCCGTCTTTGGCAAAGAAGTACCGCATGTTATTTCTGGCGATTTCCTCATCGTCCACAATGAGAATTCTGGCCTTCTGCTGACTTCTGAGCGTTTTTGCCGCCAGAAACTCCAGCACACGCTCCTTCACGTGCTCCAGGCCGAAATGATGTTTACTGAGAATTGCCTGGGCTCGGTTGAAGTCCAGATTATCCTGGGTGGAAAAACACCAGGGGAGAGACAGAAGTATTTCGAGGTAATGCTGCCCGATGGCATATTCGGCAGCAAGCGGATCGGTTTTCTCCAGCTTTTCCAATTCATTTACGGCCTGCTGGCGGGCATGTTCAGGCAATTCTGTTTGGGCAATCTTCTTGGCGAGATCAGTTAACTGCTGAGACTGGGCTGATGAGCTTACCGAGGATAAAGCATCTTCTGTTTTTTTGAAAAAAATCATAAAAATCCCGCCAGAAAATTGTCTCTGTCATATGAGAATACGGATCTCAGCGATATCGATCTTGACAGTCTTTCTACAAAATAAATACGCATCTGTGAAGCAGGAAATCAGCTTCACAGATGCGTTATGAAAAAAAACAACTAATCTGCTGTGATCAAGGCAACAAAATGATCCGGAAAGTGATGAACGATCTTGCGACTGACACTGCCCATGAAAATCTCACTGACGGCATTGCGGCCACGCCTGCCCATAAAAACCATGGAGTTGGGGCGTTTGCCGATCTCCTCTTCTATCAGCCCGGCCGGATCGCCAAACCTGGCAACTTCGGAGATGATATTTTCCGGGACTCCAGCGTCCAGGAGCAGCTTCCTGGCCTCCGACAAAAGCATATCGCTTGATTTTGCCGGGACTTGCCCCTTATCGATTTCCTCGCCATAACGGGCGGCATCCAGGACATGGACCAGCGTTACCTCCTTGACCACTGCGGAACACCCGCTCAGGAGAATCGCGGCCTCGGCCACGGCGGCCCTGGAATGAACCGATCCATCCACGGCAATAAGACAACGGCCGGCCGGGCACTCTGCTCTCCCCTCTATTTTGCCGACCAGATAAACACTGGCGTGAATGTCCCGATGCAGCAGGCCCGCCGTCACACTGCCGACCAGAACCTCACTGATTGCCGACAAGCCCCTTCTCTCCATGACAACCGTTGAATAGCCGCTGCGGGCAACCTCAGCGATACGCCCAACAGGTTCGCCATCCTCAATGCGGATATCAATAGGCGCCTTGACGCCTGCTTTGCGCAGCAACTGTTCAGCCGCCTTCATTTTCGGCTCGATCTGCTGCTGGATATGCTGGTTTTTGAGCCTTTTAAAAAGCTCGGACTCCAAGATAAACTCAGTGCGCACGTCCACATTTGCCATGTGCGTACTGAGGTACGAGCCCGCCATCACATGCAGCAGACTTACTTTTTCAATCCGGCTTCCCAGTCCCGCATCAATCATCCCCATCAGCCAGGCTATCCGCTCAAATGTTTCCGGGCCATCGATGGGCAGCAAAAAACTTGATAACACTTTGCTCTTCATATTCATAAATAATAACTCCTTATCAAATAGCTGCTAGTAAAACATCAGAAGCCAGACGTTGGCGATGGCGACGCTGATCATCATATAGAGGAATGCCACCTTCATATAGGCTACAAACTTTATCGAATATCCCGCTGATTCGGCGATACCTAAAGTTACCACGTTGGCGCTGGCGCCGATCATGGTGCCGTTGCCGCCGAAACAGGCGCCAAAGGCCAGAGCCCACCAGAGCACGCCTGATTCCGCCCCGGGAATGACCCCGGTGAGATAGGCGACAATGGGCAGCATGGTGGCGGTAAAGGGGATATTATCGACAAAGGCGCTCATGATGGCCGACACCCAGAGAATCAGACAGATCGACACGGCCAGATTGCCGCCGGACAGATTGAGCACCCCATCGGCGATAATATCGAGCAGACCGGTCTCTTCCACGCCGCCCACCAGCATAAAGAGAAACATGAAAAAGAGCAGGGTCGTCCACTCAATGTCCTTTTCGATCAGCTCAAGCAGTTTGATCTTCTTGGTCAGCAGACCGTAGGTGAACAGCAGCGAGGCGCCGAAGATGGCGGCGATGCTGACCTCCATGTGCCAGTAACCGTGGGTGAGAAACATGCTGACGACAATGGCCATGATGATGCCACCCACCGTGAGCAGGGTGCCGTCGGTGATCTTGTACTCCTCCCGCAACTTGGCGATGAAGGCCTGAATGTCATCGACCTTGGCCTTGCCGTACTCCTTACCGTAGGCGATCTTGGAATAGACAAACAGAACCAGCATGGAGACGATACATACAGGCGTCAGGTTTTTGACAAACTCCATGAAGGTCAGCCCGGCATAGGAGCCGATCATGATATTGGGCGGATCGCCGATCAATGTCGCCGTGCCGCCGATATTGGACGCCAGAATCAGCGGAATAAGCAGTGCTATGGGAGAAATACCCAGGGACAGGGCAATCTCGATGGACACCGGCGTCAAAAGCAGCATGGTGGTGACGTTATCGAGAAAGGCGGAGGTTACCGCGGTGAAGCTCATGAGAATAACAGACAGCACAATGACGTTGCCCCGGGCCAGCTGGTACGATTTGTAGGCGCACCACTGGAAGAGGCCGGTATGCTTGAGGATGCCGATGATGATCATCATGCCCATGAGCAGCAGGATGACGTTCATGTCAATGGCCTTGATGGCGCTTT
Source organism: Pseudomonadota bacterium (assembly GCA_018816555.1). Lineage (GTDB taxonomy): Bacteria > Desulfobacterota > Desulfobulbia > Desulfobulbales > SURF-16 > SURF-16. Next base: position 21,446 of record JAHIVT010000073.1, read on the forward strand.
CATAGGAGAGAATATGGTATTCGGGATTGAGGGTGCCGAAGGTGTAGCTGATGACCAGCATGGTGGCCGCCCCCAGCATGGCGGAAAGCGTCCTGTGCAGCAGCTCGAAGGAAATCAGGATATAGGCCAGGACAAACACCGTGGTGGCGATCCAGAAGGCCGGCCCGGTGGCGCGTTTGATGGTGACGTTCGCCCTGACCATATACTCATTGCCGGTGCGGGCCATTTTGTCCTGGGTGATGGTTAAACTGTCTTTTGCATAACTTGGCTTATAAGCCGTAATCTTGATTGTGGCACCTTCCAGGGAGCCGGGGGGAACTTCAAAGTTGGCCTGGAAGGTGCCGTCCAGTTCGGTTTTCAGGCCTCCGGCGCCCGCGCCATGGCCGCCCGGCTTACCCGTTGCCAGCGGGTGTCCGTTTAACTCCACTTCCACATCCGCATCGCCGACTCCAACGCCGTGCGAATTGACAATCTTGCCAAAGACAGCCAGAATGTCAATGTTTTCGCTTACCGCATGTTCAGCAGTTGATGCAGCACATGTCCGCCCCCCCGCCAAGGCGGTCACCAGACAAACCGCGGCAAGCGTCACAAGAATTCCCGATAAATATCGGGGTATTTTACCCAGCCTCATACTCTCTCCTCCTCCTCATTCATTTGAATTTTCATCACTTTAGAGACCGTAGAACAAATAAAGAGAAGCGAACATGACCACCAGGTACAGGATGGTCATACCGCTTCCCGCCTTGAAATAATCAACTGTTCTATAGCCGCCCGGCCGCATAATCAGGGCATTCACCTGGTGTGTCGGCAGAACGAAGGTGTTTGAACAGGCGACGGCAACCACCAGGGCCGCCAGCCGCGGATCAGCTCCGGCGGTATTGGCCATATTCATGGCCAGCGGCACCATGAGCACTGTGGCGCCGACATTGGAGACAACAAGGGTAAAAAAGGAGGTGAGCAAGGCGATGATGACCAGCAGGACAACCGGGACAATACTGCCCACGCCGCCCATGATGGTTTCGGCGATCATCTTCGCCGCACCGGTTTTTTCAAAGGCGATACCCAGGGGAATCAGGCCACCGAGCAGAAAGACCGTCATCCAGTCCACGGATTCATAGGCCTCATCAATGGTCATAACCTTGCTCAGAATCATCCCCATGGCACCGGTCAACAAGGCGATGGAGAGCTGGACTTTGAAACCAATAATCATAATGAGAGAGAGAATCAGGCACCCTACGGCATACTTGAGTTTGGCGGTATTTATGATCTCACCCTGCACCTCCTCGGTGAAGATGACATCCTGTCTTTCTTTCATGAAGTGAAACTTCTCCCAGCGGCCCTGGAGAAGAAGGGCATCACCAGCCTGGAGGCGGATATCTGAAATACCGCCGACAAAGGTCTTGTTGCCGCGAAATATGGCCAGGGGGTTGACGCCGAATCTTTTACGGAAGGCAAAGGAACCGAGGGACTGACGGACAAGCTCGGAACGGGGAGTGATAATACCCTCAATAATACCGGCATTATTAGAGGAAAGATCTTCGGCAAAGACGGAAAGATCATCTTTGATCTCCCAACGGAAAGAGGCGGCCAGCTTATGCACCAGTTCCGGAGGACCTTCCACAGCTATGGTGTCGCCGTCGCGGATCAAGGCATCGGTGCCAGGTGCAAAATTCTTTACCCCCTGGGAGGCTATTGCCACAACAGTGGTGAAGTAGTTCGCTCTGATCTCCAGGTCCCCCAGGGACTTGGGTCCGCCAAAGTCCGCAGGAACCTGCAGTTCATAAAGATGGCCGATATCCTGGTAAGTCCTCTGGAGATTCTTTGACATGGGGCCGGCGGAAGCCTCTTCCCCCTGCCCGGCCGGCAGAATGAATCTGCCCAGCAGGGCAAAGTAGGCTATAGCGGCTACGACCAGTAAAACGCCCATGGGAGTGACGTCAAAAAGCCCGAAAGGTTTCACATTCGGGTCCGCAATCTTCATCACATCGTTCAGCAGGATCAACGGGCTTGACCCGATGAGGGTCACACAACCGCCGATAATGGCACAGAATCCCATGGGCATCAGGATTCTTGAGACCGGGATGTTTGTCTGCTTGCAGATTCTTTTGGCCGCCGGCATGAACAGGGCTGCCGCACCGATATTCTGCATGAAGCTGGAAATAAAGGCAACGGTGCCGGCGATGAGCATCATGATCCGGCTCTCGCTGCGGCCGGCAAACTTGAGAAGAACCCGGGCAAGGGAGTTCATGGCCCCGGTCTTGTCAAGCCCGGCACCAATGATAATAACCGCGATGATGGATACCACCGCGTTACTTGAAAGCCCGCTAATCGCCTCTTTCGGCGTTACCAGGCCTAGAATTGGCAGGATAATCATCATAAGGATGCCGACGACATCAACCCGTACCCATTCAAATATAAACAGCAAAATTGCCAGTACCAGAACAGCCATTACTAAAATTATTGGCAAACTCATTTTAATCCTCTTTTTAGAATATTCAATTCAAATAATCATACACTGTGCTGATTTTTTTAACTTTTTGTATGAGCCTCTTGCAAAATGCAACATCTACTCCGATCGGCTAAAAATATCCCGTGCGGCGTCTTCCTGGTGAAATCGTCCTCAACGTAGCACTGTTACGCTTCCGGGCGATTTCACAACTCATCCTTGCACAGAAAATTTTTCTCTCGATCTCGCTACGACCTTCATTTTGCAAGAGGCTCGTATATGATAATCGGATATCAGAAACAGCAGGAGGGGCGTTGGCATAATGAGATCTGAAACAGAATTCATCATTTTTTCCCCTCATTTCTCTGCCGATGGAAAAAAACCCAATGCTACGCATAAGAAACCCCTGTAATTATCATTTGTTGGCAACGGTTTTCTCTATAGCGTGCAACGGCTATGCCAGCTTGATTTTATGCATTCCCGGCTCCACGTCCAAAATCCTGGGTGGAGTCAATCTTCAAAATGTCTCAACAGGACAAACCGTTACCATGACAGTTTTGTTGCAAATTGAAATAGCATTTTTTCTGGAAGGTAATTATCTTTTAAAAAAATTCCCTCCTCATGAATTGAGGTACAAGTATTTGGAATTTCGGGGGGGGACACGACGCCTATATTGCATATAGCAACGTTGCATAAGGCAGCAATAGTGCAATTTGCAATATAGGGGTATATACTGTAATATACCTATTATATGTTATGTGAGCAAAAGACTTCTTGCGGCAAAGAAAACTCTTTCCCCTTTATGCCCGAAGAAAATCTTTATGGGTGAGAATAACGATGAAAGCACGACTGCGGCCTGGAATTTGCTAACTTAACTCCAAAGCTAGAGTTAAGGCAACAAATTTAAAAAGAGAATGAAAGATGTTTCAACTTAATCTGCGACAAAAAATGATTGGCTTTTTCGTTTTGAAGCTTGCATTTTTTATTTCATTGGGCGCGTTCCTCTATAATGATTTTGAAAAATTCAACGAGGATGTCACCATTCTGATTCGGGCCATCAGACTCAGCAACACCTGTCTTGAGATCAGGCGTTACGAGAAAAATTACATCATGCGCAGTGAACTGGAAGACTTCCTCACAGCTCAGAAATATATCAATGAGGCTATTGAATACCTGGCTTTTGTGCAGAACGATCTCAACAGACCGAAACCGCAGCTCGTTGGGAAAATCGAGACGAAACTCCAGCAATACCGTTCAGCCTTCAAGGCATTGAAAGACAATTGTGAGATATGCAGCGAACATGAAATAAAATTCTTAAATGACAGCCGCGAGCTCTTGCGGACAATCGGCAAGGAACTGATCGCCTTAAGTGATGAATTTGTTATTGCCGAACAGAATAAACTGAGTAGGTTTGTTCAGCATTTTCAGATACAGCTCTTTTTTTATCTTCTGCTGCTGGGTGTTTTTACTATTTTCACCACGGCTATGATATTCAAAACCCTGATCAGGCCACTGAAACTGATCGAGGTTGCGGCTAATACCATTGCCAAAAATCGTTTTACCCCGCTGCCTCTTCCGGACAAAAAAGATGAACTGCATAGTGTCCTGCGCGCCTTCAATAAAATGGTAAAGGAACTTGAGGAGCAGCAGGAACAGCTTTTCCAGGCTAAAAAGCTGTCCTCCATCGGGACACTGGCCTCAGGCACCGCTCATCAGCTCAATAATCCACTCAACAATATCTCCACCTCCTGTCAGATCGCGCTGTCTGAGCTGAAAGAGGGTGACTGTCAATTTATCGAGGGCTTGCTCAAGAACATCGAGCAGGAAACCCATCGGGCCAGCGACACGGTCAAAGGATTGCTTGAGTTTTCCCGGGCCCAGACATTCTCCATCCAGCCCGCTTTTCTTGATGAAGTGGTGGAGCGTGCCGTCCGTCTTGTCTCAAGCGATGTGCCTGCGGATATAACCATCAAAAAGAAGATTCCGGCAGATCTCGCCGTTAAAGTTGATATCCAGAAAATGACGGAAGCCCTGCTCAATCTGCTGTTAAACGCTCTTCAGGCAATCCCTGAACCTCCCGGCACCATCTCCATTACAGCGGCAGCGGACGGTGAAAACAAAAATGCGGTCATCACTGTTGAAGACACGGGATGTGGCATTGATGAAACCAGTATGCAGAAAATTTTTGATCCGTTCTACACCACCAAAAACGTTGGCAAAGGAACGGGCCTGGGCCTGGCGGTCGTTTACGGCATCATCAAAAAACATAGCGGCACGATCAAGGTGGAAAGCAAGTTAGGGCAGGGTACAAAATTTATCATCACATTGCCCTTGGCCTTTGAAAAGCCTAAATCACTCGAATCTTAACCCGACATAAAGAAATGCAAGAAGACAAAGCAATACGCATACTCGTGGTTGATGATGAGATTATCAATCTGCAGAATATCCATCACGTTTTAACCAAGGAGGGTTATCACGTTGAAACCGCCTCCTGCGGCAAGGAGGCGGTGGAAAATATTGCCCACAACCAGTTTGACCTGATCATAACCGATCTGAAAATGCCAGACATGGATGGTGTCCAGGTGATGAATATTGCCAAGGAAATGCAACCTGATGCCGAGGTGATCATCATAACAGGCTATGCCACGGTGAATTCTGCGGTGGAGGCAATGGCTGAAGGCGCGTTTTACTACATGGCCAAACCAATCAAGCTCAACGAGCTGCGCGCCCTGGTCAAAAAAGCCCTGGAAAAGACCATACTAAGAAATGAAATATCCCGTCTCAAGCAGCATATCATGTCAAAAAAAGGGGTAACCCAGTTTGTCGGCCAAAACCCCGCTGTGCTGAAACTCAAGGATAATATTGCCCAGGTTGCCCATCTCGACTGCAATGTCCTCATCATCGGTGAGACAGGCACCGGCAAGGAACTCGTCGCCCGCACCATTTATGAACTGAGCCCCAGGGCCAACAAACGCTTTCTGCCGATCAACTGCGCGGCCTTGACCGAAGAACTCATGCTGAACGAACTGTTCGGCCATGAAAAAGATGCCTTTACCGGAGCATCCAAGTGGCGCAAAGGCCTTCTTGAGTCGGCTGACGGCGGCGTGGTGCTGCTGGATGAAATTGGGGAAATGCCCCTGAACATGCAGGTCAAACTGCTGCGGGTCCTGCAGGAAAAAAAGATCATCAGGGTGGGAGGCACCAAGGAAATTCCGGTTGATGTACGCATCCTGGCTGCCACCAACAGGGATCTGCAGGAAGAGGTGCAGCTGGGGCGGTTCCGTCAGGATCTCTATTACCGGCTCAACGTGGTGTCGCTTAATATTCCCCCTCTGCGGGACCGGAAGGATGACATCCCGCTCATTGTCCACCATTTTCTGGCAAAATATCCCGCGCCCGAGGGGAAGATAAAATCCATTGAACCAAAGGCGCTTGACATGCTGCAGGATTATGAATATCCGGGCAATGTCCGTGAATTGGAAAACATCATTGAGCGGACCCTGGCCTTGTGTGGTGAACCGGAGATAAAGCCATATCACCTGCCGCCGGAATTCGGCACCCAGCAGCTCCATTTCACCACGTCGGCCAAGGAGGATAAGCCGGTGCAGACCCTGGAGAACCACGAGCGTGACTATATCATGTCGGTTCTGAAGAGCGTGGAGGGCAACAAAAGTCAGGCGGCCAAAATCATGAATATCGACAGGGTGTCCCTGTGGCGCAAATTAAAAAAATACGAGGAAAGCGGGTTTAATATCGACGAGTATCTGCAGAAAAAATAGCGCGCATCATTATATACACAGCCCCATAAGTCCAATCCATCCCATCAGCTATTTTTAACGATATCTAAAGTTTGGCAGGCAAAGGCAGGGGCTCGAAACAAATTCTTATCAGCACCTCACCGGCTATTTTCAGCAGGCTATCACCTTCTCCTGGGCTCACCACATGCGACATGTTGCTGTTTTCGGGACGGATCCATCCCTGTCATCTCCCTTCATGCAGGATCTGCTTAACGGCAATACGCCGGCATATTTCCCGGAAATTCAGCAAAAAAAGGGAATGCTGTTTTCCAATATCACCCTGGCCTGGTTCATGGAAGAGGAGAGGAAACACGACAGGTTTGACCTTACCGAACAGCACCAACGAAGCATCCGCTCTCTCTCAAGCGGAGAACAGAAAAAAGCGCTTCTGAACTATCTGCTTGCCCGAAATCCCGACTTCCTGGTATTGGACAATCCTTTTGATGCCCTGGATACGGCCTCCCGCTACGCCCTGCAAGAGGAACTGCGGCATTTGAGCCGGCAACTCATGATCATCCAGATAGTAAAACGCAGAACGGACCTATTACCCTTTATCAGCCACGCCTTATACTGCGAAGACGATCGGGTTCTCTTTTCAGGAACCATCGGGGAGTATTTGGAGAGATATGATAGAAGGCCACGCTTCAAACTGAACGGCAAACTGCCCGCTCCTTCATCCCCCCACTACTCCGACATTAGCGAATCACTCATTAAATTCGAAAATGTGTCTGTCAGTTATGAGGACAGGCCGATTCTGAAGGACATAAACTGGGAAGTCAGGAAAGGAGAATTCTGGGAACTGGTTGGCCCCAATGGTGCGGGCAAGACAACCATGCTTACCATGATCACCGGCGACAACCCCAAGGCCTTCGGCCAAGAACTCTTTCTCTTTGGCCGCAAAAAAGGAACAGGAGAATCGGTCTGGCAGATTAAGGAGAAGATCGGCTACTTAACCCCTTCCATGCTGGATCTGTTTCACAGACGAACCACGGTGGAACAGATGATCATTTCCGGCATGGTCGACTCCATCGGGCTTTACCGGCAAGCCACCGGTCTGCAGACCAAGCTGGCGGGCAAATGGATTCGACTGCTGGATCTTGAAAATGAACGCCATGCCTCTTTTACCAGCCTTTCGCAGGTACACCAACGGATGGTGCTCGTTGCACGGGCCATGGTAAAGCATCCGCCGGTTCTCATTCTGGACGAACCGGCCAATGGGCTCGATGATAACGCAGCGGCAATGCTGACAGGCTTGATCAACAAAATGGCCGAGGAGAGTGAAACAGCGATTATCTATGTTTCGCACCGGCAGGAGCCGGGGCTGAAATCTCATAGGGTGTTCGAGCTGATTCCTTCGCAGAACGGTTCAACAGGGAAAGAAAAGACAATAGTAACGGGGTGAGGAGTAAGAATAAGAAACACCTAGAGAAAAATTGCTTGCTGGTAAGGTCACAGTGAGGGGATATCGAACAAGCTCAGCCGCACCGCTTTATGACGGCGGTTGGAGCGCCTTGTTGAGCAGCCTTGATCAGGTGCCTGCCTTGTGCCCTGTAGTTCGCGTATTTGGATGGTAAATGAGCAACCCCATTGCCGCGAGAGCCGCGAACGATGCTCCAGCAATAAAGGTGGCCGAGGCGCCGAATACGCTCCATAATGACCCGGCAATGACGCTTGCCAGCAATAGCGCCCCACCACTTGCTAGATAAAAAATCCCGAAGGCCGTACCGCGAAGCTCAGCAGGTGCATTATCTGCAACCAGTTTCGTGAGCAATCCCTGGGTGAACGCCATGTGCAGGCCCCAGAATGCCGATCCAAGGAATGCGATCCCAGGCGACGCAGCTATCGCCAACATGACATCAGCGGCGATGAGCACCCCAAGTCCGAACAGTAGAAGCGTTCGCGCCGAAAACCGGTCAGCTGCCGAGCCTGCTGGATAGGCGAATATTGAATAGACAATATTCATCACAATCATGATCGTGGGCACGTAGCCGACGGCAAGCCCGACGTCCTGGGCACGGAGAAGCAGAAATGCCTCACTGAAACGAGCGAGTGTAAAGATTGCTCCGAGCGCGACGACTAGCCAATACCGCAGGGGCAGGCGCTTGGCATCAGCCAATGTCAGGTGATTCCTAGGATCGGCGGCATGGTCCGAGGACTCTGGTTCGTGCACCGCAACGATCAGCAGAAACACTGCGACAAACGCCGGCACGACCGCTACCCACAACACGGCTTTGATGTCGTTCGCGAGCCAAATCATGAATGTGAACGCGAGGAGCGGCCCAACAAAGGCTCCAACCGAATCGAGCGACTGGCGCAGACCGTAGGCCGCGCCCCAAAGGTGCGGTGGTGCGAAATCGGCGACCAAAGCGTCACGTGGCGCACCGCGAATGCCTTTACCGATGCGATCGACAAAGCGTGCGCCGAACACCCACCCAATCGTTGTCGCAAGTGGGAATATAGGCTTGGTCATGGCACCCAGTGCGTACCCAACAACCGCGAGTAACTTGCGTTTCCCGAAGTAATCGCTGATCGCGCCCGAAAACACCTTCGTAATCGCAGCGGCTCCTTCAGCAACTCCTTCGACAATTCCAATCGTGACCATGGATGCACCGAGCACCGTAGTCATGAATATCGGCAAGAGGCTGTGAACAAGCTCGGATGAGATGTCCATGAACATCGAGACAAATCCAAGCACCCAAATGCCTCTCGGCAATTTACGATAAAAGCCCTTGGTGGAAGCTATCGATTCAGGGTTACTTGGTTGTGACGAGGTCATAAGTGCTGTTTTCTACGCTACCCAATACCCGGGCGGAGCCGCCGCGAAGCGGCCGGTTCGTGCCCCTGGTTCTCCCGGAGCGAAGCGGAGGGAGAACCAGGCAATCAGCCGCGCGGCTTTTTGCGTCGGATGAAATTTCCACGGGCAAAAGAAAATTACGTTTCAGCCAATGAATAGGCCCCTTCCTGCTGGTGGATCGCCCCTTTTGGCGTGAGAACGCTTGAGTAGAGATAAAAGCTGTCAACCTGAAACTCCGGCAGGGAAAAAAGGGCGTTGCCGGAGAGAAAATTGGTCAGCCTGACCAGTGGGGTTTCCCTGAGCCGGGCGATGGTGATATGGGGTGAGAAATTCCGTTTTTCCGCCGGGATACCCAGTTGGGTAAGCTGCCTGTCAACCCTTTTTCGCAACTGCAGCAGCAGCTCTGATTTTTCCATTCCCACCCAGAGAACCCGCGGCTCCTTCCTGGGCGGGAAATAGCCGAGCCCCTGCAAACGCATGGGGAACCCCTTGGCTTCCACATTTTCCAGATCCTCGCGAATTTCCCGGAAAAGGCCGCCATCCACCTCGCCGATAAAGCGCAGGGTGAGATGCAGTTGGTCCGGGGGGACCCATTTGGCCCCGGGCAGGCCGAAACAGATGCGGCCGAGTTCATCTTTAATATTTTCAGGCAAATCAACAGCCACAAAGAGCCTTATCATACCCTCACCTGACTTTGGTTCATCTTTATTAAGGATAGGTACTACTCAGACAATTTGGTTGCTTACGAGCCTCTTGCGTACCGAAATACTAACAAACCAGAGGGGAGTAATGCAAATGATATCATGGGCTGACGGACAAGGAAGCGGTGAAAAACCGGGGGTTAAAAAGGAGGCGGCCCCGGGAGGGAGAACTCCCGGGGCCTGAGGGTTGAGAACATTTTGCCTATTTGCCGATACCTGATGGTCGACCCCAGCATCTAGGACTTTGGAGGAATCACTGACTCTTAGGAGGAGAGTCAAACACCAAAGGAGAGAGGTGTTAAGCCGCTTGCGGCTCTTGTTCTTATTAAAAAGCAATTCGCATACCACTCTGTGCTATTTAATATTTTTTTCTATAACAAGCTGTAATTACTACATTTTAAGACAATATTCCTCACTGCACCAGGAAGGCGAATGGGAAATTAACTGGCCATTATTGGGCAAATCACTGCACTGAATCTCCGGATTTGGTCAAATGACCCAAAACTGAAATCCCTTCAACTTTGCGCAAAAAAACCCTGCAGGAATCAAGCAGGTTGACAAGTGTCAGGCGATAGAATAATTTTGCAGCTTGCTTTTTTCTATTTCCTTCGGAGACAACAATGCCCCATGAAATAAAAGGTTCAGCTGCTGGCCTGGTCTGTGTTGCCATTGCCCGGCCGGATATCGACACGGCCATCCAGGCGGCAAAACAGGCGCAGCCCCTGGCCGATGTCATTGAAATCCGGCTGGACAGCCTGACTGCGCCAGCCATCGAGCCCTTTACCCAGGCGATTGACACCCCCCTGCTCTTCACCAACCGACCCCTTTGGGAAGGCGGCCAGTGCGGTGAGCCGGAAGAAAAACGGCTTGACCTGCTGCTGCAGGCCGTGCGAGGAGGGGCAGCCTATGTGGATATCGAACTCAACAGCGATCAGGCCGCGGTGCAACTCCTCTGTGATGCGGCCAGAAAGACAATGCAAACCCGGGTGATCATCTCCTGGCACAATTTCAGCGAAACACCAGGTGTCGCCGCGCTCAATGATATTTTTGTCCGGCAACGAAACTCCGGCGCCCAGATCGGTAAAATCGTCACCATGGCCCATGATTTCAGTGATGTGCTCCGGGTCCTGCAGCTGCAGGAGCAGGCCCACCAACAAGGGTTCCCGCTTATCGCCTTCTGCATGGGAAGGGCCGGCATGATCAGCCGGCTGGCCACCTTGGAGCTGGGAGGATTCATGACCTATGCCGCCCTCAACGAAGAGGAGGCCACGGCCCCGGGCCAGCTTGCCGCAGCCGATCTGTTCAATTGCCTGAAGAGCTTCTCCCATGCAGATTAACGGCAGAACCATCCTCCACGGCATCATGGGTAATCCGGTGAGCCACAGCCTCAGCCCGGCCATGCATAACAGCGCCTTTGCCGCCCTGGACCTGAACGCCGCCTATGTGCCCTTTCCGGTCAGCGATGTGGCTGCGGCCATGACCGGTTTCAGGGCCCTGGGCATCAGAGGGGTGAGCGTCACCATCCCCCATAAGCAGGCTGTGATCGCCCTGCTCGACGACATTGACCCGGTGGCGGCAAAAATCGGGGCGGTGAACACCCTGGACATCCAACACGGCAGGATCATTGGCCATAATACCGATTGGTTGGGCGCCAACCGGGCTCTGGCGGAAAAAACCGAACTAACCGGCAAAAAGATGCTGATCATGGGGGCGGGGGGCTCGGCCCGGGCCATCGGTTTCGGCCTGCTGGAGGCGGGCGCGCACATCATGCTGGCCAGCCGGACGGCCGCCAAGGGTATTGAGTTGGCCGAGACCCTGGGCTGCCCCTGGCATGCTTTGGAGGAAATTGCCGATCTCGCCGCAGATTGTCTGGTGAACGCCACCTCGGTGGGCATGGCGCCCCATACCGAGTCCAGCCTGGTGCCGCAAGCATGTCTTGCCCGCTATACCGTGGTGATGGATATCGTCTATGCCCCACAGGAAACAAAACTGCTCCGCGAGGCCAGAGAGGCAGGCTGCCAGGTGGTAAACGGCCTGGCCATGCTGCTTTACCAGGGCGTGGCCCAGTTTGAGCTGTGGACCGGCAAAACGGCCCCGGTGGATATCATGCGGGACAGCCTGTTGGCCGCCCTGGCGACAAAATAAAACTTAACGACTCCACTCTTTCCTATGATAGAAATAAAACCTGTTCAACATATCGACGCCATAATCACGGTGCCCGGCTCCAAAAGCATCACCCAGCGGGCGCTGATCGCCGCGGCCCTGGCCGACGGCAACTCCACCCTGCTGACCCCGCTGGCCAGTGAGGACACTGCCTATACCTCCGCCGCCCTGAAGGCCATGGGCATCGTCATCACCCCAGCGGGCGACAAGTGGACGGTTAACGGCACCGGCGGCCGCATCAATACCCCGGACCAGGAGATTTTCTTAGGCAACAACGGCACGGCCACCCGTTTTCTCACCTCGGTTGCTGCCCTTGGCCACGGGGTATTCACCATTGCCGGGGAAAAGAGAATGGAGGAACGACCCATTGCCCCGTTGCTGCAGGCACTTAGCGGCTGGGGAGTCGACATTGTCAGCATCAAGGGCACAGGGTGCCCGCCTTTGAGAATTGCGGCGGACGGCATCAAGGGCGGCAAAACAACCCTGCCGGCAGGCAAGAGCAGCCAGTACCTCTCCTCCTTGCTGCTTGTCGCCCCATATGCCCGAGACAAGGCCATCCTGACAGTCGAGGGTGATGTGCCCTCCAAGCCCTATGTCACCATGACGCTTGCGGTGATGCGTTCGTTTGGCATCAATGTGGCAGCCAACGACAGCCTGAACCACTTTGAGATCAGCCAGGGCAGCTACCAACCGCAGACCTATCAGGTTGAGGGGGATGCCTCCAGCGCCTCCTATTTTTTCGCCGCCGCGGCGATCACCGGCGGCACCGTCACGGTCACCAATGTGCCCGAGGTTTCCCTGCAGGGCGACACGGCCCTGGTGCAAATGCTGGAAAAGATGGGCTGCACGGTGACCTACGGCAACGGCATCACGGTCACCGGCCCGAAAGAGCTGCGCGGCATCGAGGTGGATATGGGCGACTGCCCGGATGTAGCCCCCACCCTGGCGGTGGTGGCGTCACGGGCCAGGGGCCGCACGGTGATTAAAAACATCGCCCACCTGCGCATCAAGGAGTGCGACCGTATCAACGCCATGGCCACAGAGCTGAGTAAACTCGGGGCCAGGGTTGTGGAAGAAGAGGACGCGCTCATTATCGAAGGCCTGGATCCCGATGTTCCCATGCAGGGCGCCGAGATCGAGACTTACAATGATCACCGCATCGCCATGTGTTTCGGCGTGGCCGGCCTGGTTGTGCCGGGTATCAAAATCACCAATGAGCACTGCGTGGCCAAATCATTTCCCGATTTTTGGGAGCGATTCGCCCTGCTGTATTAAGAGGCGGGCAGGCAAAAATCATTATTACACCACAGAGCACACAGAGATCACGAAGATTGTTTTATTACAGCCAATTCACTCTGTGGGCTTTGTGCTCTCTGTGGTAAATTTCAGTTTTTCAAATCGACCAACAAGCTGCCCTTAAATGGTCCGCACCTGCACGGTTTCGATGAATTTGCCGCCCACCAGGATATCGGAAAGCACGATAACCCGGTCGCCCTCCTTGATCATTCCCCTGCCCTGCAGCTGTTCAACCGAGCGCTGGATGGAAACCTCCGGGTCCTTGGAAAAATCGATTCTGAAGGCGTGAATCCCCCAGTACAGTCCCAGCCTGCGCCGCACATGGGTGGTATTGGTGAAGGCGAGAATCGGGGCCACCGGTCGGCATTTGGATAGCAGCACCGCCATCAGGCCACGCCGGGTATAAACCAGAATCCCCACTGCCTGGAGATTGTTGCTGAGGATGGCGGCGCTTCTGGCAATCTCCTCTTTGGGATTATTGGTGGCCTTCACCCGCACCCTGGTGTCCAGCCCCATCTGTTTTTCAATCCGCCGCGCCACCGCGTCCATGACCTCCACCGCCTTGCACGGGTGTTTCCCGGTCGCTGTCTCGCCGGAAAGCATGACCGCGTCAGTCCCCTGCAGCACTGCATGGTAGATGTCCGTCACCTCCGCCCGGGTCGGGGTGGGATTGACAATCATGGATTCAAGCATATGGGTGGCCACCACCACCGGCTTGCCGGCCGCCCTGCACTTACGAATGATCTCATCCTCCAGCAGCGGCACCTCTTCATAGGGCAATTCGGCTCCCAGATCACCCCGGGCGATCATGATACCGTCCGTCACATTGATGATCTCATCCAGATGGGGAATGGCCTCCGCACTTTCAATCTTGGCCAGAATATCAATGGGCGCTTTCTTTTCCTGCAGATACAGCTGCAGCTCCTCAATGGCCGCAGCACTGCGCACAAAGGAAAGAGCAATGAAATCAACGTGGTTTTCAATGCCGAAATTGATATCCTGCCAGTCCTTGTCGGTAATGGACGGCAGATCGGCGCTCTTGCCGCGAATATTGATATGGCGCCTTGAGGTCAGCACCCCGTTGTCAAGACAGATGCAGCGGACATCCCTGGCGGTGACCTCCTTAACCAGCAGGCTGATCATGCCGCCGTCAATCAGAACCGTATCGCCGAATTCCACCTCGCTGACAAAGCCGTCATAGCTCACCTCGACACAGTTTTCTTCCAGCTCAGCCTGGCGCCTGATGGTCAGGGTAAGGACAGCCCCCTTCTTGAGCACCAGGTCCCGCTTCACATCCCCGGTGCGCACCTCCGGCCCCTTGGTGTCCAGCAGAATGGCAATGGTGGTGGCGAACTTGCGGTTGAGCCGCTTGATACTGTGAATGACATGCTGGTGCCACTCAAGCGATCCATGGGACATGTTGAGACGCGCCACGTTCATGCCCTTTTCCGCCAGTTTTTTCAGCTTGTCAAACGACGCCGTAGTGGGGCCGATGGTACATATGATTTTTGTTTTACGCACAACTGCCGCCTATGCAAAAATGCCGTTAATCGGCGAGAATAAAATCCGTGATATAAAGATTTTCCTTGATTTCCCGGCCCACCGTGGAGGTCGGCGTCTCGCCGTAATCATGCCCGGGCCAGATGATGGTTTCTGCCGGCAGCACGATCACCTTTTCCTTCAAGGAATTGATGAGTGTGTCAAGGGAGCCGCCGGTGAGATCGGTACGGCCCACGTCCCCGACAAACAGGGTGTCGCCGGTAAAAAGATTACCCGCGGCCAGAAAACAGACGGAGCCGGGGGTATGGCCCGGGGTGTGAATCACCTTGATCCGCAGCTTGCCCACCTCCAGTACCTGGCCGTCCTGCAGTCTGATATCGGCAGGGGCAGGCGCCGGCAGACCGAGCTCCTTTTCTGATTTTTCCCGTATATCAGCGGCGGCAAAAAAGATGTCATCCGCCTCATGCATGCAGACCGGCACCGAGAAAACCGCCTGCAGTTGCTTGTTGGCCAGCACATGGTCGGCATGACCGTGGGTATTGAGAATATAAACAGGCTCCATCCCTTCGTCCCGCACCATCTTGACGATCCTCTCCGCTTCTCCACCGGGGTCGATCAGCACCGTTTTTTTGGTTTGCGCACAGGCCAGCAGATAGGTGTTCACCTTGTATGAGCCGATGGCTGTCTGCCTGATGATCACATCTGATTGCATGACTTACTCCTTTTCTCAGGAAAGCACAAAAGATGAGCGTAAGAATTTTTACTTTTCGTCCAGCGCCTTTCTGACCAACCGGGCCAGCTCGTTCTGGTCAAATGGTTTCATGGCAAGCTGCCTTATCCCCATCTCCTTCACTTTTTCCGGATTGACCACAGAGCTGTAGCCGGTGCAGAGAATGACGGGCATATCCGGCCGGATTGCCAGAATTTTGCCGGCAAGCACCGTACCCGGCATGGCGGGCATGGTTTGGTCGGTTAGCAGCAGATCAAAACTGTACGGACTGGAGCGCAATATCTCCCAGGCTTCCATACTGCTGGTCATTGCCGTCACCTGATATCCCAAACCCTCCAAGACTGATTTCTCATATTTAACAATGGCTGTTTCGTCATCAACCGCAAGAATCCTCTCATGGCCTGCGGGAATGTCGCTCTGGGTCTCACATGACGCCCTGCACACCTCTTCCGAGGCAACAGGAAAGTAAACATGAAAGGCCGTGCCCTTGCCGACTTCACTTTCAACCTTGATCATGCCGCCACAGTCATGGACAATCCCATGGACCACGGCCAGCCCGAGCCCTGTCCCCTTGCCGAACTCCTTGGTGGTGTAATAGGGCTCGAAAATCCTGGCCATGGTTGTTTGATCCATCCCCTGCCCGGTGTCGCTGACAGAGAGCTCGACAAAAGGACCGGGGGAGACGTTGAGTTCGCTCTCCACATCAGCAGCGTTCAACTCTCTTCGCTTCAGGCTTACCGTCAGTACACCCTGCTCTTTATCCATGGCCTGCTGGGAATTGGTGCACAGATTGATCATCACCTGCTGCAGCTGGGAAGGGTCGGCCAGGATAGCGCCGCAATCCTTGTTGATATGCTGCCGGATCTCTATTGTCGTCGGAATGGAAGCCCGCAGCAGTTTGAGAGATTCATTGATGATGAGATGCGGCGCCAACGGCACAATCTTATAGTCCCCTTTCCGGCTGAAGGTGAGAATATGTTTCACCAGATCCCTTGCCCGCAACGCTCCCTTAATCACCTGTTCGATATCGGCCAGGGAGGTAACGCCCATTTTAATGCCCTCCCGCACCAGCTCGGCATAGCCAAGGACTGCTGTCAGGATGTTATTGAAATCATGAGCAATACCACCAGCCAGGGTACCGATGGCCTCCATCTTCTGGGCCTGCCGGAGCTGCGCCTCAAGCCTGTCACGCTCCTCCAGGTCTTTGCGGGCATTGGTCAGATCATGCAGGCTCATCAGAATACTTAAGGGCCGGCCATCCTTATCACGGATCACCTTCAGCGTTATCTCAAGGGGCCGGCCGGCAGGATTATCAGGATGGTCAGCCTCCATGGTGATAATCGCATCACGCATTTGCTCCTGGGCAACACAGACCGGACAAGGCTCAGCCTCACCTGCGGGATGGACAATTGCGCTGATATGTCGGCCCACGGCTGTCTCCGGCGTGCTGCCGGTCAGCCCGTAAAAAGTTTTGTTGGCGCGCACCAGACAGCGTTTGGGGTCAAGCAGGTAGATGGCGTCATCCGAGGCATCCATGGCAGCCGCCCATTCCCTGACGGACTGCTCCATGGCCTGTTCAGCCTGCCTGCGTTCGGAGATGTTGCGGGCGATGCCGAGGATAACCGGGCGGTCGTCAAGTATCAGCTTGCCGATATGAATCTCCACCGGAAAAAGCGACCCGTCCTTACGCCGATGCATGCTTTGCCTCAGGAGGGTATGCTTGGAAGACAGCTTGCCCCACAGGTTCTTACTGTCGATGGCCAAGGAGAATTCCGGATCAACATCCGCGACACTCATCTGCAGCAGTTCCTCGCGGGAATAACCCAGCGACATACAGGCCTCTTTATTGACATCAATCAGATGGCTTTCCATATCGCTGACAAAGATGGCGTCTGTTGCCTGGTTGAGCAGGGTGCGAAATTTTTTTTCACTCAGGCGCAGCGTCTCGGCTATGCGCGCCTGCTGCTGCATGGAGCGATCAATCAGCCAGTAAAGAAGCATGGCGGTGATGGCAACAAAGGTCCAGCCTTTATAGATGGCAATGCGGGCGCAAAGTCCCAGGTCTGAAACAAAGGCAAAGAGTATTCTGTCGGAAAAGAGTATCCACAGGGCTCCGAAAAAAAAATAGAGCAGGGTGATCCTGAGCTGGACCGATATTTTCGGCTTTGCTTGCTTATTTTCATTCAGTTCCATAGCAGAATCATCCGGAGATGGGCAATCAACCCCGTGTCTCAGAAATTTAGCCGTTCACACTATTGTGATGTTGCAGTGATTTTTTTTTGGAACGGCTCCCCTGGCCATGCCTCATAAAACGCACAGCTCCTCTATCGAATTGTTACCAACTTCAGCATAACATAGGAAGAGCGGAGAAGGAAAAGGAGAAAAAAAATTATAGAAATTTTCGCAGTAAGCCCGGAGTACGCCGCTCACTCCTGGGCCGCGCAGCGGAGTGAAAAATCCTGCAGGGACTTGAGATACCCCTCCGAGCGGTCCAGATAAAAGGACAGGGCCCGTGAGAATTTTTTACCCAGCACGCCGTCGACGAACAGCTGGCTGATCTGCCGCTGCTGTTCGAGAATGAGTTGGGAGGCGACCATGATCCGCCGTTCCTCGGCAGACATGGATTTCATGATCGAGTAAAGTGTCATGGCTGCCCGGGGTTGATACATCCAGATATACAGCAGATCCAGGGCGTTGATGATGACGATCTTGCCCAGATCGGGATTCTTCTCCGCCACGGCCTCCATGAATTCCTTGGGAGACTCAAGCATCTCAAGCACATCGGCCTCCGGGAACAGGGTTTCCAGCAGGGCATAGGTCTCAAACACCTGGGCGATCTTGGCCGCATAATCCATGGAGCGGAAGCGGATATTGTTGAACCGGTCAGCCAGCCCCTCGATGAAGCCGGCCACGCAGTCCGAGGCCAGCTTGGAAATCACCGCAGCCCACTTCTGCAGGATGTCGTTGACAACGGCCACACCGGTGCCGCCGAGCATCCAGCCGATCACCCCGTTGAACAGGACGGCCAGCGGAATGGAGAGGATGCTGCGGAAAAAATTCCCGTACACCGCGGCCTTGGGCAGCCCCCGGAAAATATTATGGCCCGAGATGTAGACCCCGTTGGCCAGGGCCATGACCGAATAAAGGGCAACCGGATTGCTTCCGGCGGTGATACCGAACATCTGGTCGAGAATCAGGGTCTTTACCAGCAGATCGAGCAGGGGCACGGAGAAACCGGTGAAAAGAAGCGAATAGGACAATCTGTCCCAGCTTACATACTCCTTCCATTTCAGCAGGGGCGAGCGGGTGATGCCGCCGGCGCCGAGCACTGACTGGATGATATTGCGCAGCCCCGTGATGCCGAACCAGATGAACGCGCCGAAATAGGCGAGAAACCACCAGTCCTTGGTCAGGGCGAAGGTGGCAAAGGCGGGGATGAAACCGATAAGTATCTTGAGCCCGTTTTTCAGGTAGTTGTTCAGATAGCCCAGGGGAATTCTCCGCTGCTCCTCGGCATCGTCCCGTGCCTCAAGGGACAGGCCGTTATCCTGTCCCGTCTGCATCCACCCCAGGGTGGCCACATTGCCGTTGGGTTCCATATGGGTGGAGTAGGCTTGCACCTCCCAATCTTTCTGCCGCTCGTAGCCGAAGTTCAGCCCGGAAAAGACCGGCCCCAGGGCGCATGACGGGGTTGAAACGCTGGTCTTATGCTCCCAGGGGACACTCTGGTCCAGGAGTCCGTGGTGGTTTCTCCTGGGGATGAAAGTCACCCGCAGATGGGCGGTAATGCGCACGGGAATGTTCCAGCGCCCGGGTTGCTGTTTGCGGTCAAGGTCACGCCGCGCAGCGCGCGGCAGGGTGTCCTTCATGACCAACCCCATGCCGTAACGGTGCCGGGAGCTGCCGGTGGAGTCGCTGCCGATACGGGACTTGATCAGGGAATTCTTGTAAAATTCCTGCAATGTCGGCATGTTGTGTAAAATGGTGGTCAGTTTTTTCCTACGCTGTTCCGCATCGCGGACCAGGGGCACAGCCTCACTCACGTCACGGAGAATCTTCTGGATAACCCGTTTGAGGTGAATGACGTTGCCCTGATTGATCGCCAACTGCAGACTGTTGATCTCAGCGTAATGGACCGCCTTGCCGGTGGTATAATCCTTGAGGTTGAATATCTCCAGGTGGGTGATCTTGCCCCGGCAGTCATAAAGAAGCTCCAGCACATCGGCCGGGCTGAGTTCGCTCAGATTCAGGGTGATGCGAGAGCCGGAGTGGAGGCTTTCCAGCCGGGTGAGCAGCTCCTCCGGGGAAAGCCGGAGCATGCCAGGCACCTCGGCATCATCATGGGGGGCAAACGGATTGTGGATGCCGGGATTTTTCTCCGGCTGCAGAAAACTCTCGATGATGGCATCCGGATCCAGGGTGTTCATGATCTCAACGGCGTGGGTGATGCGCAGGCGCTCTTCCTGGTCCGCCCCTGCCCAGCTTTCCCGGAACCCTGCCACCTGCTCGCGCATGGCCGGCAGCATATGATTGTAAATATACTTGGCCAGATGCAGCAGCGAGGGCTGGCCAGAGCCGACAAAGGCGAAGAAATCCTCCCGGTCAAAGGGGGCGAGGTTGATGCCGTAGGCCTCGTTGATCAGCGGCCGATGCCTGGCGTTGAACTCCCTGAACACGGCAAGCACGTAACGCTGCTGGTATTCCGAAACCTTGCGGCCTTCGTCCATAACGGCCTTTGACGGGCCATCCTTGAAAAAATTGAGAAAGTCCTTCTTGTCGGCAAAGCCGCGGGGCGCCCAGATGAGTTTAACATAGCGGCCGCGGAATCTGGCGGAAAATTCTATGCCGATCCTGACGGCGATTCCCATGACTTCCGCCGATTCCAGCAGTTCAGCCGCCACCTCCACGTTGATGAAGTTGTAGTAGATCACCGTCAGGCGGCGGATACCCTTGATCCAGGCGTCCATGATAAGGTGGGTCGGCGACTTGCGGCCCTTGGTGTTGGCGTCGTGCACATGGTCGTCGAAGGCGATCTGATTCCATTCCTCCGGCATCTCGATCAGATGGTACTTCTTCAGCTGGCTGCGGATAAAACGAGGCTTGCCGAAGGTGGCTGTACGGAAATCCCTGGCCAGCTTGAGCTGCCGCAGATAGTCCCCCTGGGAGCGGACCAGCTCCTTCATGATCTCCAGCAGGATCCGGGCGGTATTCCTGCGCAGCATACTCTGGGAGCTGCAGAGCACCTCATCACGCAGACAACGAAGCGCATTCTGCCGGTCAGCGGCCTTGCCCGCCTCAAGAGAACCCAGCAGATGAATGACCGCATAGGCGATGCGCAGGCCCATGGAGGCTGTCATTTCCTTGATGCCATGCGGGTGGAGATAGGGAATCAGCAGATTTTTGACGTGCTTGTGGGCTTCATCCCTGTTGAGAACATCATTAACAATATTCAACAGGACATAGTCATTCTCGTCGAAAAAAAACCGGGATACTCTTTTATCTTTAATCATCTCACCGCAGCGTGAAAAAATAACGGAATTTATCTTTATGTCAGGCAGTTACAGCAAATTGCCAAATCAATCCACTCCCCTTTCATATTTGATAGCTCATCTGTCATGATCGGGCAATATTTAAATGGCATTGGCAGAATGTTGCCGCAAATTTTAACAGCAGAAGGGAAGGGACAATAGGGACTTGCCCAACAAATGGTTATGACCGTGGAAAAGAAAAAAACTGCGGGATGCTGACTTTTTGGATTTTGTTGCAGAAAGTCCTTCACAGAGAAGCGACCACCTGCTCGACATCCTCAACAAGTTCATCAACCGTATCGTACCAGACGCTTGCTCCCTGGGAAAAATGCATAAAGACATTGTTCATCCCGTCCGGGATATAGGGGAAAAGCTTTTTGAGATTGACCACCCGGTTTCTGGACAGCAGGGACTGGTCATCAGGGGTAATTGTATCCAGCACCTTCTGGCCGAACCTGGGATCGTCAAAAATTTTTTTGGGAGGAAAATTCCCCCTGCCAACCAGATACATCAACAGGTTGCCCAGCTCCAACAGATCCAGGGCAAAGGGCCGCTCCGGCAGATAGAATTCATAGTCAAAATCAATCCAGCGGAAAGTGTCTGTCCCGTACTCCACCAGAATATGATCCCGACGGATATCTCCGTGGCGGAAGCCGGCCTGATGCAGAAAGCTGATGGCCTTGGCGCACTCGATATATTCCTTGAGGATGCCGGGCAGATAGGAGGCAAAATACTCCTCGTGGGAACATTCATGGCGATAGATATGTTTGTCAAGCCGGCGGCCGCTGATGATATCAAGGATCCGCACCAGGTTGCCCGCCTCATCCTCCACCGCCTTCCCCTTCATGAACCGCGCATGGTCCGCGGTCAATTCCAGGATTCTCGCCTCTTTTTCCGGGCTGCGGTAACAGGGGATGGTGAAACTGCCCACGGAAACGGAAAACACCTCATGAAAGACAAGCTTGAGGATGTGCGAGACCCCGCTTTCCAGGTCAACAACCTTCGGCACCCACTGCTTGGGCTGGTCATCCACCCCGAAGCGTCCCTCAACCGTATAACCTGTTACCAGGAAATAACGGTTGTCGGCCAAGATGACATCCCCGTAGTCAATGGAGCTGAAGTTTGAGGTATCCTCATAGACCCTGGGCTTGCGCCGGATGGAACTGGAGACAGGATGCGCCTTGTACAGGGAAACAATATGTTCCGGGATATCCTTGAGGGTTTTAGGCATTTATTCTCCACCAAGGGCTGCAATCAAGAAACAACCCACACGGTAAAATCATGGCTTTCCCTGATCACCGCATTGGAAACACTGCCGAACAGAAACTCTTCCGCCTTGGAAATGCCCCGTTTACCCAGCACCACCGTGCCGAATCCTCCGTCTTTCTGCACCTGCAGGATGGTTTTGCTGAAGGTTTTGCCGGTGGCCATCAGACAGGAAGTGGTGATTCTTGTCCCGGCAATGGCGTGACTTTCCAGGACCTTGCCGGCCCGGCTGAAAATCTTCAGGGAAGCGGTCTCTTTTTCCTCCCGGTATTCCTGCAGGGTGTGCTTCTCGGCGAAATAATAAGGCGGGGGTTCGGGGTAAACATGCAGCAGGCAGATCTCCACCTTATCAATACCCCCGACAACCTCGCCCACATAGTTCAGGACCTGCTCGGAAAGGCTGCTGTCATCCACTGCCACCAGAATCTTATGCCAGTCTGCCATTGGTTCACCCTTTAAAAAAGAGAAGCTGTCAGAATCTCTCTTCCTGCTCTTCAAGCATGCTGTAGCTCTTTTCCACACTTTTTATCAGTTCAAACATGGTCAGGTGGGTACACGCATCGACCCCGTTTTTTCTGCCATAGCGGTACAGGATGCCGTTCAGGGCATCAACCTCGGTTTTTCTTCTGTTTATGATATCCTGCAGCATGGGGGAAATGTGGTTGAAGGTCCGGCGGCAGGTTGTCATCAGTTTCTCATAGAGATCGGTTGAGCCAAGCACCACCCCGCAGGCATCGGCGATTTCCTCACCCTCGTCAATGAGCCGTTTCAACAGGGAAACAGACTCCATGCATTCAATGAGATGGCCGTTGCGTTCGCGCACCACCGCGGATACGGAATTTATGGCAGCATGGACAATCACCTTGCACCACAGCCGGCTCATGATGTCGTGCACCGGTTCCGTTTCGATGGAGCATTTGTTCAGCATGTCGCTGATTTTCAGCAGACGCGGGCTCAAGCTGCCGTCGTGTTCGCCTATCTTGGTCTTGCCGATGCCGTCGTTCACCACCAACCCGGGTCCAAGAGCCGTTGCCGCCATATTGGTGAAACCGGTGATGATATTGCTCCGCGCCACCACCCTTTCCATGACTTCAATATGACCAAGACCATTGAGCAGACAGACCACCGGCGAGTTATCGGTGATCAGGTGGGAAACGCCCAGCACAGCCTCATAAAGATGATAGGATTTGACGGCCATGACCACCAGATCGCACTCCTTGATGTCACCGCCGCTCGTCGTCGCCCGGGCCGGAGAATAATTGATCTCCGCCGGTTCCACATCATGGCTGGTGACCCCGACACCCTTGTCGTTGATGGCGGCTACGACCTCCTGATCCAGATCCACAAAATAGACATCTTCACCACCCTGGGCAAGTAATGCCCCGAACAGCCTCCCTAAGGCACCTGCTCCGACTATGACGATTTTCATTTCAATACCCGGTCAACGTTAGGAGCCGTCTCTGGTATCAGACGACGATATTATTTTTTTACAACGGTTTACGTTTTTTTCATTGTGCGCCAAGGCGTTTTTATCCTTTTATCTCAACATAGTGCGCGATACCTGTCAAACGAAAATCACATATAAACCCCTAACGCGGCAATTAACCGCAGCATTTAAAGTGCCTAAAATACTTTAGACACTCTTCTCTGACCACGATTAGGGTATCTACCTAAAAATCTGTCGAGATCTGATTTTCTGAAGTTGATTCGGGAGACTATGGACTACCCGACAGAGGGTTCCGGCCCCTGCTGCAGGTTGATTTACAACAACGAGGTCAGCGAGAGCATGAACGGCATGGTGCCCAGGGCCAGACAGGTCTGCACCGTGACAATGCCGGACATGAGCCGGGTATCGCCGCCCAGCTGGCGGGCCAGAACAAAGGAAAGGGCTGAGCAGGGCAATGCGGCGAACAGAACGGCGATTGTAGCACGCGTATGCTCCACCTGAAAAAACAGACAGAAAAGCCACATGAGCGCCGGCAGGACAATGAGCTTGCCCAGGCAGGCGGCAACGATTGTCCTCGGTGATGCCTGAAAAATTTTAAAATCAAGGCCGGCGCCTGCGGTGAGAAGGCCCATGGGCAAGGCGGCCTTGCCGAGAATGGCCATGGCGCCCGCCACAGGCGTGACAATATGTATCCCCGCGACATTGATGAAAATCCCGGCAAGACAGGCCAGCAGCACGGGATTCTTGAGCAGGGAGAGCAAAATTGCCAGCCGCTTGCGGCCGGATGTCCGGCTGCCGTAACAGAGCAGCACCACAACGCATAAGATATTGACCAGCGGGATCAGGGTCGCCATGATGATCGCGGCAATCTGCATCCCCGGTTCGCCAAAGGAAAACAGGATGATGGTCAAGCCGATATAGGTGTTGAAGCGCAACGTTCCCTGGAAAAGGGAGGTGAAGGCCGGCCCCTCGCCGGCAAGCCTCTTTCTGGCGGCAACCAGCAGCATGGCAATCGTCAGGAAAGCAAAGACCAGCGCGGCAATGAGCGATGCCGTCTGCACACCGCCTGTCCGGGTCGTGCCGATTTTCAGGACCAGCAGGGCGGGAAAGAGCAGGTAATAGGTGATCTGCTCGGCAGCGGGCCAGAAACGCTCCCCCGGAAAACCGATCCGCCTGAGCACAAAGCCCAGCAAAATCGTGCCCAATATGGGCGCATAGCTCTGCAGCACACCAATTTCCATTCACCCCTCCCCTGTTTTAGGCAGGCAACCTTATCCTGTTTTCCGGAAAAGAGCACGGGAGTTTTTCATCGAAAAACTTGCCAAGACACAACAGAAGGACCCGAGATTCCGCCCTCACCTTCCCCCTGATTTGTCATCTGTTATGGCCACAGAAAAGCCCTTTCGTTTCCCTTAACGCTGGTGGATGGATTGATAAAGGGACTCTTTTTAAGGTCGCTCCCAAAATTTTTTAAAAAAATTATTTCTGTAAGCTGCATGTAATATTTCACCTGTCATATTGCGCAAGTAAACAGCTCATCAGTTCTGCTGCCCTTATATTAAGTTTGGATAAGACTTTTTTGTCTTTCTGGTTCATGAATATGAGTCCAAGAAGACCCAAGGATTTCCCGGGGAGCAGAGCAGGGCTTTGTTAAGTGCAGGATGGGGAAGCTATTAACCATCCAGGGAAGAAATGAAGAAAAAAAAGGAGGTCAAATGAA
>JAHIVT010000074.1 GCA_018816555.1 Pseudomonadota bacterium
CCGGCACCCACTGTACGTCCACCTTCGCGGATCGCAAAACGAAGTCCGACTTCCATCGCTATCGGGGTGATCAGGTTGCCCTCTACGGTTACGTTGTCACCGGGCATTACCATCTCTACTCCCTCAGGAAGGGTCACAACACCTGTCACGTCTGTGGTTCGGAAATAAAACTGCGGCCGATAACCATTAAAGAACGGGGTATGACGTCCGCCCTCTTCCTTGCTCAATATGTAGCATTCCGCCTTGAACTTCACATGCGGGGTGATGCTGCCCGGAGCTGCCAGAACCTGGCCACGCTCTATGTCATCACGCTTGGTGCCCCGCAGAAGGATACCGACGTTGTCTCCGGCCTGACCCTGATCCAGGATCTTCCTGAACATCTCAACTCCGGTTACCGTAGTCTTCTGGGTATCACGGATACCTACTATCGCAATCTCTTCCCCAACCTTGATCTTGCCACGCTCAACCCGGCCGGTGGCTACCGTGCCACGGCCGGAAATGGAAAACACATCCTCCACCGGCATCAGGAAGGGTTTGTCTATGTCACGCTGCGGCTCGGGTATAAAAGCATCCACCGCATCCATCAGATCCCAGATGCATTTCGCTGCTTCCGGATCAGTCGGATTCTCCAGGGCCTTCAAGGCGCTTCCCTGGATAATCGGGGTATCATCCCCGGGAAACTCATATTTGCTCAGCAGCTCGCGAAGTTCCATATCTACCAACTCGATCAGTTCAGGGTCGTCAACCATATCGCACTTGTTCAGGAAGACAACCATAGCTGGTACGCCAACCTGACGGGCAAGCAGGATATGCTCACGGGTTTGAGGCATGGGTCCGTCATCTGCGCCAACCACCAGTATCGCGCCGTCCATCTGCGCCGCACCGGTGATCATATTCTTGATGTAGTCAGCATGGCCGGGGCAGTCAACATGAGCATAATGACGCTTTTTCGACTCATACTCAACATGGGCCGTGGCGATGGTGATGCCACGCTCTTTTTCTTCCGGGGCCTTGTCTATCTCGCTGAAGTCTGTCTTCTTTGCCCATCCTTTTGTGGCCAAAACCTGGGTGATTGCTGCTGTCAACGTGGTCTTGCCGTGGTCAATATGACCTATTGTGCCAATATTTACATGGGGTTTAGTGCGTTGAAACTTTTCCTTTGCCATTACTTTGCCTCATACATTCATTCGGATTTTCTTAAATTAATCCTTTCACTTTTCTAACTATGACTTCTGCTGTTTTTTCCGCTATCTTATCGTAAACAGCAAACTGCATCGTAAAATTAGCCCTGCCCTGAGAGGCGGATCGGAGATCGGTAGAATAACCGAACATTCCCACCAACGGGGCCTGTGCTGTAATAATCTGGTATCCATTGTCCCGGGGTTCAATCCCGTTAATTCGTGCTCTTCTACTGTTGAGATCTGCTATAACATCACCGACAAACTGCTCCGGCACTATTATTTCAACATCCATCAAAGGCTCAAGCAGTATCGGATGCGCCTGGGCAAGGGCATTTCTCAATGCGATGCTTGCCGCAACAGCAAAGGCCTGTTCTGTTGAATCTTCTTCATGATAGGATCCATCCACCAATGCGACCTTCACATCAATGACCGGAAAGCCTGCCAGGGCTCCCCCTTCCAAACTGCCTTCAACACCTTTTCTTATTGCAGGAATGAATTCTTTGGCAATCCTTTCCTCATTAATTCTATTTTCAAAGACAAAGCCCAAACCCCTTTCATTGGGCTCAACCTCAAGCCAGACATGACCATATTGAGGTTTGACTCCTGCCTGCTGGATAAATTTGCCTTCAGCCTTGGCCTTGCCTTCAATCGTCTCTTTATACGCAACCTGTGGCGGTCCCACATTTGCGCCAACCTTAAATTCGCGGATCAGTCGATCAACAATAATCTCAAGATGCAGCTCGCCCATCCCTGCAATGATGGTCTGACCGGTATCAGCATCCGTTCGCACCTTAAATGAGGGATCCTCAAGCGCAATCTTGCTTAAGGAGTCATGAAGTTTTTCTTCTTCCGCCTTACTTTTCGGCTCAATGGCGATGCTTATAACGGGTTCGGGGAATTCCATGCTTTCCAGCAGGATATCATCCCCGGACTCACAGAGGGTATCTCCGGTGGTTGTATACCGAAGGCCGATCACTGCCGCGATATCACCCGGTCCTATCTTGTCAACCTCTTCCCGCTTGTTGGAATGCATTTTGACAATGCGGCTTATTTTTTCCTGTTTATTCTTTCCAGGATTGTAAGCCTTGCTGCCAATCTTGAGCTCACCGGAATAAACCCGGATATAAGCGAGATTTCCAACAAAGGGGTCGCTGGCGAGCTTAAATGCCAGGGCGCAGAACTTTTCACTGGCACCGGTTCTCCTCGTTACGACTTCGCCTTTACTATTTACTCCTTGGACTGGAGGAACATCTGTGGGTGAAGGCAAATATGCCACAACAGCGTCAAGTAAAGGTTGAACACCTTTATTCTTAAAGGCGCTGCCGCAAAATACAGGGACAACCTGCAGCTTAATTGTTGCCGTCCGTATTGCGTTTCTCAGCTCTTCCACTGAGATGGTTTGCTCTTCCAGATATTTTTCCATGACCCCCTCATCGAAGTCGGCCAGCTTCTCGACGAGGGCCACACGTGCAGCCGTGAACTTATCTATGAGACCTTCAGGTATATCGTGTTCAGTAACTTGCAGACCCTGAGATTCTTCATCAAAAACAAGCATTTTTTCGGTGATAAGGTCTATTACACCTTGGAAATGATCCTCAGCACCTACCGGGATTTGCACAGGTAAGGGATTAGTGTTCAATCGCTTTACCATCATGCTGATACAGCGCTCAAAATCTGCGCCGACCCGATCCATTTTATTGACAAATGCAATTCGTGGAATTGCGTATTTGTCTGCCTGCCGCCACACTGTTTCTGACTGGGGCTCAACACCGCCAACTGCGCAGAAAACTGCTATGGCTCCATCCAATACCCGCAGGCAGCGTTCTACCTCTATGGTAAAATCAACGTGTCCCGGAGTATCTATGATATTTATTCTATGATTCTTCCAACTGCAGGTTGTGGCAGCAGAGGTTATGGTAATACCCCGCTCCTGCTCCTGCTCCATCCAGTCCATGACGGCAGCACCGTTATGAACCTCACCCATCTTATGGGTACGTCCGGTATAATACAGTATCCTTTCAGTGGTGGTCGTTTTCCCGGCATCGATATGAGCCATGATGCCGATATTGCGCAACCGCGCCAAAGAGATGTTGTTCGCCACCTTTTTCCCCTTTTCTCAACATCTCTATCAAATCAACAACCCGCAAACACACTGGGGAAATAGTCGTTTCTACCATCGATAATGAGCAAATGCCTTATTTGCATCAGCCATTCTATGGGTATCTTCACGTTTTTTCACCGCTGAGCCCCGATTATGGAATGCATCAGAGAGCTCGGAAGCCAGCTTCTCAGCCATTGACTTACCGCTTCTCTTCTGAGAAAAATCAACTATCCAACGAATTGCCAATGCATTACGACGCTCAGAACGAACCTCAACCGGCACCTGATATGTTGCACCACCAACACGACGGGATTTAACCTCAACCTTCGGCCTGACATGCTCCATGGCTTTCTCAAAAACCGTCAAAGGCTTTTCCTCGGTCAATGACGACTCAAGAATTTCCATGGCATCGTAAAATATAGTACGGGCAACACTCTTTTTGCCACGTTGCATCAGCCCATTAATAAACTTAGACACAAGCACACTGTTAAAGCGGGCATCCGGGTTTATTTCACGTTTAGCAACAAGTCTTCTTCTGGGCATTGTCTACAGCTCCTTATTATTACCTTATATACAGTAACCTATTTGGGACGTTTCGCGCCATACTTCGATCGGCCCTGTCTCCTGTCTGAGACACCCAGCGTATCAAGAGTACCCCTGATGATATGATAGCGCACACCGGGAAGGTCTTTTACCCTGCCACCTCTGATCAGAACCACTGAGTGCTCCTGGAGGTTGTGGCCGATACCCGGAATATAGGATGTTACCTCGATCCCGTTGGTCAAACGCACCCTTGCAACCTTTCTCAGAGCTGAGTTCGGTTTTTTCGGTGTTGTTGTATATACACGAACGCACACTCCGCGCTTCTGCGGGCAAGCCTGAAGTGCCGGGGTTGTTGTCCGCTTCACAGACTTTTTACGACCGTGCCGTACCAGTTGGTTGATGGTTGGCATTGATGACTCCTACATATTTTTTATTATTGCTGCCCTCATCTAAGGAAGGCTGAATACTCATTTACGAAAAACGGAATAAATACTCGATGCCTTTCCATGTGTCAAGAATAAACTTTGACGGTTTCGCAAAAAGGCGTTCATCAACCCTACAGTGCCATGATAAATTAGAAATTTATAATGGCAAAATTCGGCGCCGGAACTTTTCACGAAGCTATCAACTTTCATCTACCTGACGCAGCATCTTTGCAACACTCAGGATTTTATTCTTCCACCATGGAATAGCGCTCAAGGCCTGTACCGGCCGGTACAAGCCGGCCCATGATGACATTTTCCTTGAGACCGCTCAAGTCATCAATCTTTCCTGCCATGGCAGCATTGGTAAGAACTTTCGTAGTCTCCTGGAACGATGCCGCGGAAATGAAGCTGTCCGTACTCAGTGATGCCTTGGTGACCCCGAGCAGCAACGGTTCAGCAACGGCTGGCCTTGCGCCCTGCTTGAGAAGCGTCTCGTTTTCCTCATTAAACTTCCACCACTCGACCTGTTCTCCGAGCATAAAGGTGCTGTCGCCTACACCGGTGATCTGCACACGTCGCAACATCTGGCGGACAATAACCTCAATGTGTTTGTCGTTTATCTTAACACCCTGAAGTCGATAGACCTCCTGAATCTCATTGACAAGGAATTTGGCCAGCTCCTTGACGCCCATAACCCGGAGAATATCATTGGGATCAGGAGAGCCATCCATGAGCGGCTCACCAGCTTTCACATAGTCGCCCTCATGTACACTGATGTGCTTTCCTTTGGGAATGAGATACTCTTTGGG
Organism: Pseudomonadota bacterium; assembly: GCA_018816555.1. Lineage (GTDB taxonomy): Bacteria > Desulfobacterota > Desulfobulbia > Desulfobulbales > SURF-16 > SURF-16. The sequence continues at coordinate 5,060 of JAHIVT010000074.1, forward strand.
TTCACCAATTTCAGGCGTGACAATGACCCGTTTCTTGCCTTTGAGGTCCTTGCCGAAACTGACCCGGCCGTCGATTTCACTGATCAAGGCATGCTCTTTGGGCTTACGCACCTCAAAAAGTTCGGCAACCCTCGGCAAACCACCGGTGATGTCCTTCGTCTTGGTCGTCTCTCTGGGGATCTTGCCGAGTACCATACCAGCCTGGATTTCCTGCCCCTCTTCCACGGTGATAATAGTACCCACAGGAAGGGAGTAGCGGGCAGGTGTGGCTGTTATAGGCAGTTTCAGCGTTTTAGCCTTATCACTTTTGAGCGAAATACGTGGGTTCATCGACGAACCCTTTGAACCGATGATAACAGAGCTTGACTTACCGGTGATCGGGTCAACACGCTCCTGCATGGTTGTGCCCTCGATAATATCACCGAATTTGACAACACCTGCAATCTCGCTGACAATCGGGATGGTATAGGGATCCCAGTCGGCAATGAGGCTGCCCGCTTCCACATCATCACCATCGTTGACATTCAAGATGGCACCATAGGTAATCGGATAGCGTTCACGCTCTCTGCCCTTTGTGCCAAGGATGCTGATCTCACCATTTCTGTTCATGACCACCAGCCTGCCTTCATTGTTCTTGACACAATGAAGCCCCTGGAACTTGACGGCACCTCCATGCAGAGTGCGGATCTCAGCCTGCATAACACTTCGGCTTGCCGTACCGCCGATGTGGAAGGTTCTCATGGTCAACTGGGTGCCAGGCTCACCGATGGACTGGGCGGCAATGATACCCACCGCCTCACCAATATTGACCATGTGCCCGCGACCGAGATCGCGGCCATAACAGGAAACACAAACACCACGCCTTGCATTACAGGTAAGGACCGAGCGGATCATGACGCGGTCAATGCCCGCATACTCGATGCCGTCAACCTTCTCTTCCGTGATTTCTTCACCCGCCCTGACAATAACATCACCGGTGAAAGGATCAACAATATCCTCCAGAGCCACGCGGCCCAGGATACGCTCACCCACCCGCTGGATAACTTCGCCGCCCTCAAACAGGGGCTCAGCCATGATACCGTCAAGGGTTTCGCAGTCACGCTCCACAATAGTTGAATCCTGAGCGACATCCACCAGTCGCCTGGTCAGATATCCGGAGTTCGCCGTTTTCAGAGCCGTATCAGCAAGACCCTTCCTGGCGCCGTGGGTGGAAATAAAGTACTCGAGGACAGTAAGACCCTCCCGGAAATTCGCCTTGATGGGAGACTCGATAATCGCGCCTGAGGGCTTGGCCATGAGGCCACGCATGCCGGCAAGCTGCCTGATCTGATCCTTACTACCCCTGGCGCCGGAATCCGCCATGATAAAGATCGAGTTGAAACTCGGGGTTTCAATAAGTTTTTTATCCTTATCACGCAAATACTGGACACTCAGCTCTGTCATCATTTCCTTGGCCACATCATCGGTTGCCCGGGACCAGATATCAACGACCTTGTTATACTTCTCCCCGGCAGTGATCAGACCGTCGGCATACTGCTGCTCGACATCCAACACCTCTTGTTCCGATTTAGCGAGGATCTCTTCCTTGCTCACCGGAATCTGCATGTCGTTAATGCATATTGAGATTGCCGCCTGGGTGGCGAATTCATAGCCGATATCCTTCAAACGATCGGCCAGGATAACCGTTTCCTTGGTGCCGGCATGACGATAGGTGTAATCAATCAACTTGGCCAGGGCTTTTTTCTTCATTACCTCATTGATAGCGGAGAAGGGCACGGTCGGGGGCAAAAGATCGCCAAGCAATATGCGGCCGATGGTTGAGTCGACAATTGCTCCATTTATGCGGACCTTTACCTTGGCCTGCAGATGGACCTCCCCGTAATCATAGGCAATACGCGCCTCTTCCGGGGAAGAAAAAATCTTACCTTCACCCTTGGCATGCAGCCGCTCTCTGGTCATGTAGTAGAGTCCAAGCACGATATCCTGGCTGGGTATGATAATGGGCTCACCATGTGCGGGGGACAGAATATTGTTGGTGGACATCATCAATACCCTGGCTTCCATCTGTGCCTCAACGGTGAGAGGCACATGTACCGCCATCTGGTCACCGTCAAAGTCGGCGTTAAAGGCCGAACAGACAAGGGGATGCAACTGGATCGCCTTTCCCTCAATCAGCACCGGCTCAAAAGCCTGCATGCCGAGACGATGGAGGGTGGGAGCCCTGTTGAGGATAATGGGATACTCCTTGACCACCTCATCGAGTACGTCCCACACTTCCTTGGTCTCTTTTTCCACCATCTTGCGGGCACTTTTAATGGTGGTCACATAGCCGTGAAGTTCAAGCTTGTTGTAGATAAAGGGCTTAAACAACTCAAGCGCCATCTTTTTGGGCAATCCGCACTGATGGAGACGCAGATGGGGGCCAACGACAATAACGGTACGGCCTGAGTAATCAACGCGTTTACCCAGGAGATTCTGACGGAACCTGCCCTGTTTTCCTTTCAACATGTCGCTTAAGGATTTGAGCGGACGTTTATTCGGACCGGTGATCAGTTTGCCGCGACGGCCGTTATCAAAGAGAACGTCAACCGCCTCCTGCAGCATGCGTTTTTCGTTGCGGATAATGATCTCAGGGGCGTCGAGTTCCAGCAATCGTTTCAGCCTGTTGTTGCGGTTGATCACCCGGCGGTACAGATCATTGAGATCCGACGTGGCAAAACGGCCGCCCTCCAGAGGTACCAGAGGACGAAGGTCAGGCGGCAAAACGGGAATGACTTCAAGTATCATCCATTCCGGTTTATTGCCGGAATCCCGGAAGGCCTCGACGATATTGAGACGTTTCGCCAGTTTCTTGCGCTTGGCCTCTGAGCCGGTCTGTCGCATTTCCTCCCTGAGCGTGATGGACAGATTATTCAGATCAAGGCTTTTCAAGATATCCTTGATCGCCGCAGCACCGATACCCACATTGAATTTACCGGGGTATTCTTCACGGTTCTGCCGATACTGCTCCTCGGTGAGCAGTGCCCCTACAGCAAGCGACGGCTCATCGGAGCTAACCACCACATAGGAGTCAAAATAAAGAACCTTTTCCAGTTCCTTTAAGGTCATGTCGCAGAGATTGCCTATCTTGCTGGGCAGACTCTTGAGAAACCAGATATGGGCAACAGGCGAGGCAAGCTCAATATGACCGAGACGTTCACGCCGGACTTTTGATTGAATAACTTCAACACCGCATTTTTCACAGATAACGCCACGGTGCTTCATCCTCTTATACTTGCCGCAATTGCACTCATAGTCCTTGACCGGCCCGAAAATCTTGGCGCAGAAAAGACCGTCACGTTCGGGTTTGAATGTCCGGTAGTTGATGGTTTCCGGTTTTTTTACTTCACCATGTGACCAGTCAAGAATCTTTTCCGGCGAGGCAAGAGAAATCCGAACTGAATTAAATTTAAAAGGCTTTTTTTCTTTATTAAAAAAGCTGAAAAGGTCTTCCACGGCAGCACCTATGTAAGAAGTTATACGTTTTTCTCAGTTTACAAAAACACAGCTTAACGCCTGAGGACTGATACTTTTCCCCCAAACGTGTATCAGGCCTCCTGTTACTCCATCAGTTCCAAGTCAAGGCAGAGGCCCTGCAGCTCTTTGATGAGGACATGGAAGGATTCCGGCAGGCCGGCGGTGAGGAAGTTATTGCCTTTGACAATTTTCTCATACATCTTGGTACGACCACTGACATCATCCGACTTGACGGTGAGAAACTCCTGCAGTGTGTATGCCGCGCCATATGCCTCCATTGCCCAGACCTCCATTTCACCAAGGCGCTGCCCACCGAACTGCGCCTTGCCGCCCAGCGGTTGCTGGGTGACCAATGAATACGGTCCGGTGGAACGGGCGTGAATCTTGTCGTCAACGAGATGATGGAGCTTCATGATGTACATGGTACCGACGGTAACCGAATTTTCAAATTTCTCCCCGGTAAGCCCGTCATAAAGAACGGACTGTCCAACCTCTTCGCATCCCGCCTCAACCAGCATGCCGCGGATTTCAGCTTCCGTGGCACCATCAAAAACCGGGGTGGCGATATGCAGGCCGGTACCCATTTTGCGCGCCATGTCAAGCAGGGCATCATCGGACAGCCCTGCAGTCAAGGCTGCATACTCCTTGGCGGAATAAATTTTCTGCAGCTTCTTTTTCACAGCCGCGAGTTCATGTTTTTCGGCCAGTTTCTGAATCTGCTCACCGAGCATTTTGGCCGCACGGCCCAGATGAACCTCAAGAACCTGGCCGACGTTCATACGGGAAGGAACGCCGAGAGGATTCAATACCACATCAACTGCGGTACCATCCTCAAAGTAGGGCATGTCCTCTTCGGGCAGGATTCGGGACACAACACCCTTGTTGCCATGGCGACCGGCCATCTTATCGCCCACGGCCAGCTTGCGTTTGGTGGCAACGTAAACCTTGACCATTTTGATAACTCCCGGCGGCAGGTCATCGCCTTTACGCAGCCGGTTAATCCGGGCATCATAACGCTCATTGACCACTTCAACCTGCTTCTCAAAACGTTCAAAAAGGAGATCAACTTCGCCCTGCAGTTTTTCCCTGTTCGAGTAATCAATTCGCTTAATGGCTGCGAGGGACATCTTCTCCAGGGTTTCAAAACTGATCTTGCCCCCCTCTTCCTGCAGTATCTCCCCATTTTTGGAGATCACAGGAGAGTTGGTTGTTTCTTTACTTAAAATATCGGCAATACTGTTTTTAACGGATTTCTTCAGGCAGTTGATCTCATCATCCCGATCCCGTTCCAGACGGCGAATCTCCATCTCTTCAATGGTCAGAGTTCTCTCATCCTTCTCAACCCCTTTCCGGGAAAACACCTTGGCATCTATGACCACACCCTCGACACCAGGTGGAACGCGCAGAGATGTGTCCTTCACATCCCCGGCTTTTTCGCCGAAAATCGCCCGCAGCAGTTTTTCCTCGGGAGAAAGCTGAGATTCTCCTTTCGGTGTTACCTTGCCCACCATGGTATCGCCCGGTTTGATTTCAGCCCCGATGCGGACAACGCCGCTTTCGTCAAGATTACGCAGACTCTCCTCGCTGACGTTGGGGATATCCCGGGTAATCTCCTCCTTGCCGAGCTTCGTGTCCCGGGCCACTGTTTCAAAAACCTCAATGTGCAGAGAGGTGTATGTGTCATTGCGCAGCAACTTTTCACTGACCAGAATGGAGTCCTCGAAATTGTACCCACGCCAGGGCATGAAGGCGATGGTCACGTTCTTGCCCAGGGCCAGTTCACCTGTCTCCACGCCAGGTCCGTCAGCCAGGATTTCCCCCTTGGTTACGCGCAGACCAGGCAAAACGAGCGGGGTCTGGTTAAAACAGGTAGACTGATTTGATTTTCTATACTTATCGAGGCGATACACCCCTATACCGGTATCAAAACCATCGGTTCCCGGCTTATCGTAGCGCACCACAACGCGGTTGGCGTCAACCTCCTCCACCACACCATCTCCTGCAGCAAGAAGACAGACACCTGAATCATGGGCAACGGTTTTCTCCATGCCTGTGCCGATAAGAGGAGCAGCTGTGCGCAGAAGCGGCACACCCTGACGCTGCATATTGGAGCCCATCAAGGCACGGTTCGCATCGTCGTTATCCAGAAAGGGAATCATTGATGCGGCAACACTGACCAGCTGGTTGGGTGATACATCCATGCAGGTCACACGGTCGGCACTGGCAATGACCACCTCGCCCTCTTCCCGGCCAATGAGATTGTCAACAACCAGATGACCATCTTGGTCCACCTCAACATTTGCCGGCACGAAAACCTCGCCCTTTTCCTGCAGAGCCGTCATATAGACAACTTCCTCGGTTACCTTGCGGTTGACCACCTTGCGGTAGGGGGTTTCAATAAATCCGTATTGATTCACCTTGGCGAATGCGGCAAGTGAAACAATAAGTCCGATGTTGGGTCCCTCAGGTGTTTCAACAGGGCAGATTCTGCCATAATGGGTAGGATGGACGTCACGTACCTCAAATCCTGCTCTTTCACGGGAAAGACCGCCCGGTCCCAAAGCGCTGAGCCTTCTCTTGTGGGTCACCTCTGACAGAGGATTGGTCTGATCCATGAACTGGGAAAGCTGGCTGGTGCCGAAAAATTCCTTGATGGCAGCGGTAATCGGCTTGGGATTAATGAGATCGTGGGGCATCAGGGTTTCGACTTCCTGCAGGCTCATTCTTTCTCGGATTGCCCGTTCCATGCGCACCAGTCCCATGCGATACTGATTCTCAACCAGCTCGCCCACGGTACGCACCCTTCTGTTGCCCAGATGGTCAATATCATCCACCGGGCCTTGGGAATCCTTTAACCGCAGAAGATAGCGCACGGTCTCCATGATATCTTCATGGGTCAACGTCTTTGTTTCAATGGTGGTCTTCAAACCCAGCTTGGCATTGATTTTGAATCGCCCGACTTCGGAAAGATCATAGGTGTCAGCATTAAAAAAGAGATTTTCAAAAAACTTAACGGCTATCTCCAGGGTTGGGGGGCTGCTCGGACGCAACCTCCGGTAAATTTCGAGCAGGGCCTCATCCGCTGTTTCCGCTTTATCCAGGGCCAGGGTCTTTCTGAAGGAATCAGTCACCTTGATACCATCAATAAAAAGGGTCTCGATGGTGCCCACCTGGGCATTTCGGATTTCCTCAATAATGGACTCGCTCAACTCGCCGTTACAGGCAAGAATCACCTCGCCGGTTTTCGGATTGACAATATCATCGGCAACGAACTGACCCAGCAGGCTTTCCGGGTCGATCTGGAGTTCCTTTATTCCGGCCTCTTCAAGCCGAACTGCAAGAGCCTTGCTGATTTTCTTATTTTCCTTGGCGAGGATTTCTCCGGTTTCAGGATGAATAAGGTCGTGGGGCGCACGCTGACCGACGACCATTTTCGGATCAAATTTCTTGAAGATTTTTTCGCTGGTAAAGGTAAGCTTCTCCGTCTCATAAAAATAGCGCAGCAATTCAGACGCAGAATGACCAAGCGCCTTGAGAAGAGTGCTGACCGGGAATTTGCGACGTCTGTCAATCCTGACATGGAGGATATCCTTGGCATCAAACTCAAGATCAACCCATGAACCGCGTACGGGAATAATCCTCGCTGAATATAAAAGCTTGCCACCCGCATGGGTTTTGCCGCCGTCATGGGCATAAAAAAGTCCGGGAGATCTCTGCAACTGGCTGACAATAACCCTTTCCGTGCCATTGACCACAAAAACCCCGGATTTAGTCATCAAGGCAATGGACCCCAGATAAACTGACTGCTCCTTGATGTCCCGGATACTTTTTGCTTCAGTCTCAGGATCGATATCATAGGAGACAAGGCGCACCGTTATTTTAATAGGCACCTCATAGGTCATACCCCTCTCAACACATTCCTCAACCGTATACTTAGGCTCACCAAAATTATAACGGACAAACTCAAGAGTGCATAATCCGTTAAAATCCTGAATCGGGAAAACTGATTTATAGATGCCCTGTAATCCTGAATCATCTCGTTCATCAGGATCAACGCCAAGCTGCAAGAATTTTTCATAGGATAGCCGCTGCATTTCTATCAAATGCGGTTTCTCTATTACTTCGCCGATCTTCGCAAAACTTTTCCTGACTCTTTTATTCGCCTTCATTAAGCTATGCCCTCGCCTCAGAAACTGATCAAACAGTTTTTAGCCTTGTCACTCTACCGGTCAACATTATGCTGGTGGAAAACGCAATATAACGCTACAGAGATTTTCACTCTGCAGCGTTATATCTTACGTATCCTTATGGCCCTTTAAGGTTGTTTTAAAGAACCGGATCTTTATACTAAAATATCAGAAGACCATATTTACTTAATCTCTACGGTGCCACCGGCAGCTTCAACTTTTGCCTTGATATCTGCGGCTTCGTCCTTGGAAACGCCCTCTTTAATCGGAGTCGGAGCACCTTCAACCAAGGCTTTTGCTTCCTTCAGGCCCAGAGCAGTGATGGCGCGAACTTCCTTGATAACGCCGATTTTGCTGCTGCCGGCAGAGGTAAGAATGGCATCAAATTCAGTTTGCTCCTCAACTTCTGCGGCTGCAGCGGCAGGGCCGGCTGCAGCAACTGCGACAGGTGCAGCGGCTGAAACACCGAATTTTGTTTCCATTTCCTTAACGAGCTCGGAAAGCTCGAGAACACTCATATTGGCAATAAAATCGATTACATCTTCTTTTGTTACAGACATTTTTCTATCCTCCACTAATAAAATATCATTCGTTAATTGAAATCAGTTGTTTTCCTGTTCCTTCTTTTCCTTAAGGGCCTGCAGGGTATACAGAAAACTGAGCGGTACAGCATTGAGTACTCTGACAAAACTTGTGGGCACGGCCTGCATAACAGAAAGAAGCGTGGCAAGCATAACTTCTTTGCTGGGCAGGGTCGATAACGCCTTTAAATCATCAACGGTTAAAGCCTTCCCGTCGAGAACACCTGAACGTATCTGCAGTTCAGGATGAGTTTTGGCAAATTCTGTCAGAATTTTTGCTGGCGCGACAGGATCCGCATAGGATACTGTAATGGCAGTGGTACCTTCCAGTTGCGAGGTCATGACCTCAAAAGGGGTACCCTGTATGGCCTTGCGGAGCAGTGTGTTTTTGGCTACCCGGATCTCAGCATCGTTCTTTTTCAGCTCGCGCCGCAATTGCTCGAAGCTGGAGACGGTAAGCCCTCGATAGTCTGACACAATGGCAATTTTGGCTTTATCAAATTTACCACTGAGATCAGCTACTACCGCAGCCTTTTCATCACGATTCAATGTCCTACCTCCTTCTTACATCTCATCATTAAAACAATTTCACCTTCACTTTCACCACAACAAAAGTTCAGGCACGATTACTGGCCAGTTAATTCTAACAGGCCTCTGCAAGATAAAGCAGTTGAAGTCGATAAGGACAGACAAGTGCTGCATTTGTACTCATTCTGAAAAGAACAACAGACATCAGCAACGATGACATTAAGGATTCACACTTGTTTAGGTTGCTTGAAAAGCAACTTTTCTCGTCTCGGCAGGCCTTCCAGGAAGGAAGATTAAACTTTAGTACCCGCTGTCTTCGACATCAAAACTACTTTGATAAAGTCCATGAGGTGAGATCATCACCTCATGGGCATTTATTTTGATATTTACACTTGTTTTACAAGGGTACGAAGTTCAAGGGGGTCAAGTTTCAACCCTGGTCCCATGGTACTTGCCAGGCTCACACCTTTAAGATAAACGCCCTTTGATGATGATGGTTTCAGCTGGAGAATTCTGTCAACAAATGCCAGCAGATTTTCCTGGATTTTGGTAGTTCCGAATGAAGACTTACCAATCATCGCATGAACGATACCAGCTTTATCAACCTTGAAATCTACCTTACCGGCTTTGATTTCCTGGACCACGCGGCCTACGTCAAATGTCACGGTCCCGAGTTTGGCATTGGGCATCAGACCCCGCGGTCCGAGCACGCGTCCAATCTTACCTACGGTACCCATCATATCAGGGGTAGCGATGGTTCTTTCGAAATCAAGCCAACCTGCCTGAATTTTGGCAACATAATCATCGCCGCCCGCATAATCGGCACCGGCATTGAGGGCTTCCTGCACCTTATCACCCTTGGCAAAAACCAGAACCCGCTCGGTTTTACCAGTACCATTCGGCAAAACAACCGTACTGCGGACCATCTGATCTGCATGACGCGGATCTACGCCGAGATTAACGGCAATATCAATTGACTCATCAAACGCAGCATATTTAGCCTTCAGCAGTGTATCAATAGCCTCAGATAATACATATACGGTGTTCCGATCAAGACTCGCGATGGAGTTCTGATATTTTTTTCCTCTTTTTGGCATGGTTTACACCCCTGTTATCTTATCAATCTACAACGGTTATGCCGCAACTCTTTGCCGTGCCACTGACAATCTTCATTGCCGTGTCAATATCATATGCATTCAAGTCAGGCATTTTAATTTCTGCAATCTCACGGATCTGATCTTTGGTGATGCTTGCAACACGATCCTTCTTAGGATTGCTCGAACCACCTTTCAACCCGAGTTTCTTAAACAAAAGATTGGCCGCCGGTGGAGTCTTGGTAATAAATGAAAAGGAACGATCGGCATATACCGTGATAACCACGGGTATAATCATATCCCCTTCATTCTGGGTTTTCGCATTAAATCCCTTACAAAACTCCATGATATTCACGCCATGCTGGCCAAGAGCAGGACCAACCGGGGGTGAAGGATTCGCCTTCCCGGCCGGAATCTGTAATTTTATATATCCAGTAATTTTTTTTGCCATTTTTTTCTCCTACTATAACTCAATCAAAAGATAAAACCAACGATAGCATCCTGTCAAAAGGTAGGTTAACCCTTTGATACCTGTACATATTCCAATTCAACGGGTGTCTCCCGGCCAAATATGCTGACCATAACGCGAACACGACCCTTATCCGGATAAACTGTTTCGACGACACCCTGAAAATTTGAAAAAGGACCATCATTGACCCGCACCACATCTCCGACATCAAAAGTCACTTTCGGTTTAGGTTTGACCGCACCATCCCTGATCCTGCCGATGATCTTCATCGCTTCTTCATCAGTAAGAGGTTCAGGATGGAGATCATTGCCGACAAAACCGGTCACCTTCGGAGTATCGCGCACAGTATGCCAGGTCTCATCATTCAGATCGACATTCAGCAGAATATAGCCTGGGAAGAACTTCCTGGATGATGTCTTCTTAGCGCCTTTAATCATTTCCACTACCTGCTCGGTAGGCACCAGTATTTCACCAAACATTTCCTCCTGGCCGGCTTTTTTAACGCGTTCCTGCATCGCCGATTTTACTTTCTCTTCAAAACCTGAATAGGTGTGAAGTATGTACCACGCTCTTGCCATAATTATTCCAGGAAATGTTATTTCAGGATTTTCCCATCATGATCGTTATTACGACTTGATCACAAAACCTATGAGTTTCCCAAGGATCAGATCCACCGCTCCTAAATAGAAAGAAATTATTATTACCAATATGACAACGACGCCTGCCGTACCAAGAGTATGTTTCTTGTCAGGCCAGGCAATCTTAAGAAATTCACTTTTTACTTCCCGGATAAACTCCTTGATCTTAGCGAGTTCAAATTTTGAACCCTCGTCTGGCACAATCTGCTTATCAGATTTGCCTGGTTTACCGGTTTTGGCTGCCTTTTTCGTTGACATTTTGATAGTTATTCTCTTTGGAATTCTCAAAATAAATTAATGCTTCGTTAATTAAGATATTAACGAAGCATTAATTTATCTGGCAGGCCAGGAGGGACTCGAACCCCCAACATCCGGATTTGGAGTCCGGCGCTCTACCATTAGAGCTACTGGCCTTTTTATTACTTACGCGTTTCTTTATGAAGAGTATGAGTCTTACAAAAACGACAATATTTCTTGAATTCGAGCTTGTTTGGTGTCTTTCGTTTATTTTTTGTAGTCGTATAGTTGCGTTGCTTGCATTCAGAACACCCAAGCGTAATGATATCTCTCATACCAGCTTCCTATTATAGCTAAAATTAATTATTCCAGAATTTCGTTAATGACGCCGGCACCCACTGTACGTCCACCTTCGCGGATCGCAAAACGAAGTCCGACTTCCATCGCTATCGGGGTGATCAGGTTGCCCTCTACGGTTACGTTGTCACCGGGCATTACCATCTCTACTCCCTCAGGAAGGGTCACAACA
>JAHIVT010000075.1 GCA_018816555.1 Pseudomonadota bacterium
AATTTTCAGGCGCTCTTAACCGAGCTTAATAGGGAACCCTGTGTGAATCAGGGACGGGCCCGCCGCTGTAACCGGGGACGAAAACCGCAACATGTCACTTGCTTCCAGGTATCCGCAGAGAGTGAATTTTTCTCTACGGAACCGGGCTGGGAAGGCGCGGCAATTAGGACAATCCGGGAGTCAGAAAACCTGCCTGCAAACAATGTTGATCTGCTTCCGAGGACAAGGAGCAGCGATGTATATCTGAGGAAAAACAGGGAATCCCCGGATCAATTTTATTGGTCCGGGGTTTTTTTTATCATAAGGGCAAAATCCCCCCGGGCTGTCAAAACCTGCACAGACAAGGAGGATACAATGGCCACCAGAGAGCAATCTTTCTGCAAGATCACCCTGTTTCTCATCAAAGACTGGGATGCTTTTCAGATCGCCATGCGCGGCTGTTTGCATACCGGCAACCAGCGCCTCACCCATAACACATCAGAACAGGGGAGAGTGTGATGGCAAAAGAAAAAATTTCAACCCTGATCTTATTGACCCTGGCCGTGCCGGCACTGTCTTTGGCCGCGGAAAACAGCGACGGCCCCGCCACCACGGCGGCCCTTGATGAGGTGGTGGTCACCGCCGCCCGGGTCAGCGAGTCTGTCCGGGAGGTAAGCGCCGACGTCATGGTGATCGATGCGGAGGAAATCGCCGCCTCACCCGCCCGGGACGTGGGCGAACTGCTGACGGAAAAGGGGCTGGGGTCGGTCACCCGCTACCCCGGCGAACTGACCTCGCTGAACATCCGCGGCTTCAAGACCGCGCCCTATGGCAACGACCTGAAGGCCCATGTGCTGGTCCTGCTCAATGGACGCCGCGCCGGCACCGGCAACCTGGCCAAGATCATGACGGGCAACGTGGAGCGCATCGAGGTCATCCGCGGCCCCGGTGCGGTGCAGTACGGCTCAGCGGCCATGGGCGGCGTCATCAATGTCATCACCCGTCAGGGTTCCGGCGCCCCGTCGGCTGCGGTTTTCAGCAAGATCGGCAGTTACGGCTATAACGAAAGCGGCCTGCTTGTCGGCGGCGAGCAGTCTGGTTTTGATTTTTCCGGCAGCTTCTCCCGCGCCGACATGGATGATTATGACACCGGCTCCGGGGACAGGTTCCACAACACCGGCTATGATCATATTGATCATTACTCCGTCAATGCCGGTTACAGCTTTCTCGGCAGACACCGCATCGGCGCCATCTTCACCCGCTATTACGGGAACGAGATCGGCAGTCCCGGCTATCTGACCACCAACGACCTGGACAACAGCAAGGACTCTGCCAACCATTCCATGGACCTCATTTACGACGGCGCCAGTGCCGACAAGGTCTATTCCTGGCAGGTGCACTACTTCACCGGCAAGGACAAGGACACCTGGTTTGATCCCACGGAAAGCAATGCCAGCGGCTGGGACGACGGCGTCCCGTACAGCAACAAAACGGATATCAGCGGCGCCCAGGCCCAGGGCAGCATGGAACTGGGAGCGGTGCGGCTGACCGCAGGACTCGACTGGCTGGACTATGAGAGCACCAGCAGCGCCGACCCGGCGGAGACGGATTCAGAAAATTATGCCGCCTTCCTGCTGGGCAGGATGAAATTCATGCAGGAACGGCTTATCGTGGACGGCGGCCTGCGTTACGACTCCTATGATCTGGAGGTGGTGGAGCCGGCCGGCAGGAGTGAAGACGACAACAATATTGTTGCCAGCGCAGGCGTAGTGTATCTGCTGACTGATGCGCTGAAACTGCGGGCCCACTACGGCGAGGCCTTCATAATGCCCGGCGCCGACGAACTGGCTGCCGATTTCTACTCCGACTTCGGCCTCCATTATGTTGGCAATCCCGATCTTGATCCCGAATCAAGCAAAACCTATGAAGCCGGTATCAATTATGCCGATAACGGCCTGTCCGCCGGCCTTTCCTACTTTTACACCCGTTACAAGGACAAGATCGAAAGCGTGGCCGCAGGCCTTGAACAGACCTGGGAAAATGTCGGCAAGGCGGAAATCGCAGGCTTTGAAGGGGAACTGTCCTGGGACCTCGGCACCCGGTTCGGCTGGTCATTTGAGCTCAGGCCTTACGTCAACGTGACCTATCTTGACCGTTTTGAGGATCTGGACAATAATACGGACCTGAAGTACATCAGCGACGGGAACGCCTCTTACGGTATTTACACCAACGACTATCAGGGTTTTTCAGCGCGGCTGAACTTCGCCTATACCGGTGAACAGACCATTGAGGACTGGGAGACAGGCACCTTCCCCGCCCCGATCAAATCCTATGGCGGCTTTACCGTGGTCGATCTGTCCATCAGCAAGAAAATCCTCGATTTTCAGGAAAACGGCTCCTTCACCCTGAGCGGCGATGTCACCAACCTGTTCGACAAGGACTATGCCTATGTCAAGGGCTATCCCATGCCCGGCAGGATGCTCTTTGTCACCTTAACCTATAAATATTAATCCGAAAAATCAGCCGGGTTGCCAAACACCAGGGCAACCCGGCCAAACCATCAATTTATACTGTAGCAGGCAAACCAGAACCGGTCAGGGAGAGAAGATGCTTATGAGTGTTTGGGAGATTTTCAAAAGCGGCGGACCGGTGATGTATCCGCTGCTGGCCTGCTCGATCATTGTCCTGACGGTTATCATTGAGCGCAGCCTGTTCTGGCTACAGATCGAGCGCCAGCGTAACCGCAAACTGCTCGATGAAATACTGACCATCAGCCAGAGCGGGGATTGGGATCTGATCCGTGACAAAACCAGAGGCTGCCGGGATCATGTGATCCGCATGCTGGTGGTAGGCATTCTCCACCGGCAGTATTCCATGGTCAAGGCCATGGAGGCCGAGGCCGAGGATACGGTAAAAAAGATGCGCAGGTACATGGTGGTGCTGGACACCATGATCACCGTGGCGCCCCTGCTGGGCATTCTGGGGACGGTGATCGGCATCATCGCCTCGTTTCAGGTGCTCGGCACCACGGAGATCGCCGACCCCAGGGCGGTCACCGGCGGCATAGCCCAGGCCCTGATCACCACGGCAACCGGTCTGGGCATCTCCATCGCCACGGTTTTTCCTTTCAACTACCTCAACTCCAGGATCGATGATGCCATCCATGTCATGGAAAAATACGCCACCAGCCTGGAGGTGGTTTACGAAAACCTGCAGCCACGGGGAAAACATGAAAATCAGCCGTAAGCCCTCCAGGCCGCCCAGAATCGAGATGCTGCCGCTGATTGACATGGTCTTTCTGCTGCTGGTTTTCTTCATCTACGCCATGCTCTCCATGTCCGTGCATCGCGGCCGCCAAGTGGACCTGCCCTCTTCCTCCATGGCCGCGCGAACACCGGAGGCGCCGATCTGTGTTACCTTGAAAAAAGATGGGTCCGACACCCTGTTTTTCGTCAATGATCAGGCGGTTTCCGCGGCTGAACTGTCCACAGCCCTTGATAAACAGGCCAGGCTCAGTCGGGAGAGGGGCGCGGAACCGGTGGTGCAGCTTGATGCGGAAAAGAATCTGACCTACCAGGAGATCTATACCGCCCTTGACCGGATCAACCGGGCCGGCCTGAGCAGGGTTCTTCTCCAGGCCAGACCCGCAACGGACAGCGGTCAATGAAACGGCTCCTCTGGGCCGGGGTTGTAGCGCTCGTGCTGCATGGCGCCCTGCTGCTGATAAAATTCAGCTCACCCCAAATACAGCCGCCCCGTCCGCTGCCCCAGGGAATTTGCCTAACCCTGACGGCGGTGCCGCAGGAGGCACCCATGACGGCAAAAAATGAGCCGGCTCCCATGAAAAAGGAGGCCAAAGCCTTGGTCAAACCAGTGGCGCGGCCACAAAGCAGACCAAAGCCCGTTCCCCCGCCCCCCAAGGCAGCTGCCCCCCCCGCCGTGGTCCCCGCAGCAGTCGCAACAGTCGCAACAGTGCAGGAAGCAAGGGCCTCGGATGAGACGGAACCTGCCCGGCAGCAGATCAGGCAGGAGCCGCAGGCCGGGGCAATGTTGCCTCTCGGTGGACCGGCGGCAGGCAACATTGCCTCGGGCGATTCGGAACAAACGGCCATTGAGGCCACGCCCCTTTACCGGCAAAACCCGCCCCCCGACTACCCGCCCCTGGCCCGCCGCCGGGGTCAGGAAGGCACGGTGCAGCTTGATGTGCTGGTCAACAGCCGCGGTGGGGTCAATGAGGTGCGACTGGCCGAGACCAGCGGCCACGACCTGCTGGACCGGGCCGCCATGGCCGCAGTAAAAAACTGGCTCTTTCAGCCGGGGAAAAGAGGAGAAGAAACCATTGACATGTGGGTACGTGTCCCCATCCGCTTTGCCCTGCATGACTGAAAATTTACCACAGAGAGCACAGAGCCCACAGAGTTGACTGACTTATAATACACAATATCTCTCTGTGATCTCTGCGATCTCTGTGGTGAAAAAAAACCGTTAACAAGTTCATCATGCTTAAAAGCCCTATGAGAATAAAATTTTCCCTGCAACACATCGCGGCAGAGCGCACTTTTCTGCCCCCTTGCCTGCTCAGCATGGTCGCTTTCTTGCTTTTCATGACTGTAGCTGCCGCGCCAACCATGGCAGAGGTCTTTGTCGACCAGGTGGGCCGCAAGGTGGAGATCCCCGCCCCGCCGCAACGCATTGTCTCGCTCATGCCCAGCATCACGGAAATCGTCTTTGAACTGGGGGCCGGCAGCCGCATCAAGGGGGTGACCCTGTACAGCAATGAGCCGCAGGCAGCGGCACAACTGCCCAAAATAGGCTCCTACGTTCATCCGGATCTGGAAAAGATCATCAGTCTCAAACCGGATCTCTGCCTGGCGGTGCGGGACGGCAATCCCAAGTATATCGCCGACAAAATCACCGAACTCGGCATTCCGGTTTACACCATCGATCCGAGAAACCTTGCAGAGATCATGGAATCAGTTATGCTGCTGGGCAAGGTGCTGGGTACCGAAAAAAAAGCCCGGGACATTGTCGGGCAGATACAGACCAAAATCAATGCCGCCTCGGAGCGGGTGGCCCATGCCACTGACCGGCCCAGGGTCTTTTTCCAGATCGACGCCTCGCCCATTATCTCGGCCGGGTCAAACACCTTCATCGACCAGCTGATCACCCAGGCCGGCGGCATCAACCTGGCGGCGGGCCCCACGGCCTATCCCCGGTACTCGTGGGAGGACGTCCTGCTCATGCAGCCGGAGGTGGTGATCATCGCCTCCATGGCCGGCGGCTACAGCGAGGAGCAGTTGAAGGCGGCGTGGCGCAGATGGCCGGAGGTGCCGGCAGTGCGCAACAACCGACTGTATGTGGTCAACGCCGATCTCTTTGACCGCCCCACGGCCCGGCTGGCCGACGGCCTTGAACTGCTGGTGAATATCTTTTATCCCTGAGTCAACATTCGGAGTTATTGAATAAAACAGCAAGCAATCCGTCATGCCGGACCTGATCCGGCATCCAGAAACCACCCGGATAGCATAAACCTTGATTCCGGCTGAAAGCACCCCCGTCAAGCGGGGACTAAACAGAGTGCCGGAATGACGAGCGGAATTCATAGAAAAGTAAATATTTATGGAGCAACCCTTCACCCGCATAGGCAAACGACTCACTGCCATCTGCCTGCTGCTCGGCCTGCTGCTGGCTGCGGCCATGCTGCTCGGCACGGCCATGGGCTCGTCCAGCAGAAATCCCCTGGCCGTGATCGATCTGCTGCGCAGCCTGGGACATCCGGACACCACCCAGTTCACCATTGTCTGGAAGATCCGCCTGCCCCGGGTCCTGCTTGCCGCCATGGCAGGTGCCACCCTCTCCCTGGGCGGCCTGGTCTTCCAGGTTCTGCTGCGCAACCCCCTGGCTGAACCATACATCCTCGGCATCTCCGGCGGGGCGGCTGTAGGCGCCATCAGCGGCATGCTGCTCGGCATCCCCTTTTTCCCCGGCGTCACCACCAGCGCCTTTGCCGGCAGCATGGCCACCCTGGCCATCGTCATGTTGCTTGCCTCAGGGGCCAAGGCGGGGGGCAAGGATTCCCTGCTTCTGGCCGGGGTGATGATGAACGCCTTTGCCGGGGCAGTGATCATGTTCCTCATCTCCATGTCCCAGAGCAGCCAGCTGCATCACATCCTCTTCTGGCTGATGGGTGATCTTTCCATGGCCGATGCGGCCAGAATTCCGCTTTTTGCCCTGATTCTGCCCTGCTACCTGGTCATTTTCATGCTGGCCCGACCCATGAATGTCCTGCTCACCGGCCGGGAAGCCGCGGCCTCCCTTGGGGTCAACGTGCAGAAGATTTCCCTCATCCTGCTGGTCACCGCCACCTTCATGGTGAGCGTGGTGGTCTGCCTGTCCGGCCTGGTGGGTTTTGTCGGCCTGGTGATCCCGCACATCCTGCGTCTGACCATCGGTCCGGACCATAGGCTGCTGGTGCCGGCCAGCCTGCTGGGCGGCGCCACCTATCTCGTTTTCTGCGATCTGCTGGCCCGGACCCTGTCCACCAACGGGGAGCTGCCGGTGGGCATCATCACCGCCATGATCGGCGCACCGCTCTTTATCTTCCTGCTGTGGAGGGCAAGGCAATGAAAGCTGTCTTCGCCGACAATATCAGCCTCTCCTATGGCGGCAAGCAGGTGCTGCATAATCTGTCGCTGACAATCAACCGCGAGGAGTTTTTTATTATCATCGGCCCCAACGGGGCAGGCAAATCCACCCTGCTCAAGGCGCTGACCGCCACGGAAAAAATCAACGCCGGCAGCATCAGCCTTTTCGGCCGCCCGCAGAACGGCTACTCCAGGCGGGAGATGGCCCAACTGGCCGCCCTGGTTCCCCAGGGCCTGGACACGAATTTCCCCTTCAGAGTGGCGGACACGGTGCTCATGGGCCGCTCGCCCCATCTGGGCCTGCTCGGCATTGAACAGGAGGAGGATTACCAGATTGCCAGGCAGGCCATGCAGGTCACCGACACCGCCCAACTGGCCGACCGAACCCTGGATCAGCTCTCCGGCGGCGAGAGGCAGCGAGTCATCATTGCCCGGGCCATCTGCCAGCAGCCGAGCATTCTCTTCCTGGACGAACCCACCGCAGCCCTTGACCTGGCCCATCAGGTACGGATCATGGATCTGCTGGAAAACCTGCGTCGGGAAAGAAAGATCACCATCTGCATGATCTCCCATGACATCAACCTGGCCGCCATGTATGCCGATCGATTGCTGTTGATGAAGGACGGCCGGGTGGTGGCCACCGGCAACCCTGATCAGGTGCTGGAGGAAAAACTCCTGGAGGAAAGCTACGGCTGCCGCCTGCTCATCGATAAAAATCCGGTGAGCGGCACCCGCCGGGTCCTGCCCTTGCCGGCAAAATTCACCGATACTGCAGGCAAGTCTAGGAAAAAAATGCGATAAACTGCCGCTCAAATACAAAGAGCTGGGACCCGATTCTTCGGCCACCCGACTCTTTTTTTCAAAAACCCCACTCCTGACCGGAGCAAGGTCTCTCGTTTTGGCCTAGGATTTTAATTGAGCGGAGTAATGGGCGGCAGCACGAAATTATTCGGCATCATGTCGCCAAATCCATCGGTCAAGGTCTGGAGAAAAGCCACCAGTGCGGCCTCTTCCTCAGCGGTCAAGCCGAGATCGCCGAGTTCGGTGACATTGACATTGGCTGCCACTTCCGGCAAAGGCCAATCTTCGCTCGCCACATCGCGGGTGTTATAGAAATGGACAATATCTCCCAAAGTGACGAAATAACCATTGTGGGCATAGGGGGCGGTCATTTCAATATTTCTCAGGCTGGAAACCTTGAACTTGCCGTCTTCGCTCTTCGGAATTTTTATATCAGTACGGTCGCCCAAGCCTTTATCCGTCGGACAGTTGACCACCAGCTCGTTAAAATTTTTCGGCACGCCGAGGTTGTCATAGGTAAAATCGGTAAAAAGCGGCGGTGTAATTGTGCCGTCAGCATTGACCTGAGCTGTGCTGGGGTGGCATGCCATGCAGCCGGCTTTGCCCTCAAAAAGGCTCAGACCTTCAGCTTCCCAGTCGTTCAGGGTTGTCAATCCCGCCAAATAGTAATCATATTTTGAGGTGAATGCGGTAAGCCGTGGGGTTTGTTCAAAGCTGCCGATGGCCTCGGCCACCATGTTGTAAAGATCGTCAATCAAAATGGAAAAACGGCTACAGAATAATACTGAGAAAAATAGACACGGGTAATGATTTGCAAAGGAAACAGGAATATGAGTCAGGCGATATGCCTGGGCATTTGAAACGTTTTTGCAAGATGCCTCCCGGACTGCCACGGCAAGGATAGAACAGATCAGAGGGCTTCGGCTAAAAGCTGGGGTTGACCCAGGCGCTGACCGGCAAGAATTTTATCAAGCGATCGGCTCAACTGACCGAGATGGACTTTTTCCTCATCCGCCATGTGCCGGTAAAATTCCTGAAGTTCCGGTTTGTCATTCTTCCGGGCGAGGCGGCTGTAGAGATCAAAGGCCTGGGTCTCCAACATCATACCCAGCTGGATAATGTCCTCCATGCTTCCAAGATAATCCTTATAGGCACGCAAGGTCTTGTCCTTATCAAAGCCGCCTTCCATGACGGAAACGTTTTCCGCTTTTGCATGATCCGGCTTTTCCTGCCGGTATTGGCGCAGGAGTTTTGCCATATGGCCATCCTCAAAATCCGCCATATGCTTGAGCAAGGCCTTCTGTTCCCTGTCCTCCACCATGCCGGCCATGGCCAGATAAAACTGCTTCAGCCCCGCCTCCATCATATATGCCATCATGAAGGCATCGGCAAAGTCATCCGAGACGAAAAACTCCATTCCCTTGGCCTCCTGGCCGGAGAGAAGAAGCCCGTTCCACGCCTTGATGCCGCCGGTGATGTTTATCACTTCCGCAAAGCCACGGCCGCGCAGCACCTGGCAGGCAGCCCTGCTGCGCAAGCCGTTATAGCAGTAAACCAGAGTGGGAAGCTGCGGATTAAGTTCCGTGAGCCGCGCCAGGAGATCAAGAAGCGGAATAAGGAGAGCGCCGGGGAGATGAGCCCGTTCATATTCCTTGAGCTGCCGGACATCCAGCAATTGGTATTCCACGACCCCATGGTGCTTCATAAACGACCGCGCCTCTGCCGGCGACATGTTACGACCTGCGGTAAAGAGAGATTTCCAGCTCATATTTTCGCCTCTGTTGAACGAATGGTTTGGCCTTTATTACGGGTCACAACTTCACCGTAAAAAACCGGTAGCTATCCTGCTGGACTGCCCAGCTGACTTGATGGCTACTGCCGAGGGAAAAATTGGACCGTCCTCCGCGACCACGGCATGGTGCAGGACCAGACACGAGCCTTTCCCTCCACTCCATGAACAGAAAAAGGGACGACCGGAGATTAATCCCTCACGGGCGTGATTCCCCCTCTCCCCAACGGCAAAGCGCAAGTCCCCGGACAGGAGGCCAGCCAATCTGCATAGACCGGCCTCTTATCTGTAACTCGTTTGTCTTGTTGTTCATATTCCTTTTTTTGCACCGTCTGTATAAAAAAAACCATTGGCAAATTTGACCGATCTGAAAGATCGCCAACCTTTATTTGATCTGACTAACACCAATTTTCAATCATCTATGCAGTGGAAGATCTGGTGCGGATTTTTCCAGCATATTCAAAAAATTTGCACAAAAGTGTAAAGTCGATGGTGATCACATTATTTGACGGTTTGAATATCCAGGCTCGCCTCAAGACCGTCGGTGGTGCTTGCCATAACACCAAAGGAGAGCAGCCCCCCTCTAAAACCAAGTACCTTACGATAGGCTTTGCTGCCGTAAAGAGGAGCCCAATTGACCGCATCTTTACTCACAAAGAGCATGTAATCTTTCAAAAATTTTGCACGCTGCGCATCGCTCATTTCAGAAAAATCCCGGGCACCGAGCTTGGTGAGTTTTGCCAGTTCATCACCGGAGAGATTTTCCGGCATTTTAATCCTGAAATAGAGTGTCTGTTTGGCAACAATATCAATATGCCCCTGTTTAAATTCCATGAAATCCGTTTCCATGGAAATCTTCAAAGGAATGCTCTCTCCCTTATTAATGTAGAGGACATAATCATTCAGATTCATGTTTTCACCCAACCTCTGTAATTCGCTGTAATGAATTATTTTTTCAGAGGAAGACGGTTTGGTCATCACATTGGTGCCGGCGCAGCCGGTCATGGTGATTACCAGGCACAGCATCAGCCAGGTTCGTCTGCAACAGTGTATCCATTTACCTGTTCTCATCATTTTCTCCTTGCTCTTCAATATATTCCAAAATATCGCCAGGTTGACATTGCAGATGCCGACAGATGGCATCCAATGTCTCCAGGCGGATGGCGCGGGCTTTACCGGTTTTTAAAACAGAGAGATTCTGCGGCGTGATACCGATTCTGGCCGCCAAATCGTTGGATTTTATCTTGCGGCGGGCGAGCATGACGTCCAGATTGATGCGAATGGGCATGGCAGTCCTTATACGGTTAAGTCTTGATCCTCCTGCAACCTGCGCCCCTCTTCCATGACCCAGGCAATGACCGCCAGGACCGCTCCCAGCAGCAAAGCGGTAAGATCAGGGGAGCCCAACTCCAGGGTGATCATCCGCTGCCCCGGAGGATTGTGCAATGTCAGGGCAACGCTTAACAGGGATTTGTGCACAATTCCGGCGGCAAACCACCAAAGCAGCACCCGGGACAGACTTCTAAAACATCGGACATTGGCAAGCCTGAAAATCTGCCCCTGCTCATAGAGCTGAAAAAGCCGCATTAAATGGTATACGCCGAACATGGCAACGCCTGTGGGTATCATGACAACAACGAACCCCATCATCCGGGCCGAAAACGGCAGAGGCATGACGACAAAATAGGGCAGCATCTTTCGATACATAAGTTCAGGTAGCCTGTTCATGAATAACCATACCAAAGCGTTGATCACGGGCATCATCCAAAGAATGGCCAGCAAGAGGAAACGAAGTTTCCTGCTGGCACTCTGAATCCGGTCTCTGTTCTGCATACCACCTCCATCAGGCTAACCGCCCGAAAAATCTGGACGAAAAAATTATCCGCGAGCCATACGTAATCAAAATATATTAATTTGTTATCGTTTGTCAATAATAAATATACGCTTTTCGTTTATTAATAGATTCCGCAAGCCAGCAAGGAATCTCTCCCATGGTGATACTTATCGCCGTGAGTCCATTGCCGGTGGATCACCTTCACCTGTCATGGAATGGCTGCTGCTATGCCGAATTTTTGACTGCTGAATTCATGACTCCTGAGCAGTTACTAAAAATATTTATTTACTTTGCCATGAACCAGGGCTAATATGTTCACATACGAATACTTATATATGTTTAAATAGTCAAATATGAGCAAAATATCCCGAAATGCTATCTCATGAAATGCTAAACAGAATACGGCGAATCGGCAAAAACCTGCAGATTGCCCGGAAGAGAAGGAAGAAGACGGTCAAACAAGCGGCGGAGATGATGGGAACTTCGCTCTCCTCGGTCCGCAGGATGGAAGAAGGTGATCCATCGGTGAGATTCGAGACCTATCTTGCCGCTCTCGAGGTCTATCAGCTTGAGAATACCCTGCGCTTTGCCGAACCGGAAGACGATGTGATCGGCCTGGCCCTGGAAAAACAGCGGCTCCCGCAGCGGGTTCGCCTAAAGAAAGAGAAGCGTCTTGACTTCTAGGGCATTTGAGAGGTTCGTGTTCATCGAACTGCCGGGAGAAAAGAAACCGGTGCCCGCCGGACTTTTCACCCTGGATGCGGATCTTGGCGTCGGCACCTTCCAGTACGGGATGCGCTATGCTGAGCGTCCCAATGCCATTGCCATCGACCCGGTCAACCTGCCCCTGACCGGGGAAAAATACGTGACCCGGAAGAACGGCGGCATCTTCGGCATCCTGCGGGATGTGTTGCCGGACAGCTGGGGCAGATACATCCTGGCCAAGCAGATGGGCGTCCCTTTCGGCACCCAGAAAGATTTTGAACTCATCGACCTGCTTTCCGTCAATGCGGTGGGAGCGCTTTCCTTTGGCAAGACCCCGGAGAAATCAACCGCCCGGCGGGACAAGCCCGTCACCCTGTCGGAGCTTGCCGAGGTGGCCAAAATCATCGACCAGGCCATGGAGGACAAGAAACTGCCCCCGGAAGTCCTGCATCTGCTCCGGCAGGGGACATCCCTTGGCGGTGCACAGCCCAAGTGCACGGTGGTTATCGATAAAGAAGAGTGGATTGCCAAATTTGCCAGTTCCAAGACCGCAATCACCTATCCAGGCGTCGAATTCGCCACCATGGCCCTGGCCGCAAGAGCTGGGATACGGGTGCCGGAATTCCGCATCGAGTCGGTGGCCGGCCGCCCTGTCTTTCTGATCAAGAGATTTGACCGGGATGGGAGCCGCCGCCTGCCCTTTATGAGCGCCTTTGCCCTGAGCAACCTCGATATCGACGAACTGGAGCGGGGCTCATACCCTGATATCGCCACCAGGATGCGCAAATTCGTCAGTCAGGTCCAGGAGGACCACCACGAACTCTTCCGGCGCATGGCCTTTAACATGTACGTCAGAAACGAGGATGACCATCTGAGAAATCACGGCTTTCTCTTCATGGGATCGTGGATGCTGTCACCTGCTTACGATATCGTGCCGATGCCGTCCCGCCGGAAACCGCAGGACACCTTTCATCTATCCCTGCAGGTCGGTGACCAGGGTTCGGCGGCAACCATGGCCAATCTTCTCAGCCAGTGTCAACGGTTCAGCCTGGACAGGCAGCAGGCCCTGGAAATAATCAGCCAGGTCGAGGAAGCCGTCCAGGGTTGGGAACAGGAACTGAGCCGGGCCAGGGTCAGCCGCAATGACCGGGAAGCTGTCCGCTGGTGCTTCGAGGGATTCCGCAAAGGGATTTAAATTCTTGTTTTTGCTTTCCTCATTTACTCTCCAGCGCCTCGCGTACCTTGACGGCCAGGGCCTGCATTGAAAATGGTTTTTGAATGAAATTGATACCCTCGCCCAGTATGCCATGGTGGGCTATGACATTGCCCGTATAGCCGGACATGAACAAACTCCTGAGTTCAGGGTAAAGAGAGATGAGCTTTTTCGCCAGGTCCCGGCCGTTCATCTCGGGCATGACCACGTCGGTCAGGAGCAGATGGATCTCGCCGGCGTGCTCCCTGGCCACAGTGATGGCATTGCCCGGGGTCGAGGCGGACAATACCCGATACCCCAAATTCTCCAGCATGAGCCGCGCAATTCTCAGGATCGCGGCCTCGTCTTCCACCAGCAGGATGGTTTCGTCACCCTGCGCGTCCGGAGCAGCCGGGCTTTCCTTTCGCGTCTCCTCTTCTTTGGCCGCATGCCGGGGCAGATAGATCTTAAAGGTCGAGCCTTGTCCCGGTTCGCTGTAGACGTTGATGAAGCCGTTGTTCTGCTTGACAACGCCATAAACCGTGGCCAGCCCGAGACCGGTGCCTTGACCTACCCCCTTGGTAGTGAAAAACGGCTCGAAAATCTTGCCCAGGATCTCCTTATCCATCCCATGCCCGTCGTCACTAAAAGCCAGCAGGACAAAATCCCCTGGAATAAATCCAGGGTGTTCAGCGCAGTAGGCCTCATCAAAGGTCACCGTCTGGGTTTCGATGGTGATCTTGCCCACGCCCGTGATGGCATCGCGGGCATTGACGCACAGGTTGGCCAGGATCTGGTCAATCTGGGAGGGATCCATTTTGACCGGCCACAAGTCCGAGTCCGGGAGCCAAACAAGATTGATGTCCTCGCCGATCAAACGCCGCAGCATTTTGAGCATCCCTTCCACGGTTTCGTTCAGGTCAAGCACCTTGGGAGCGACGGCCTGCTTGCGGGCAAAGGCCAGCAGTTGCCGAGTCAGGGCAGCGGAGCGCAGGGCAGCCTGCAGTATTTCCTGCATGGGAGTGAAGAGGGGTTGGCTGGGATCCATCTGGTCCAGAGCCAGTTCCGTATGGCCGATGATCACCCCCAGCATGTTGTTGAAATCATGGGCCACGCCGCCGGCCAGGCGGCCGACGGATTCCATCTTCTGGGCCTGGCTTAACTGGGACTCCAATGAGAGTTTGTCGGTGATGTCCTCGACCATCTCGATTGCCGCCGTAACCTTACCCGACTGGTTGAGGATAGGGGTAGAAACTATGCGGTAATTACGTATGGCACCCGCCTGGGGCGTTTGTGTTGTTGCTTCGTGGACCAGGCCATCCTGCAGTGTCTTGCAGGTCGGACAGTAGTCGCACATCTCCTCCCGCGGTGGGTCATTGAAGGCTTGGTAACAGATGGGACGTTGCCCCGGATCGACGGCAGGGAACCACTGGTGCATCCGCCGATTGAGTTCGAGAATCTCCATTTCGGGACTGATAAGGGACACGCCGATGCCGATGTTGTCCAGGATGCTGCGCATCTTGGCCTCGCTCTCCTGCAAGGCCCTCTTCGCCTCCTCGCTCTCGGTGATGTCAATAACGGTTCCCATGATGGCCGGCCTGCCCTGAAAAATCATACGCCCGCCGTGTACCCTGGTAGTAATTGCTCTACCGTCTTTCCTGACCGTCCTTATTATATATTCGAGAGAATCAATCTCACCGGCAATGCGCTTTCTGATATTTTCTTCAACGATTTTTTTATCTTCAGGATGCGTTATATCAATTGGATTCATCCTGTCGACAATCTCCTCGTATTCATAGCCAATCATCTCGCAATATCGATTATTAACAAACTTAAAGAGATTATCCTGAATAATGTATACCCCGAGGAGCGACTTCTCTACCAGGCTGCAGTATTTCGTTTCTGATTCCAGCAAAGCATCTTCCGCCTGCTTGCGTATGGTGATATCTCGCACAACGGTGAGAGCTTCCTCGCTCGACAACGCCACCACCCGACCCTCGAAATACCGGCGTTGTTTTTTTATCTCGAGGTCGTACTCAAACGTTGCAACCTCTTTTGTATTGAGTGCCTTCTCGATCGCTGCGGTCGCTGCCTGAGAGACATCGGGCGGCAGTACATCAATGATGGCCTTGCCGAGAAATTGTTCCGGCGAAACGTACAGTTCCATGCTCTCCGGCTTGCGGAAGTCGGTAATGATCCCGTCTTTGTGGACGCGGAAGAGGAGGTCAGGGACAGCGTTGACAATGGCCCTGTTTTCCGCCTCGCTCATACGGAGATCTCGATACATCAATAAACTGGTCAGCGTATCGCTCATTCGCCTGCTAATCTCCTGCAAAAGTTTCTTCTCCTCCTGGGTCCAGACCCGGGGGTAGGAGCACTGGTGCATGCCGATCAGCCAGGGCTTATCAACTTTCGGATACACAGCCATAAAAATCTGAGACTTATGCTGGAAGCGCTCTGTCACCTCACCCACCAGTGGCTGCGCAGATCCCGGACCAAATGTCACAGGACCGCTTGCGGCCAAAGCTGTTTGCATATGATTGACGACATCGGGGCTCATGGGAAGCTCAACCCCCATTTCGAGGGCGCCGGGATATTCCGGCCGGGTACGTTCCATCGGCACTCGCCACGAAGCAGCCTCCGGGTCGCACGGATACAATAGCCATGCCCGGTCGCAATCGAAGATCGAAAGCATTTCCTCGATAACATCACCCATTACCTGATCGAGATCATTTGCCCCCTGCATGGCCCGGTTGACCCGATCCATGCATTCGAAAAAGCGCAGATTGTCCAGGCGATCTTTTTCCGCCTGCTTGCGCTCGGTGATGTCGACTACCGCCCCGATCAATCCGGAAAGCACTCCGTCCGGGCTGTTAAAGGTAGCTTTGTGGAAGATGACATCGTGCTGGGCCCTGTCGGTAGACTGAATAACTCCCTCGTATATCTGCATCCCAGGATGGGCAAAAAGTGCCAGGTCGGCTTGGTGGTACACATCGGCAAGTTCCTTCGGAGCAATGTCGTGTACCGTTTTGCCGGCAATCTGCTCTCGCGAAATCCCGTAGAACCGCTCAAAGGCGCTATTGCAGCCGAGATAGCGGCCCTGACAATCCTTGTAAAAGACCGGATATGGCATGGAGTCGATAAGGATCTGCAGGAATTCGGCCTGCCGCTTGATCTCCCCCGCCGCCTGCTTGCGCTCGGTGATGTCCCGACCTTCCGGCATCAGCATAATCACCCTGCCGGTATCATCTTTTACCGGTTTGAGAGAGAAGTCCACATAGCGAAGATTCCCGTCGGCTGCAGGATGGAAGGTTTCAAATTGTACCAACTCACCTTTGGCAACCTTCTGCACCGCCAGACGCATTTTTTCCTGCAGTTCCGGAGAATGCGCCAACCAGGCAGTTTCCCAAAAGGGCCGGCCAATGACATCCGCCTCTTCGATTCCGCCAAATGCCAAGGCGGTTCTATTTGCTTCCAGCATCCTGCCGTCGATGGACAGCAAGCCGATAAGCTGATAGGACTGATCAAAAACAGCATGAAATTTCCACTCACTTTCACGGATTTTTTCGTCCGCTTTGATTTTCAAAAGTGCCTGCTCTGCAAGGTCAGCGATAAAATCCACCAGAGCCTTGTCATATTCCAGGATGTAATCGACCTTTTCGCGACTGAAGACCGGCACCCGATCGAGTGCCGCCAGATAGTCGTTTCCATTAAAACCAAATTCATGGGCCTGACGGGTGAAAAAATCTCGATCCGGAGCCTCTCCCTCATAAAAAAATTGTCCCAGAAACAAGGTTGCCAGATGTCGGCCGGCAACCACAATGGGTACGCCGATATCCCAGAGTCCGTTTTTGCATTTGTAGTGGCAGGCCTCGCCTTGGACAAGGCGGTCCTTGATGTAGCTGTCACTTTCCCGGCAGCGTTGCAGTGAAAGCTGATTGGCGCGGTGGAATTTGACACAGATGTCCTGCCAGCCGGATCCGACAAGGATCGAACCGTCTATGGCATCGATGATGCCGATGGGCATTCCTGCAGCCCGGTAATGGGCATCAGCCATCTTCTGGATGATGCCCAGATCAAGCAGATCGGCAAGCCGGTAATCGCTCATTTCCCACCTCGCTGTAATACCGTTTGACATGTATGCTTAATGAGCCGGCCTCATAAGGCACCCATAAGGTTTACAGATCACTCCTGTGACCATCTGATCAGCAGTCTCTTTGCCAGACTGTTCAGGTCTTTTTACCCTGTTCAGAAGAATTGGCAATTATTCACTTTCCCGATAATTATCCCACTTATAAAAGGAATTGCCAAACGATATTCCAGAGCCCCTTAATTTCTCATCCGCATTCAGGTTTAGTATGGAGAGTCTAGCGTTTACGCATATCACTCAAGAGGAGGAAGAGAAACGAAAGCAGCCTAAGTTGGGTGCAGGAAATGAAGCGCGCCGGGGTAAACCACAACGACCGAGAGGCGGTACGCTGGTTTCTCAAGGGTTTCCGGCAAGGGATGGAACTGCGCAGAACAAAAAAAAGCCCCGACCTGCAGGATTGGCAGCAGGTCGGGGCCGGTTTATTCCTTTTTTTGGTCTCAGTTGCTGATCAGTTGTACGTCCACCAGTTTGTCCTGCACACCGAAGGGGTCCTTGAACTCCATGCCCTTCTGCTGGTTGAGTTTTTTCTTGCCGCGTTCGTTGAGGTACTTGTCAAGCTCGAGATTCACGGTCATCGGCACATCCTCGCCCGCCTTGGTGAGGGCCTGGCGAAGAAGCCCTTCCGCCTTCATGGCAAAGGCAGTGGAGTCGCCCAGGATGCGCATTGCCTCGGTGGGGTTATGGAAGCCCACCGAGTTCTCAGCCCCGATATAAAGGCTGCGGAAGAAGGCCTCCATGTAGAAGTCCTTGGCCTGCTCGTAGAGCTTCTGGTCGATCTCCTTGCCCTCCGCCTGCAGGGTGTGCACCTTTTCGATGAGCTTGGCCGTTGTGGCGGTGGCATAACCCGCGCGGATCATCAGGGACGCAGTGCGGTCCTGGATAGCGAATACCTGGTTGCGGAGCCATTCCGGTGTCTCCGTGTGACACTGCTGACAGGCCTTCAGGTCGTTTTTCAGCGGGCTGGTCACCCGATGATCGGAAACCTTGTTGGCCCCCACCCTGGTATAGGGCATATGGCAGTCCGCGCAGGCGACCCCGGCCATCCAGTGCACGCTGTTGCGCGAAAAGAACTCGAATTCCGGGTGGCGCATAAAAGGCATCTTGTAGCCGGTAACCTTCTGGGTCCACTCGCCCACGGATTTGTCATTGCGGATCTGCTTGATGATGTTTTCAACCGAGATATCCCCCCAGCTGCTTCCCTGCCAGGGGAAATAAACGCCTACCGACTTCTTGTTCTCATCCTTCTTGATGTTGTAAGTCACATGGCACTGGGCGCAGACCAGGGTGCGCAGATCCTGATGGGTGATTTTTGCCCGGTCGACCTTGATGGCCTCCAGCGCCTTGCCCAGGGTGAACTCCCGGGAAAGTTTAAGCGACATACCATCGCTGTCATGGCAGTCGATGCAGGCCACGCCGAGATCCTGGTGTTTTTCCGGAATCATGGCCCGTACCTCGGCCCAGGGCTTGCTGTAGTAGTCAAACCCTTTTTCCTTTTCCAACTGGGGGGCATAGGGCGTCTTGCAGGTCAGACAGACGCCGCCCGCGCCGACGCGGGATGGGTCGATATCCACCTGATCCTTCAGCATGTAAGCGTGCCCACGCGGTTCATTGTATTCGACGCCAAAGCCCCAGCCATTAAAAAGCAGGGCCATGAACGGAAACTCGGAGAGCTTGTCATAGGTGATGCCGTCCGCATCAAAACCGCGTTTGTACTTGCTCTTGCCCGGCTCGGTGGGTTCTTCCGTCTGCTTCCAGAGATCGTAATGGATCGGATAGGCCTTGCCCCATTCACCTGGGTCCATCTCGCCTGCGGCAATCTTCACTGGCTTGACTGCCACAACCTTTTCCGGAGCATTGCATCCTGACAGCAGAACACCGGCGGTAGCCAACAGGGCCAGGGGGAATAACAGTTTCTTCTTCATATTCTTCTCCTTCTATCTCTATTCGTTTTTTTACAATGTTTGCATCTGACCGGTTCCTCGATGGGCAACCCGGCGATGGCATTGCCAGCAGAGGCGTACCTTGTCGATGTGGGCAACGGTGCTTTCGTGGCAGCGGATGCAGTTGCTCTGCACCACTTCCTGACCGTGGCTGCTGATGTTGATCCGCTCGGGCACCCGGCCGGAGTAAAAGGCCAGGGTATCTTTCATGCCGTCGATGCTTTTCCAGATATAGTGAATCGTCTTGTTCTGGTTCGGCAGATGGCAGTCAACACACATCTGGCGCCGATGGGCGCCGGCATGGGACCAGGCATCATACTCCGCCTCCATGACATGGCAGCCCGCGCAGAAGGCTGGAGCTTCCGATTTCGCCAGGAGCCGGGGCGGCCCCAGCATCATGAAAATCGCAGCAATAATGCCTACCCCGAGGACGGCCAGACCGAACGTCACGATCCCCTTCCTCTTCCTGTTCCCCATTGATCCACCTCCTGATCGTCTTTGTCATTTTTATTCAATGGAATTTAGTTTTTCCTCTGTCTTCTTTGATCGGCAAGAGGTATGCCATATTATTTTTTACTTTTATTTCAACGATATATACAAATGAACAAACCTTTAGTGTTACCGTGTGGTAGCAAACAAAGAGATCCTGGCGTTACCATTTGGTAACTTGTTGCTGTCGCGTAAGGGGAACTCTGTGGAAGAGTTACGGATTTGGCTTAATTGGATCTCTATGGGAAAATGAATGCGGGTGCACCGCCGCATGGGAAGTTGCTGAAGAAAAATAATATTTCTCTTCTGGTTGAAAATTTATAATATAGATTTGATACCATTAAACGCAATGTTTCGGCGGTCCGACATGACACAGAATAACCAATTGAGAACAATTCTTGGGAATAAGCAAGCATTACAAGAGCGAAGTTTTTCATCTAACGGAGAATAGACAATGGGATGGCAAAGGCAAAATCGGCACAAATGTGGCAGAGGTAGCACCCCCCGCAAGATGTTTCAGCTTCTTACCCCACCCCTCTTGCTGCCGTCTCATCTACTACCACTCTTACTCATGCTTACGACTTTGACCATCTTGGGGTTGTTCCACGCAGCATCGTGCCTTGGGGAATCCCCTTACAACGATGCCTACGAACAGAGTCGGGACGAGTTCAAATCAGTACAGGAGAGTATCTCCACCACCAAGTCAACCGTGGTGAACACCAAGAAGGCAGTCGATGCCGTTGAGGCCCAGATCCGTTTGAAGATCCAGCAGTTACACAAGGCCAACCAACCGATACCGGACAACTTGAAAAATGCAGCAGCCAAGTTCAAAAACGCGCGGATGGCGCTTAAACGCTCCCAGGATTTACTGGCCAACTTCGGTGATTACTCGGAGAAGATTACTGCGGCGACGGACGTCTACGATGAGATCGTCGAGCTGCGCAACAAGATGGAGGTCGATCGCCAGGCCATGGGAAACCTGGCCGCCGAGTTGCGGGCACTGGGCACCCTGATGGAAAAGGGTGGAGAGTATGTTCCCATCCTAGGTGACGCCATCAAAGCCTATGGCACGATAACCACCGGCCTGGTCGACAAGCTTGGTGAAGTCGCCACAACCATCGACAGCAACCGGAACCAGGATCAGATCGGCAGGGGCACCTACGACACTAACGAGAAAAATAGGATCTTCCGGGAGTTTCAACGCAACCACCCGGAGCTGGTCGGCGATGTCTATTTTCGTTCTGTACCGGCCTACCTGTATGAACCCGTTGGGGCGCGCGAGGGCAATAGCGTTCTCTGGGACGAGGAGACCAAACAATTCTTCATCGTGCCCGCCGATGTCCCGGCCAAGGATATCTTCAAGATGACGCTGCTGGTGGATAAGCGTCTTTCGGCTTCCAATCTGACGGTTCTCATGGATCACTGGCAGGAAAACGGAGCCCCTAACCTTGAGACTGCCCGCAACATGCAGCCCCTGCTCAACGACCTGCGTCAGGGTCCCCTTGCCGACGTGGTGAGCAGGGTGAGCCGTGAAGGTGATGGCCTTCTCTTCAGACTCCTGCGAAATCCAAGGCTGTTTGAGGCCCTGTACGTTTACGCCCCAAAGACCAGGGAGGAACTTCACCGCGAACTGGAGGCCATCCATGACGGCCTCATCGCTGAAGGTGCCCTGGACAAAGCTGCAGCGATCCGCGCTTTTTCCCAGCAACACAAGCTTGAAATCGCCTTTACCGTCAATGACCCCGCTGTCCCCGCAAAGCAGGGGAAAAAGACTGCCGAGAAGAAAAAAACTGCTGCCGCAGGGCAGAAGACCGCCACGCAGCAGCGCGAGAAGCAAATGAAAGAGGCAAAGAAGGAGACCAAAGCAAAGCCGGCTCCAAAACCCGTCACTGTTGAACCAAAAGTGAAAGCGGGAAGCGTGGTGGGGAGTTGCAGCGATTGTGCGCAAAACGGCCTGGATTGTGCCTGCGGAAGAGAAGCCTGCCGCTGTTGCGCGCCGGGAGACTCTGACTGTAATGCCTATGATTTATGATGGAGCCACAAAAAACCGGAAATGGCGGGCGCCCGCCTCCCCTTTACTTTTATTACATCATGAGTTTGTAGATGAAATGATACCCCGCAGCGGTAGCGGCAGCTTTTATGCGCTCCCGAAGTTGGCTGAAATCAAAGGTGTAGCTGTATTTTTTGCGGAAGAGGGTGGAACGCTCTTCGATGGTTTCCTCTCGCGGGCCGACGCCGGTCTTGTAGGTGGACTTCTGGAAGCCGAAACCAGGGCTCATCTCAGAGTCGCTGCCGCCGCCGAGTCCAAAGCCGGTCTCTTTGAGCATCTCTGAAAAAGTAAGCTCTTTTTTGATGTCATCGATACGGAATTTGACGGAATAGACCAGCTTTTGCCTGCAAAAAAACATCTTTCTCTCTGCCACGACGTGCTCAAAGCTGAATACACCCTTACTCTCCGACAATTCAGCCGGGAGGGCCGCAACGATTGTCCTGATTTCGTCTTGCAGTTCCATGATGGTCATCTCTCCTTCAATCAATGCGAAAAAGGCCGCCTGTGGCCCGTGGTCAGAGGCCGGAAATGCCAGGAGCGGCGGTGTGCGGGCGGGATTATCCCCCTTTACTCGTTATAAGGAAAATGTCGCAGGATAGTCAAAAAGAAACAGGCTTTTCCGATGAAAAGAGGGGAAAAGTATTAAAAACAGGTTCTTGCCATTAAAGTGCCTGGTGTTAGAGGAGTTATCTGATCAGAAAGTACTGCAACTTCAAGTATTTTATACCCAATGGCACAAGATTCTTTTCAGCTCCAATCCATCGACACCTGTCGGTCGTCCTTGCTCAGTTGAACTGACCAGGTGCGCAATTCCCAATTACCCGCGAGAAAAGCCAAAGGCAGACCTCTTTTGACCACTTTTTTAACTCTTATCACGTAATATCGGTTAGGTGTCTAGACCAGGCCCCTTTGCCTTAAGTCGGTTATCTGGAAAGGTCCGGGTGCTGCCTCGACAGGTTCGCTGTCGAATTTTTTTTCTATGCCGATTTTCAAGCCGACCAGCAGTGCTTTTGTCGCGGCAATGAACTCAGGATCATGGTCGGTTCTGTTGAAAGTAGCATGGAGAACAATTTTTTCAGGATGCGGCGGATAGCCTGTTGTCACGGTCCAGGCCAGGGCGTTGGGGCAGTCCGGCACGGAAAAACGTGCACCTCCCATAACCGTTTCGCGCCGGATATGAAAACGTCCCCAGTGCCGGAAGTAAATGACCCGACCCAAGGCATCGGCCTCTTCCACCGCCTCGATCTCCTCGCAAAAGAAGGGAAGATTGTCGAGAGATATTTTATTCCTGATTGTCTCCTGGGAGGTTGCCACGTCGGCGAATTCGAAAAATTCCATGGTATCTTTCTCTGAGAATCTGACAGAATTAATTTTCTGGGATAAAATAGAGTGCCTGTTGACGTTTGTTCGCCCATCATCGTTTTTTCAAATAGGTTTTCAAGTCTCGGTAATAATTTTCATGGGGACCAATGGTGATGAGCTCGATATCTTCCCCAACAAATCGATAGGACAGAAGATACAAAGTATTTGCGATTTGGAATTTGTGCACAAAAACGCCTTTCAAATCTCCTTTCTTTTCAGAACCCACTGAGGAATTTTCAATGATCTTCTTGATTTCATTGTCTAATTCCAGTTTCTCATTCTTCTTGAATTTTTTTATCTTTTTCCCGAAGGAACTCGATAGATAAACTTTCATAGCTCCCTCAACCGAATTGGTATTCCTCTTTTTCTCCCTGCTCCAACTCGGCTATGCCAATAAATATTTCCTTGATCAGATCATAAGTGAGATCGGGATTTTCCTCTGCGCATTTGCCAATTCTTGCCCAGTGTTCGATCTGCCCCGTCAGGGATCTATGGTCAATCT
Source organism: Pseudomonadota bacterium (assembly GCA_018816555.1). GTDB lineage: Bacteria > Desulfobacterota > Desulfobulbia > Desulfobulbales > SURF-16 > SURF-16. The sequence goes on from JAHIVT010000075.1 coordinate 23,438, forward strand.
TGCTGAATTTCCTGGCTTCGTTTAATAAATCGTCAGAGATTCTTACGGCTGTCGGCATATTGCTTCCTCCCATTTTGCGTTTATTTCCATGTTTCAAATATAGGACAAAACGTAGCAATATGCAATTTATAGTTTCGTTTTGCGTACAGGTGAACGGATTAAGTATCGGCTTGACTTCAGTTTTTTTGCTGGAATTAAGTATTGTGTCACGGGAATTTCTCAATTCCTATTACCCGCGAGAAAAGCCAAAGGCAAACTTGACCCCTTTTTTGACCCCTTTTCAGACTTTTCATAAAGTACTTAATAAGTGTTTTATCTGATCAGAAAGTACCTTTTACTTTAGGCACTTGAAGTATTTTAAGTACTTTAGGCACTCTTCTCGAAACGCAATCAGGGTATCAAGGTAAAATCTACCGAGATCAGGTTGCCTGAAATTACATTTCAACTTGCCTTCGCTAAATCCTGCTCCACCCTCTCTTTCAGCGCCTTGTTCATGGAGTCAAATCCCCTGCGAGACAAAGGAGATATCACCGGCCAGGAAGGCGTAAGCATGAAACCACTAAACTCCTCATATTGCACGAATCTGACCTTATTAGGCGACAGTTCATGGATCTCGAAGTAATGGTGGCCATCCAGCAAACCAGGCCTGATGGTCTGCCCAAGCCAGCGCATACCACGGTTTTCAAGTATATTGTCCACCTTAAGCTGGAAATTAAGCAGTATGCCAAACAGAGAGGCGGTTGTAACACTTAACTCCCCCCCATTAATACATTCGCCGGAGACGCTGCGGATAAACGGATTCCACTCCGGATAAAGCGCAAAATTCGTCAACACCCGCCATACGCTGGGGGCGGGAGCGGTTATATCGATCTCGGCTCTGACCTCTCTCATTTGAGCTCCTTTATGTACCATTAGGGCGACGTGTAAAATCCACCAATTTGAAATGTTCTATTTTTTAACGTGGAGGTGAGCGGACCCGCGCTGTTGCGGGGTCTGCCTAAACGATTCGTCAGGAATTCCCGGCCAATTAGTAACTGTTTGATTTTATAACAAATTTAAAAATATGCTTTCGTAAACTTTTTTATCGCCGCCACGTGACTTTTTTGACATTCCCGGCGGGCGGCAAGGATTTAACTATTTAAAATAACAAAGAAATTTTTTAAACCAGTGATGCATTTTTTTGTTGACAGACCACCGAGAGGGTGGTCGCGATTTTTCTATGTGATATCAATAGATTACATAGGAGATCGCCATGAAATCGCGCAAAATTTACCGTATCGAAGCCGTCAGACAACCTGCCGGCAAAACCAAAAGAACCGTGAGAAAACAGCTCAACGCCGACGCCCTGATTCAATTGATGCGAGAGGATTTTCAGAAAATCCCCGATCATCGTGCCGGCAATGCAAAAATATCACTCGATGATGCCCTGATGTCAGCTCTTGCCATGTTCCAGCTGAAAGATCCCTCTCTGCTTGCGGTTGACAAGCGGCGGCGTGAAGAACCGGAAAATCTCCATACCATCTGGGGCATCACCGATATTCCCTGCGACAGCCAGATGCGTGACATCCTCGACCCGCTGGAACTCTTCTCGCTGCGCGCCCCTTTTCGCAGCGCTTTTCGGCAGCTGCAGCGAGGCAAGGATTTTGAGAAGATGGCCTTTCTGGATGGCCACTACCTGCTCAGCGGCGACGGCACGGGGTTCTACTCCTCGGAGAAGGTTTCATCCGATTATTGCATGGGCAAGAAAAACAATAACGGCAACACCCTGTATTACCAGCAGATGTATGCCGCCGCCTTTGTGCACCCGGACCACAAGGAGGTCATCCCTGTCTTTCCGGAAATGATCACCAGAAAGGACGGAGCAAAGAAGAACGATAGCGAGCGCAATGCCGCCCGCCGCTTTTATGAGCAGTTCCGCAGGGAACACCCGCTTCTGCAGGTGATCGTCGTGGAAGACGGGCTGAGCAGCAATGGCCCGCATGTCCGGGATCTGCAGAAGCTTGATCTGCATTTCATCCTGGGCGCCAAGCCGGGCGATCATCAGTTTCTCTTCGACCGGATGGACGAAGCGGTAGAGTTCGGCCAGGCGACGGAATTCCAATACACTGATGCGGATGAACCCGAAAAGATTCATTATTTCCGCTTCATCAATCAGGTGCCGCTCAATCAGTCACACCAGGACCTGCTGGTCAATTTCCTGGAATATTGGCAGGTCGATAAACATGGTAAAACCACCAAATTCAGTTGGATAACCGACCTTCCCATCACCAGGGAAAATGCCGTTGATATCATGCGTGCCGGCCGGGCCCGCTGGAAAATAGAAAACGAGACCTTTAACACCTTGAAAAACCAGGGCTATAATCTCGGCCACAATTATGGCCTTGGCGAAAAGAATCTCAGCGCTGTCTTTGCTATCCTGATGATGCTGGCCTTTCTGCTCGACCAGATTCAGCAGATGAGCTGCTGGCTCTTTCAGGAGGCTTTGCAAAAGTCAGAAACAAAACGCTACCTGTGGGAGGGCATTCGCGCTTTTTTCTACAACTACCGGGTTGATTCGATGGAAACCATCCTCCGGGCCATAGCCCATGGTTTTGAACGTCGGGAGCTGAAGGAATGCTGTTCATAGCCGCTGCGAGCGTCTGTTGTTATCAAAGAGCGGTCCTTCCTTCTCGGTGCTGAGGCGGAAGGCGGAGGCACAACTACGTCCGAAAAGTATAAAAAACAGGCAGAAATCGCTGCGAACCACGATTTTCGCCAAAAGATTCAAAATCAATGGCCCTGATTCGCTGGTTTTATCGAAAATATGCTGGTATCTGTCGTTTCACCGGACCAGAATGGTCTAAACCGGGAATAGCTGACGATTCGTTAACCATCTTTTTTATTAATTTCTCAACTTTCGGAGTTGACGTAACTCATTGATTTTACGCAGATGCGGCAAATGATCGTTGCGCTGATTTAATGATTTCAACAGCAGCCCCCATTACTGCATCAAGCATTGCACTTATTACAGCTTCGGCAAACTCTCCAGATTCCCTGACCTTCTCCAGCGCCAAGGACAGCAGCCGGTGTAGCGCTCCGAGCAAGGTCAGGTCCTGGATTTCATCGCAACAGGCATGAAACAAACTGCCAATAGATCGTGGATCATCATGGAATCTTTGCTGCAGGGCCAAAAACATATAGCGGGTAAAAACGAGGGTAGTGTGAGCTACCAACCCGTCATAATCCCGCAACTGCACCTCTCTTTGCAGGTTCAAATGGTGCTTGACCATCTTGAAAAACACCTCGATGTCCCATCTTTTTCCATAGATCCTGATCACTTCCTCATCCGGCAAATTGGTATCAGTGGACAGCAGCGCAAGCCACCCTCTGCCGTTACGATTGCGTACAAAAACTATTTTCACCAACGGACCATTTGCCATAGGCACGATAACGCTGGCTTTAATTCTCGCTTTTCCCGGCCGCTTCTTGACGCGCCGATAAAGTTCTCCAAGCCGCACAAGAACATTCTGATGCCGATAAAAGTTGCTGGTAAGGTCCTTGGCCATGCAGATAACCGGCAAATGACGGGAGAGTTTTGCGACAAGACTGGCAAAACAGAACCAGCTATCCATAAGGATGTAGTCTGCACCAATTCCCAGAGCCTGCACCCTCTTTACATATCCTCAAGCAGATCGGTGGATTTGGTCATGGCTTCCTGGCGGCGTTTATACCCACAAGTCCGCTTGTCGAGAGCTTTCTTGATTCCCTGAATCCGGTTAGCAGCATTTGCCGACGATCTCAAAACAAAATCAAGCGGCAAAAAAGTTGCGCCATCAGTCCAGCCGAGAGTCAGCAGCTTGAAACCTTTGAGATATTTTCTCGTGTTGTGATCAAATATTTTCGCCAACAGCTCAACAGTCTTGGACCTGCCTCGATCATAATCGCTATCGTCAACAACCAGCACCTTCTCTCTTTCCTCGCTGGTCAGCAGATCAAGCACCGTGACAATTTTCACCGCCAGTTTGAGCAGAAATCTACGCCAATTATAGCGGGGATTCTCCAGCAGTTCATATGCCACATCTTTTTGAAATCCCAATTGCTCATTGAGCACAATGCCCCGGTAAAAATTCTGCCCCTGGAAAGCCAGCAGGAATATGGTCTCAAAGATTGCCAGTGGAGACACCCCTTTAAGCTTCTTTATCCCGCACCGATACAGGAGGGTGCCTACCGAAAAGTTGTCAAAGAACGTTTTTATTACACTTTGCAGGCGAGTTGTTTCTTGCTGTATTTCAAATTGGTTGGTAGTATGCATTTGTGCTCTTCCTTCTTGATATTATTGATCTTTTCGCAAAAAAACCAATATACCAGGAAGCGAAGAGCATTTCATTTAAAATGTTAAATATTTCTGAATGTTATGCTGAAATTTTAACCAAAAATAGCAACTCCGAAAGTTGAGATAATATCTAATTATTTTTGCAATATCACTTTCCGTAAATGCGGCAATAATTTGTTTGGATTCCAGGAAAGTGGAAACAAGATAAGTAATGTAACGAGTATAATTTTATACAAAAGCGGAATGCAACCACTCAGCCTTAAGTTGCCAAGCTAAACCTCAATTAAGTTGGAATATGCCTTTACTTGAAACTACTACTAT
>JAHIVT010000076.1 GCA_018816555.1 Pseudomonadota bacterium
ATGATTACAGCGAGGCGATCATCTGGTATCGTCAGCTCGCCGAGCAGGGCCAAGCCGACGGCCAGTATTATCTCGGCCTCATGTATGCCATGGGCAAAGGTCTGCCCAGAGATTACAAGAAGGCGGCAATGTGGTACCGCAAGGCGGCGGAACAGGGGTATCCCGATGCCCAGTTTGACCTGGGACGCCTGTATGCCGTGGGCGAAGGGGTGGAGCAGGATCTGGTCCAGGCTTATATTCTGATCACGCTTGCCGCCAGGCAGGGGCATAAAAAAGCCTTGAGAACCAAGGACTTCATGGCAATGCAGATGTCTCCCCAGGAGATGGCAGAGGCCCGGGAACTGCTGATGCGGCTGCAGCAGAAGAGTCAGGAAGGCCATGATTGATGGTCTCGTAACAACTGAAATTTACCACGGAGAGCACAGAGCCCACAGAGATAACCTGCTATAATAAAAAAATTCTCTGTGATCTCTGTGTGCTCCGTGGTGAAAAATGACTTTTTTTTCGAGTTCATCATGATTGTCTTTTCTCAAGTTTGCCGTTATTTTGTAAGACCTCTGTTCCCCACACCATTAATACCAACATGAAGAAAAAACCATGACCGAGACAACCACTTCCAGGGACCTGGATCCCTATTTTTTTGACCGGGAAGATCTGCAGGCAATCGCCGATGATAAGACAATCCGCCAGGGGCTGGCCTATTATAAGGAAAACAGGGTCATCGATCTGGCGCATGACAATGAAATACTCTGGGGCAGAGTGGAGGACGAGGATTCCGACATCCCTTTTGACGCTGAGATGCGTCTGACCGAGGGAAGCCCCCCCTTATTTTCCTGCCAGTGCCCGGCCGGGGCGGAAGGTGCGGCATGCCGTCATGTGGTGGCTGTGCTCTATGCCTACGCCGACCAGCGCGGTGAAACAGGCGAACTCATGAGTGCCGCGGACAGCGCCATCAAGGAGCGGATGAAACGGGGACGCTCCGAGGTCCGGGTGGAATCGCCGGACGGTGCATCCTGGTTCGGCGACTGGCGGGCCTCCTCGGTAAGTTCCTCGACCCATTTCCAGCGCCGCTACCGGGTTACGCTCCGAAGTCTCCATCGCCGGGCCAATTTCTGCACCTGTCCTGATTTTGCCAACAATCAACTCGGCACCTGCAAGCATATTGAGGCCGTGCTGCATAAAATCAGGAAACACCCGAAATACCAACAGTTCCGCCAACAACCCGCCCCCTTTCCCTATGTTTACCTGGCCTGGGACGTGGAGAATCCCCCCCAGCTCCGCCTCCACCGCACCCAGGCCATGCCGGAGAAACTGCAGGCAATCCTTGACAATTATTTTGATGGGGCTGGTGTTTTGCGGGGCAGGCTGCCGGACGGTTTCTTCCGCTTTCAGGAAGCGGTCGATGAGCGGGACGACATCAATATCGGCGAAGACGCGGTTGAATATTCCCGGCACCTGGCCACGGTTGCGGCCCAACGGTTGCGTTCCGCGGAAATCCGCGAGCAGATAAAATCAGGCAGCGGCAGGCTGCCCGGCATCCACGCCCGGCTTTATCCCTATCAGATCGAGGGGACGGCCTTTCTAGCCGGAACAGGCCGTGCCCTGCTGGCCGATGACATGGGACTGGGCAAGACCCTCCAGGCCATCAGCGCCGCCGTCTGGCTGGGGAAATACGAAAACGCCCAGAAAACGCTCATTGTCTGCCCCGCCTCCCTGAAACAGCAATGGGCGCGGGAGATCAGCAAATTTTCCGACCAGCAGTGCCAGGTGATCCAGGGGCCGCCCCCGGCCCGAAGCGCCCAGTACCGACGTGATTGCTCTTTCTACATCATTAATTACGAACTGCTGCTGCGGGACCTGTCGGTGATCAACGAAACCCTCAGGCCGGATCTGTTAATCCTGGACGAGGCCCAGCGCATCAAGAACTGGCGCACCAAGATCGCCTCGGCGGTCAAGCTGGTGTCCAGCCGTTTCGCCTTTGTCCTGTCCGGCACCCCCCTGGAAAACCGGCTGGAGGACCTCTACAGCCTGTTGCAGGTGGTGGACCCCAAAATCCTGGGCCCCCTGTGGCGTTACATGATCGATTTTCACGTCACCGACGAACGGGGCAAGGTGCTGGGTTATCGTAATCTTTCCCTGCTGCGGCAACGCATTGCCCCGGTCATGCTGCGCCGTGACCGCCGGCTGGTGAAGGACCAGCTGCCGGATCGCATTGTCCAGCGGCTCGATGTGGAGATGACCGCCAAGCAGATTGAGCTGCACAACGCGGCCATGTGCACCGCCGGCGGCATCGCGGATATCGCCAGGAAACGGCCCCTTACTCCCACTGAGCAGAACCGGCTGATGGCGGCCCTGCAGCAGGCGCGCATGTCATGTAATGCCGCCGGACTGGTGGACAAAAAGACCGAGGGCTCGCCCAAACTCGACGAGCTGGTTGATATCCTGGATGAACTCTGCATCCAGTCGGGACTCAAGGCCGTGGTCTTTTCCCAGTGGGAGCTGATGACCAGGATGGTTGAGGAGCGCCTGCGACGGATGAAGCTCGGTTTTGTCCGCCTGCACGGCGGGGTGCCCACGGCAAAACGCGGCGAACTGATGGACCGCTTCCGCGAAGACGACAGCGTGCAGGTCTTCCTCTCCACCGATGCCGGCGGGGTGGGACTCAACCTGCAGAGCGGCTCGGTGCTGATCAACCTGGATGTGCCCTGGAACCCGGCGGTGCTGGAACAGCGCAACGGCAGGGTACATCGCCTCGGCCAGACCAGAAAGGTGCAGATCATCAACATGGTGGCTGCTGATTCCTATGAAGAGCATGTCCTCTCCCTGGTGCAGGGTAAGCAGCATCTCTTTAACAACGTCATTGCCGAGGATGCCACCGAGGACGTAGTGGGCGTCTCCAAAAAACTGCTGGAGGCCCTGGTGGAAGACCTGACCACGCCGCAGCCCGATCCGGCGGAAGCAGCCGCAGGGGCTGAGGAGATCCTGGAAACGGTTGACCCGGCAGCAGCCATTGAGCCGGCCCTGGCTGAAAAAAGTGAAGCGGACAAGGCGGTTGAAGAGGCCATCGCCCATTGCATTGAAGAACTGCAGAAGACCCTGGGCTCACGCATTGAACGGATTCTCGGTTCCGGCGGCGGACTGCTTGCGGTCATCGACCGGGTGGATGCCGAGGCGGACGGGGTGGCGGCCCGCCTATCCGACACGGTGCCGGTGGCGGTTATTGACCGGTGTACCTTAAACGGCCTCAGCCGGCTCGGGGCTGCCTCCCCGGTGAGTGTCAGCCACACTTATTATGATGCGAGCCAGGTGACGGATCAGGGCGGCATGTCCAGACTGGCGGCCTTGGCCGCGGAAAAACTCCAGGCGGCCCGGATGCTGATGGAACAGAACTGCCAGAACAGCGCCGTGGAACTTCTCCTCTCCTCGCTGCTTGCCGCTGCAGCGGACCGGGCCGGCCTCGACCAGCCCATCAATGCCCCGGAAGCCGGGGTATGGATCTATGGCGAGGCCCTGCCCAAGGGGCTGCTGAACCAGGAAGAGGTGGGGCTGCTCATGCGCGGCATTACCCTGGCCCAGTCCCAGTCCGTGCCGGAATCCCTCATTACCGGGCTGCTTGACGATGCGCAACTCTTTGTGGGGCAATGAAACCAGTGATGGATTCGTAAAAACTGAAAAATTACCACAGAGACCACAGAGCTAACTGACTGTAATAAAAAAAATTCTCTGTGATCTCTGTGGGCTCCGTGGTGAAAAAAAGACTTTTTACGAGTTCATCTAAATTGATGACTTCATATTTATGCCCCCTGATGGCATAAGTCCCGGCACCGAATTTCCGTGACGATAAATCGGCAACTTATCATGCACTACTGTACGGCTGTCGAGTAGGTTTTTACCCGCAAGGGGCATAAACACGAGACAGTCAAAATCCACCACAGAGAGCACAGAGCCCACAGAGCTAAACTGGCTGTAATAAAAAATATTTCTCTGTGATCTCTGTGGGCTCCGTGGTGAAAAAAACTTTTTACGAGACAGTCAACCAGTGACCGGCAGGCATGAATCTAACCGATGAACAACAGCGGATCGTGGCCCACCAGGGAGGCCACGCCAAGGTCAGCGCCGTAGCCGGTTCCGGCAAGACCACCACCATGGTGGCCCGGGTCAGGCATCTGCTTGAACAGGGGGTGGCGCCGCAGCAGATGCTGGTGCTCATGTTCAACAGATCGGCCAGGGACAGCTTTGCCGCAGCCATGCAGGAACTCCTGCAACCGGCAGGGTTGTCGCCGCCGGAAGTCCGCACCTTCCATTCCCTGGGCCTGCGCCTGGTGGGCAGCTTTACCCGGAAAAAATTTCTGCCCGCCCATACCCTGGTCACAGAGGAATACCAGCTGGAAAAGCTGGCCAAGAGCGCGGTGCGCCGGATCATTGATCAGGACGGCGGCAGCGAGGAATGGCTGTCCGGGGAAAACCTGGAGGGATTTCTCACCTTCATCGACCTGGTCAAATCCGACACCATGCCGGCGGGCAAACTCTTTTCCTCCCTGCAACTGGCCGAACGCTTCTCCTATTTCATCGAGGCCTTCAAGATATTCGAGGCGGAACGCCAGGCCCTGAAAATCCGCTCTTATGCCGACCTCATCCATGAACCGGTCATGGCCATGCTGGGCAACCCGCAGCTGGCGGACTGGGCCGCCAACCATGTGGATCATATCATTGTTGACGAATACCAGGATATCAATGAGGTCCAGCAGCAACTGCTCAAAATCATTGCCGGCCACCGGGCCCAGGTCATGGTGGTGGGCGATGTGGACCAGTGCATCTACGAGTGGCGGGGGGCGAAACCGGAATACATCACCAAACGCTTTGCCCGGGATTTCCCGAATCCCGCCACCTACACCCTCTCCTACACCTTCCGCTACGGGCATCGGCTGTCGCTGGCCGCCAACCACCTCATCGTAAACAACCGGCTGCGCGACCGAAAACTCTGCCTCTCCTTCCCCACTACACCAGACACCACCTTGAGCTGCCTGCAGGAAAAAGAACCCCATCCGATGCCGGCCATTCTGGAGGAACTGGCCGCCCAGGGCAGGTCCGCGGCGGATGTTGCGGTGCTGGTCAGGATGTTTGCCATGAGTGTGCCGGTGGAGCTTGCTCTGCTGGACGCCCATATCCCCTACCGGCTGGTCGGCCATGAGCAGGTTTTCGCCTGCCCGGAGATCAAGGCTTTGAGCGGCTACCTGCACCTCTGCCAGGGAAGTCTAGGCGAGATCGAGGCTGACGCGCGCCCGGACATCATCGAGGCCATGCTGACCCATCCCCATCTCGGCGTCAAACGAGAAAAAATCAGCGAACTTGCCGCCAATATCGCGGGCCGACCGGAGCGGGCAATAGAACGGATTCTTGCCGCGCCAAGCTCCGATACCCCGCACTTTGTGCAGAAACGCTTTACCCAGACCGCGGAAACATGGCATGAAATAGGTATGCTGCCCTCCTCTGCCAAAGCCGGTCAAATCCTTGAGACGGTCATCAAAAAAACGAACCTTTTCGATTTTTACCGCAATATCTCCTCCCGCATCGCCACGGCGGAAAACAGGATCAAGACCTGTCAGGCCTTTGTCCGCTTCGCCAAACGACTGGATCTGGCCGTGGCCCCTTTTCTGGAAAAAATCAGGGCACTGCAGCAGCAGGACGCGGCCCCGGCCGGAGACTCACTGCTGATCACCTCCATTCACCGGGCCAAGGGACTGGAATGGCCGGTGGTGATCCTTCCCGGACTTCTTGACGGCTCCTTTCCGCTGATCAGCGACGACCATGAAATGACCTTCGACAACCTGGAGGATGAACGCCGGCTCTTTTATGTGGCCATGACCAGGGCCAGACAGCAGGTCTTTTTCATCCATCCGCCTGACAGCCGATTCAGCAAAATGAAAAAAGCGGGCAAGGCCCGCTACCCGCAGCCTAAAGCCGATGAAGACTTTCCGGCCAGCCGCTTTCTCTATGAGTCAAATCTCGGCTTAAGCAACCGGCTGGGCGAGGCGATACAACAGGGAGAAAATTATGCCGGCAAAACGATTATTGCCCAGGATATCGACGTGGCCAACAGTTATCTCAATGCCATCAACTCACCCCTCAAACCGGTGCAAAGACCGGGCAAGCCGGGCAAACCCCAGGCCAGCAACCGGGACATCCTGACCATCGACGAGCTGGCCGAGGGCCTGCTGGTCAGACACTCCATCTTCGGAAACGGGGTGGTCACCGCGGTGCCGGACCGCCGCCGGGAAATAGCGCAGGTGCTGTTTGACCTGCACGGCGAAAAGACCCTGAAGGTCGACATCGCCAAATTGCAGCCGCGGTAGGCAAGAGCCTTGCTTTTTGCTTTTTCTTCCTGTTTTCGCAAGAATGCGACAAATTACCTCTTGGCAATTACTCAAACTCCTTGTAAGAATCTTGTCAGGACAATTGAAAGGACAGCAATTTCGAAAACGAGAACCTGCGACTCATGTGGTGATGAGCCTTTTCAGGGAGGGGGAAAGAGAAACAGCCGGACTAGAGGCGGTCGAGCGGGCTTTGCAGACCCCGTATATCACGGGCCATGACATGGGTGTAGATCTCGGTGGTCTTCACATCGGCATGGCCGAGGAGGTCTTGGAGCACCCGGATATTCACCCCCTGTTCCAGCAGGTGGGTGGCGAAGCTGTGGCGCAGGGTATGACAGCCGATCTTCTTGTGTATCCCGGCCAGCTGCGCCGCCCGCTTTACCGCCTTCTGCAGACCGGATTCAAGAACATGGTGGCGCATCTCTTTGCCGGAACGGGGATCAATGGACCGTTTGCCTGCCGGGAATACCCATTGCCAGCCGGTCTCCCTGGCGGCATTGAGGTATTTTCTGGCCAGGGCCTCGGGGAGGTGGACTTCGCCGAAACCGGCCTCCAGGTCCTGATGATGGAGTTCTTTAACCTCCTCGATGTGAGCGAGCAGCTCCTGGTGGAGATTCCTGGGCAAGATGGTAGTCCGGTCCTTGCCACCCTTGCCGCCTCGGACGAAGATAAGATTCTGGCCGAAATCAACGTCCTGGATGCGGAGACGGATGCATTCCATGAGACGCAGGCCGCCGCCGTAGAGGATTCTGGCCATCAGGGCATGTTTACCCTCCATGGCTCCCAGCAGACGCTGGACCTCGGTCTGGGTCAGCACCGTGGGCGGCCTGGGCAGGCGCTTACTGCGCACAGGGGCGATCTCTCCGTCAATAGGTTTGTCGAGGACATCGCGATAGAGGAAGACCAGCGCATTCAAAGCCTGCCGCTGGGTGGAGGCTGAAACCTTGCCCTCGGTGGCAAGATGGGAAAGAAAACTCTCCACGTCCTTGGCCTGGAGCGTTGCGGGATGAGTCTTGCCGCCGAAATGGTAAATATAGCGGAGAATCCACTGGCAATAGGTTTGTTCGGTACGGTAGGCGTAATGATGGTACCGGAGAACCTCACGCACCTGGTCCATGAGCTTGAGTTTTGGATTGGGCCGGAATTTTGGTTTGCTTTCCATATTATATGCTTTAATATCGCAATAAGTGGAAAATCGCAAGCGATTATGTAATAAGTGGACAGCATGGAATGATATTTTCCATGTTTTATATTTTAATATTACAATAAGTGGAAAATGTGTCCATCTATAGGGTCCAATATGATGGACAGCTTTCCACTTATTAACAATGTTATGCTCTTACAGAGGCAAGCCGGGAGGGCAAGAAAACTCCCCTGACCACCCGCAGGCAGGACACTTGAAGGAATGCTCTTTGATAATGAGGGAGGCCCCGCAATCGACACAATGACCGGACAGCAACGCTTCACAGAC